>NZ_LMCZ01000004.1:0-204266 GCF_001424965.1 Rhizobium sp. Root1204
ACGTGTGCCGTCGAGATGGTGATGCCGCGGGCCTTTTCTTCCGGTGCTGCGTCGATCTGGTCGTACGCACGTGTGCCGTCGAGATGGTGATGCCGCGGGCCTTTTCTTCCGGTGCTGCGTCGATCTGGTCGTACGCCTTGAACTCGCCGAAATACTTCGTGATCGCGGCCGTCAGCGACGTCTTGCCATGGTCGACGTGGCCGATCGTGCCAATGTTAACGTGCGGCTTATTGCGCTCAAATTTGCTCTTTGCCATGGGGTCAAGTTTCCTGTGATCAATGAAAATGCACCATACCGGCGGCGCCGGTTTGGGGAGGCGTTTAAGGGTTTCGGGCGGAATGCGCAAGACTTAATTATTTTGCGCTCCGTCAGGCCCTTAAGGCCCGGATGATGCCTATGTGGGGATGACAGGATACATTTCCAATGGCCATCACGCCAAACGCGGAAACGCGATCAAATCAGCCATTTGCCGGCTTGTCTTAAAGCAGCACAACAAAGACCGGAGATATTTGGGCATTTAGTGGAGCGGGTAGCGGGAATCGAACCCGCGTATTCAGCTTGGAAGGCTGCTGCTCTACCATTGAGCTATACCCGCGGGTCAAGATCCGTGTGACAGAATGGTGGAGGGAGTTGGATTTGAACCAACGTAGGCTGAGCCAACGGATTTACAGTCCGTCCCCTTTAACCACTCGGGCATCCCTCCATTATTCTGTCGGGATCAATCGACCAAGTATTGCAGATCAAGGTGTTGTTTGCCGGGGCAATCCGTTCCCTCAATCTGCGCCGGGTATATGACGGCCCCGTTTCATCCTGTCAACACGGCGCCTCAGAAAAAGTTGGGAAAATCGCGATAAAGATTGCAAGCCGCCGATTTCGCGAAAAACGGTTCCACGCGAACGGCATCATCAGTATAAGACAAGCATGAGCAAAGATAATCCGGGCGACAAGAACGCCAAAGACACCCATTACGCCACTCTTCGCCGTGCGCATCGCGACGCCAAGCGCGAACGCGGCGAAATCCCGACCCCCGTACAGGACAAGCGCAAGAGAAGTGCTGCACCTGACTGGAAGGCGCCGCAACTGGCGCCCGACCAGGTGCTGCTCTACGGCATTCACACGGTGCGCGCCGCCCTCGACAATCCCGAGCGCAAAATCACCAAGCTTTCGGTGACGCAGAATGCGTTGGTGCGGCTGGAAACAGGCCCGGTCGAAGAACTGGATTTTCCGGTGGAGATCGTCACGCCGCAGGATCTCGACAAGATCCTCGGACCGGACGCCATCCATCAGGGCGCAATGCTGGAAACCGTTCCGCTGCCTGTGCGCCGTCTTTCGGCACTCAACGACAGCCCGTTGATTCTCGTCCTCGACCAGGTGACCGATCCGCACAATGTCGGCGCCATCATGCGCTCCGCCGTTGCCTTCAACGCCGGCGCCCTGATCACCACGCAGCGTCACAGCCCGACAGAATCAGGCGTCATGGCCAAATCGGCCTCTGGCGCCCTGGAAATGATCCCCTATATCCAGATCACCAATCTCGCCGATGCGCTGGAAGAACTGCACAAGCTCGGCTTCGTCTCGATCGGTCTTGATTCGGAAGGGCCGGCGCCACTTGAACAGACATTTTCTGGCGCAAAGATCGCGCTTGTTCTGGGAGCCGAGGGCAAGGGACTGCGGCAGAAGACCCGCCAGACCGTCAACGCGCTTGCCCGCCTCGACATGCCCGGCGCCATCAAGTCGCTGAACGTCTCCAATGCGGCCGCGATCGCCATGTATGCGGCCCGCGGTCACCTGACCAAGGCCTGACCGGCCGCTACTGCGTCAAAGGCAACGCGGCAACCGACAATCGCGCTTCGGGACATTCGTCCCGCAGCTTGCGCCAGGTCATGACATTGAGTTCTTTTTCGCACCGCGCCAGATAGGCGGTGTCGCCCACGCGGATGCACGCGGTCTGTCCAAGTTCGAGTTTCGAACCATCCTTGTTTCTGCAGGTGCAGATCGGATCGGCGGCAAAGGACGCGCCAGAAGACGTTCCGGCAAGGACCGGAACAAGCGCGACCATCAAAAGTGCCGGAACGCTTTTCATAAGCGAAGTGTAATACAAAAAATCCGGACGTCCAGCGGATTGGCGCCCGGTACGCAACGGCGCGCCGGTGCTAGTCTGCAGACCGACGGCAACTCAGGCCTTCTTCAGAAACTCCGTGCGCAACACCAGGCCCTTGATCATCATGCCGCGCTTCAAGGTCTCGGAAGTGCCCTTGACCTTGAGATCCTTGATCAGGCTGACATTGTCTCCCTCGGAGAGGATTGTGCCGTTGCTGTCCCTGACATCCGTCAGTGTCATTCCAATCTTTAATCTGAGGGCAAGGCCCTTCGGTGCGGCTCTATCCCCTCAATGCAGGCCTGTCCAGCCTCTGCTACCGTGGGTGCAGCGCGCAACGAAAAAGCCGGGCAACGAACGGTGCCCGGCTTTCTATCACAGGGATCAGGATGAAGGATCAGGCGGCGATATCGAAATGGCCGCGGCCGGCAATGGCCTTTTCAGCCTCGGTAATCGCGGCTTCCTTGGAATCCGGGCTGATGGCAAGGCCTTCGGCGCGGACGAATTCGACATCAGTGATACCGATGAAACCGAATACCGTGCTAAGATAGGTTTCCTGGTGGTCCATGGCACTGATCGGCGAGGAACCGGAATAGTGGCCGCCACGGGTCGAAGCGACGATCACTTTCTTGCCCTTGGCAAGGCCTTCGACGCCTTCCGCGGTGTAGCGGAATGTGGTGCCGGCAACGAGAATGCGGTCAATCCAGGTCTTCAACTGGCTCGGAATGGCGAAATTGTACATCGGTGCGCCGATGACGACGACATCAGCGGCAAGAAATTCGTTGAGCGAGGCGCGGCCGGCATCAAGCTCGGAAACCAGCGTCGCATCGAGACCTTCCGGATTGGCGGAAGCGGCCATCAGGTGCGAACCGCTGAGATGGGCAAGTGGGGCGGCGGCAAGGTCGCGATAGGTAACAGTGTCAGAGGGACGCTCTGCCTTGATCCGTGCGACGATCGATGCGGTCAGGCGGCGGGAAACGGAATGATCGCCGAGAATACCTGAGTCGATATGGAGAATGTTCATGGTAGGCACCTTCGTTTGATTGTTTGGTGTACGCTCGGGTGGCGTTTGGTGCATCACATATGATTTTAAAACAATCGACTGATAAGCCGGCCCTTTTTCGACAAGCCGTTTCCTGATAGAAACAATGATGGTCAATTTTCGATGGACATGAAGGTGTGACATGCAGGACCTGAACGATCTCGCGCTGTTTGCCGCCGTGGTGAAAAACAAGGGTTTTTCCGCCGCTGCCCGTGCCCTCAACATTCCGAAGTCCAAACTCAGCAAGCATGTTGCCCGGTTGGAGCAGCAGCTTGACGTACGTCTTCTCGAACGGTCCACCCGCAAGCTGCGGGTAACCGAGATCGGGCAGGCCTTCTATGAACGTTGCGAAATGATCTTGTCTGGCGTCGAGGCTGCTGAAGCAGTGGTGGCTGCGGCCAAAAGTGAACCGGCCGGGGTAGTTCGCCTCGCCTGCCCGATCGGTTTCACGCCGATGGTCGCCGCCATCCTGCCGGCCTTTCATCGTCACTATCCGGGTGTCCGCCTGCTGATCACCACCACCAACCGCCGGATCGATCTGGTCGAAGAACGCATCGACATCGCGCTCCGCGCCCGCGCTCAACTGGACACGGACCACAACCTGATCATCCGCAAGCTCGGCGAAGCCAGCCAGTTTCTCGTGGCAAGTCCAGCGCTGATGGCGCGGATCGGCAATGTAACGATCGATACGCTGGGCAGCATGCCGACGCTGTCGATGAACGAGCAGCATCCAACCGATACCTGGCAGCTGAACCATACCGACGGAACGAAACGCGACATCAGTCATCAACCCGTCATTGGATGTGGCGATTTCGGCATTCTCGAACGGGCAGCCATCGAAGGCGTCGGCATTGCGCTCCTGCCAGATCATCTTTGCAATCGGGGGATCCGGACCGGTGTGCTGGTGCCGGTATTGCCGGAGTGGTGCTCGAACACCACCATCGCCCATCTGGTCTTCACGTCGCGCCATGGCTTGCTGCCGTCGGTCCGCGCGCTCATCGACTTCTTGGCCGACAATCTGCCGGGCGCAATGTCGCGCTGCACGGAAATCGACCCTAAACCGGCAATGCTCGACGCTGCGGAATAGATAGCGCCTCTCAGGCTGCCCAACATATGATGACGGACGTTTCAGACGACCGAATCAGAATTGACGGGGGAAAGTCATAGTCATGACTCGAGAGCGGCGGCGGGGCATCATCTTAAGACAGCGCACGGTCACCGGCATCATTCTCGTCGCAGCCATCTCGTTTCTGGCCGGCATGACGGATGCTGCCGGCCTGTTGATCGCCGGTAGCTTTGTCTCCTTCATGAGCGGCAATACCACCCGCGCCGCCGTGGCGCTTGTGGATGGGCAAGCAGTTGGGGCGGCTATTCTGGTGGGTGGTCTTGCCATGTTCGTCGCTGGCAACGCACTTGGGGTCGTCATTGCCCACAATGCAGCCCGGCGTGCGTTCCGCATCCTCATCGGCGCGGCCTTGCTTTTGGCGCTGGCTGCCATCATCACTGAACCGGGCCTTGCTACACTGCAATTCTACGCAATCGTGCTGGCCATGGGGCTGGTCAATGCCGCAGTCGAACATATGGCGGGATTGCCGGTCGGGCTGACCTATGTCACCGGCGCCCTCTCCCGCTTCGGCAAAGGCATCGGCAACTGGATAATCGGGACGGCACGGCCAGACTGGGGCCTGCAGATCGTTCCCTGGCTCGGAATGATATCCGGCGGCATCTGCGGCGCGTTTCTCGAACGGGCGCTAGGCGCGGATGCGCTGTGGATAATATCCGCCTTTGCGGCGGTATTTGCGATTCTTGCGTTCTTCATCCCACCGCGGCTGCAGAAACGCCTCGCCCTGCGTACGCCGCCCCAAGCCACAAATTTTCGGCCAGCAAGACCTGGCCTTTGACCACCAGTCCCACACGAGTGCAAAGACAACCAGGGCCGCACGGTATTCATGGCGTGCACGACGCGCCGCAGCGCTTTAGATTCGCTGCATAACTCCCAAAATTCACTTCGATTCAGGGTGCCGTGCAGCAGCCCACCGCGCACCAAACAGGTCAATCACTGGAAAAGCAGCCGCCGAGCCGTATTTTCGCTTTACACGCGATCAGAATATGGTAACTCCCTGCCGCAAGTGCTGCCCTTATAGCTCAGTTGGTAGAGCACCTGATTTGTAATCAGGGGGTCCCGGGTTCGAGTCCTGGTGGGGGCACCATTTTTTTCTGCTTAAATTTCCCGGCTATCGGACTTCTTTGGCAAGCTTGCTGTTTATTTTGCCAGATTTTCGCGCCTCTGCAGGATTTGCACCCCCCACTTAGAATCAGAGCGCTGTAAGCCTATATGCAATCGCGATATACCGCCGGTATGGGCTTGAGCGCGGATGCGGCAAGCCCGGCGCGAAATGAGGAATGACAAGCATGACGGCGGACGTTCTGGCTGCAAGCGGCGGCGTGAAGCAGATTATCTGCATCAATTGGGGTACAAAGTACGGCGCGCCGTTTATCAACCGGCTTTATGCAATGGTGGCACGCAACATCACTCCCCCTTTCACATTCACCTGCTTCACCGATAACAGGGAGGGCTTGCGGCCGGAAATTCACCTGGAGGACTTGCCGCCGCTGGACATCGAAAAGATGCCGGTCAAGACCAAGGGTATCTGGCCCAAGGCACGCCTTTGGGGACCGAAACTCAGCAACCTCAGCGGCCCGGTCCTGTTCCTGGACCTCGACCTGGTGATCGTCGGCTCGCTTGATGCCTTCTTCGAAACAGGCGGACCGGATGACGTGATGATCGCCCAGAATCAGACGACGCCATTCGAGCGTCTCGGCCAGACGTCGCTGTTCCGGTTCCCGGTCGGCAAACTTGTTCCGCTACAGGAAAAGTTCCGCGCCGACCCGCAGGGCGTCGCCGACAAATATGAATTTGAGCAGCGGTTCGTTACCCGAAACGCGCCGGGCGGCGTCAAGTTTTTCCCGCGCCGCTGGGTCCTGCATTTCAAACAGGATTGCCGCTGGCCGTTTCCTCTGAACTATTTCCTCGCTCCGCGTCTCCCCTCGGATGCCAGGGTCGTCCTATTCCCGCGCAACTTTTTCCCGCAGCATGCAATCGACGGCCAATTCGGCTTGAAGGGACGTGCCACAACCCCTCTCAACCACGTTTTGGGGGTGTTTGATGCCAGCCGAAGGAAAGGCAAGGCGCCGTTCAAATACCTGCGCCAGTATATCCTTCCAACGCCGTGGGTCGCCGATCATTGGCGGGAATAGCCTCAATCCTCCCTTCCCCATAATGTTCTTTTGTGCATGATAATGGCGGCATTCTCCGCAGCGACGCCTTCTGTCGGACTTACAGGTGGACCATATTTCGGGCCTCTCCTCATTGAGCGGCCCATTTTATAAAACAGACAGGCATTTCATGGCTCGCACGTTCAAAACCATCGCCTTCGCCGCTTCGGCAACCGACGAGGCACAGGCGGCAGAAGCGGCACTGATCGCTCTGTACGGCCAGGAAGACCCGGCGGAAGCGGATGTGATCGTGGCGCTTGGCGGCGACGGCTTCATGCTGCAGACGCTGCACAAGACGATGAATTCCGGCAAGCTGATCTACGGCATGAACCGTGGCTCGATCGGTTTTCTGATGAACCGTTACAGCACGGAAAATCTGCACGAGCGCTTGGCTGCGGCCGTCGAGAATACGTTCCGGCCGCTTGAGATGAAAACCACAGACGCTGACGGCAACACGTTCAAGGCGCTGGCGATCAACGAGGTCTATCTTTTCCGGCAATCCTATCAGGCAGCCAAGCTCCGGGTCGTCGTTGACGACCGGGTGCGGCTCGAAGAGCTTGTCTGCGACGGTGTCCTGCTTTCCACGCCCGCCGGTTCGACAGCCTACAATCTCTCCGCCCATGGGCCTATCCTGCCGCTGGAAGCCCCCCTTCTTGCCCTGACGCCGGTCAGTCCATTCCGGCCACGGCGCTGGCGCGGCGCACTTTTGCCCAACAAGGTCACCGTCGATATCGACATTCTCGAACCCGAAAAACGTCCGGTCAACGCGGTCGCCGATCATGTCGAGGTCAAATCGGTGGTGAAGGTTCGCATTGCTGAATCGGAAAACAAGACGGCGCACATCCTTTCCGATCCGGATTACTCCTGGTCGGACCGTATCCTGGCCGAACAATTTTCCAACTAGAAGCGATAGACGCGGTCTCCTGCCGCAATGCCTTGATTTCGAATCGATTCCCGCCAAAAATTGTGGCAGAGTTGAGCGTGCCTTGATGCCTGCAACGGATCGAGGTGAGAGCATCCAGCTGTTTACACGAACCTATCTAACGCGACGAAGATGCTCCCTATCCAACGTTTCAACACGCCTGAGCTGCGTGTGTCTGGCGCCACGCCGCGCACAGCCTTGCTTTCCATTCAGTGTCTTGTAGCCCTTGTTCTGTTTCTGCCATTTGCTGAGGGATCCGCTGCCCGCGCGGATGAAACCGTCCTGATGCCTGCCAACATTATCTTCGTGACAAGCACGGGATATTGGGAGGAAAGCGGCGATCCGCTATCCGCCCTGGATCCAAAGGCCGGCACGGCTACAGACAATCAATCGGCAACGATATCTCCCACGCAACGGGGTTATTACAAGCTCGTTGCGGTGCGCCAGCCGGAGGGCAACGCGCACATATTCCTGCAGCAGGTGGTACTGGATGCTGCAGGTCCCAAGGTTATTTCCTCAGCGGAGCTTGAGGAATTTTCTGCGATGAAGGCCTATGTCACGGATATCAGGCCGGACACATCCGATGGCGTTGCCGCCCAGCCGGGATTGTTTGCCACGGTCTATCTGAAAACGGACCCGACCGCATTGGAACCCGAGACCTGGACCGTGCTGATCGATGATATCGGCGATATCAAGGTCGAGCGGGAGACGAACTGACCACACGGACATAACCAAAAGAAAAAGCCGGGCAATGGATGCGCCCGGCTTTTTTTATTTTTTTGGAGATGGAAACCCGGCTTAGGCCAGATCGTCGACCACGGCATCGGCGCCGCCGTTGACACGGTGTGCGAGTGCAGCTTCCATGAACTCGTTCAGATCGCCATCGAGCACATCGTCAGGCGCTGTGCTGGCGACGCCGGTACGCAAGTCCTTGACCAGCTGATACGGCTGCAACACGTAGGACCGGATCTGGTGACCCCAGCCGATATCGCTCTTCGATGCGGCTTCAGCATTGGCCGCGTCTTCACGCTTTTTCAGCTCCGCTTCGTAGAGGCGGGCACGCAACATGTCCCAGGCCTTGGCCTTGTTCTTGTGTTGCGAACGCTCCTGTTGGCACTGCACGACGATTCCGGACGGAATATGCGTGATACGCACGGCCGAATCGGTGGTGTTGACGTGCTGGCCGCCGGCGCCGGACGAACGGTAGGTATCGATACGGCAATCGCTCTCGTTGATATCGATCTGGATCGAATCGTCGATGACCGGGTAGACCCAGATCGACGAGAACGAGGTGTGGCGGCGGGCATTGCTGTCGAATGGCGAAATACGAACAAGGCGATGAACACCCGATTCGGTCTTCAGCCAGCCATAGGCATTGTGCCCCTTGACCAGCAGCGTCGCCGACTTGATGCCCGCTTCTTCACCGTCATGAACTTCGAGAAGCTCGACCTTATAACCCTGGCGCTCAGCCCAGCGCGTGTACATACGCAAGAGGATGTTCGCCCAATCCTGGCTCTCGGTACCGCCGGCACCGGAATGGACTTCGAGATAGGTATCGTTGCTGTCAGCTTCGCCGGAGAGCATCGCTTCCACCTGGCGACGGGCGGCTTCAACCTTCAGTGCGCGCAGCGCATCTTCGGCTTCCTTGATGATGTCAGCGTCACCCTCTTCCTCACCGAGTTCGATGAGGTCGATGGCATCCTGCATCTGCCGCTCGAAAGCACGAACGCCATTGATGCCGTCATCCAGCTGCTGGCGTTCGCGCATCAGCTTCTGAGCTTCCGACGCGTCGTTCCAGAGGTTTGGATCCTCTGCCTTGTTGTTCAACCAGTCCAGCCGTCTTACCGCCTGATCCCAGTCAAAGATGCCTCCTCAGCAGGCTTATGGCCTGCTTGATTTCGTCGACAATGTTCTCGATTTCAGTCCGCATGGTTCCGCTTCTTGCGTTCGTATGGAATGTGCGCCGTGAATAACGGCGCCCGCCGCTCGTGTAAAGAGCGGCGGGCGCCGGTGAATGGGAAGGGGCTGGTTAAAACAGGCCGCTGGAACCGCGATTGATCGCATCATTGGCCTGCGGCGACGCCTTCAGGATTTCTTCCGGCGGGATGTACTGATCGGCACCACCGATGACCGAGAAGGTATCGGCCGGGCCGGTGCCGGGCTTGAAGGCCTCGATGATCGTATCCGGATCGCCGTCTGCCGCCGCCATACCGGTCTTGCGGTTGACGGGGATGAGGCTCATGCCTTCCGGCACAACGAACTTGCTTGGGCGGGTACCCTGCGTTGCGGCCTGCATGAAATCATTGAACACGGGAGCCGCCAGACCGCCACCTGTTGCACCGCGGCCGAGCGGCGCCGGGCTGTCGAAACCGAGATAGAGGCCAGCCACCATGTCCGGCGTATAGCCGACGAACCAGGCGTCCTTTTCGTCGTTGGTCGTTCCGGTCTTGCCGGCAACCGGACGGTCGAGCTTGATCTTGCCGGCCGCAGTACCGCGGGAAACCACGCCTTCCATCATCGATGTGATCTGGTAGGCGGTCATCGGGTCAAGAACCTGCTCGCGGTTGTCGGTGAGAACCGGCTCTTCCTGATCTTCCCAATCAGCCGCATTGCAATTGTCACAGGTGCGCTCTTCGTGGCGGAAGATCGTCTTGCCGTAGCGGTCCTGGATGCGGTCGATCATCGACGGCTTGATCTGCTTGCCGCCATTGGCGAGCACCGAATAGGCCGACACCATGCGCAGAACCGTCGTTTCGCCTGAACCGAGCGACATTGCGAGCACCGGCAGCATCTTGTCGTAGATGCCGAAACGTTCGGCATATTCGGCCACCAAGTTCATGCCCATGTCGTTGGCAAGCCGCACCGTCATCAGGTTACGCGACTTTTCGATGCCGAGACGCAGTGTCGAAGGGCCGGCCGAACCGCCGCCATAGTTTTCCGGACGCCAGACCTGACCGCCGGTTACGAGTTCGAATGGCGCGTCGAGAATGACGGATGCGGGCGTATAGCCGTTGTCCAGTGCTGCCGCGTAAACGAAGGGCTTGAAGGACGATCCCGGCTGACGCATGGCCTGCGTTGCACGGTTGAATTCAGACTGGCCGTAGGAAAAGCCACCCGTCATGGCCAGAACACGGCCCGTATGCGGGTCCATGGCGACAAGGCCGCCCTGCACTTTCGGCGGCTGGCGCAGGCGATATTCTCCGGCAGCATCAGTCGGCTCGACATAAACGACATCGCCCGGACCGACGACGCCTTCCGGCGACTTTGCCGTCTTACGCTCACCGGTCGAAGAGCGGTAGGCCCATTGCATGTTCTTGGCGGTGATATGGCCGGTCACGCGGTCGGCGCCGATTTTGCCGCCGGCCTCTTTTTCCGGCTGGATGCCGATGTCGGCACCGTTACCGTCAACGGAGAGTACGACGGCCAGTTTCCATTCGGGCACATCAGACAAAGCATTCAGCTTGCCGAGCGGCTCGCCCCAGTCTCCACCAATTTCGATCGACTTCATCGGGCCATGGAAACCGCGGCGCTCGTCATAGGAAACCAGCGCGTTCTGCAGCGCCCGGCGCGCTTCCACCTGAATGCGCGGGTCGAGTGATGTGCGGACCGACAGGCCGCCCTCGTAAAGCGCGTTGTCGCCGTAGCGCTGGATGATCTGGCGGCGAACTTCCTCGGCGAAATAGTCAGACGCGAACAGATGCGATCCACCGCGACGAACACTGACACCCAGTGGCTGCTTCTTTGCCTCATCGCCATCGCTTTTGGCGACGTAACCGTTTTCGACCATGCGATCGATGACCCAGTTGCGGCGCTCGATGGCAGCTTCGGCCCTGCGGAATGGATGATAATTAGCCGGCCCCTTCGGCAGTGCTGCGAGATAGGCCGTTTCAGCAATGGTCAGCTCGGTGACCGACTTGTCGAAGTAAGTCAGTGCGGCGCCAGCGATACCGTAGGAATTCAGACCGAAGAAGATTTCGTTGAGATAGAGTTCGAGAATACGATCCTTGCTGTAGGCCTGCTCGATGCGGAACGACAGGATGGCTTCCTTGACCTTGCGGTCGATCGTCTGGTCGGAGGAGAGAAGGAAGTTCTTGGCAACCTGCTGGGTGATGGTCGAAGCGCCGACGGGACGGCGGCCGGAGCCGAAATTCTGCAGGTTGACGAAGATGGCGCGGCCAAGGCCGGTGATATCGACGCCTGGATGCTGGTAGAAGTTCTTGTCTTCGGCCGAGATGAAGGCCGCCTTGACGCGATCGGGAATGGCCTGGATCGGCAGATAGAGGCGGCGTTCACGGGCATATTCAGCCATCAGCGCGCCATTGCCGGCGTGGACGCGGGTTGTTACCGGAGGCGCATAGCTGTTGAGGACCTCATAGTCTGGCAGGTCCTTGGTCACATGGCCAAGATAGATGGCAGCGGCTGCGGCAACGCCGAGCACCAGAAATGCGCCAATGCCGAAGAAATATCCAATCAGTCTGATCATCAGCCAGGTACCGGTATCCAGTTATCGTTTATCTATGCGGAACATACGCTGCCGGTGGGCCTACCCCGCACCTTGCCCGAATGCAATCACGCCAACGCATTAAACAACGAATGAAATGCGTTCCGGATGGCCGGCGGCGCTTCCCCACGTTGCATGTTTACGGCCAGCGATCGTCTTTCGGATCACCGCCGTGCAATTCAGACTTCCGGATAGCGACCGGATTGTGAGTAAAATAGGGCTTGCAGCAGATTAAACATGGGTCATCCCGTTGAAAACGATATCGCTGTTACTCCGGCGACACAAATCACAACAGACGTTATTACCGGTTCACGCCATTGAGCGGCAACGGATGGAACTTCCTCCAAACCGTGCTCAACCACCGTTTGCGACGGCCTCGCCGCGATAGCCGCGCACGGCAGCCGCAATAAGATCTGCAACCTTGCTGCGCCAGACCGGATCGACAAGGAGCTTTTCATCTTCCTTGTTGGACAAAAAACCCAATTCCAGCAGAATCGATGGCACATCCGGCGCCTGCAGAACCCGGAATCCCGCATGGCGGTGTGGATTGTTGATCAGGTTGATCTGCCCCTCGAAGGACGAAACGACGGAACGGGCGAGATTGACCGAGAACGCCTGCGTTTCGCGGCGCGTCAGATCGATCAGAATGTCGGCGACTTCGGCCGGTTCGCTCTTGAAGGTGACCCCGGCAATCTCATCCGACAGGTTTTCGCGGGCTGCAAGATTGGCTGCCAGATGGTCGGATGCCTTGTCGGAGATCGTGTAGACGGTGGCGCCACGAATATCACGCTGCTTCAGCGTATCGGCGTGAATGGAGATGAACAGGTTGGCGCTGTGCTGACGGGCAACCTGGACGCGTTCCGGCAAGGACAGGAACTCATCCTTGTCGCGCGTCAGGAATGCCTTGACGCCCTTCTCCTTGTTGAGCGTCTCGACAAGCTGCGCGGCGAAGGCAAGCGTGACGCTCTTCTCTTCCATCTTGGTCTCGCTGCCGATGGCGCCGGTATCGATACCGCCGTGACCAGCATCGACGGCAATAATGAATGCTCCGGGTGCGGCCGGCTCGACCAGCCTGTCGGTCTTTGCAGCGCTGACAGTACCGGTCCATGTCTGCTCTGCGATCAAGCTGGAAAAACGCGCCTCGGTCACCCGTTCCGCATCAAGCACCAGGCGAAATCCCTTGCCTTCCTCATCCGCCTTCACATCGGCGACCGTGACGGCGACGGGTTTGCTTGCAGTGAGCACCACGCGGGCGCTGCCCGGCCCCATCGCGCCATAGCGAATTTCGGTGAACAGACCGCGCGCTTTCAGATCCTCGGGTTTCAGACCAAAGGAGGTCTCAGGCAAATCGACGATGACACGGGGCGGATTGGCGACATAGTGGACGAAGAAAACGGGCTTGCGGTCGAAATCAATCACCACCCTGGTGCGGGCGTCGTCGCCGGCAATCCGCGCACCGTAAGCGAGCAATGGTGCATCGGCAGCATGAGCGACCGGCGCCGCCGAAAGAAGCAGGAGGCCCAGCAGGCACCGTCGTATCATCGCTGACAGGATCAAATCCGCTCTTCCTTGTTGCATACGCCCACCGGTACCGCGGTGGTAGCGTCGCCGACGACCAGGTCGCGACATCTCATTTCGGGACATGGCCCGTACACTTGGCGCGTTGCTGCCTGCAGTATCCATGACGCCATATGGTTAACCAAACCTTGCGCTCTCCATATTCAAGGGACGCCGCCTGCCCTTTTCCAGCGCCGTTAACGAGCCTCAAGACCGCAGCAAACCAGCACTTCGCCAGTACACACCCCGACAAGCGAATCAATCAATATTATGGCGCTTCCGGCTTTTCCCTTGCCATTGTGACATAGAAAACATAAAAGCCTTGCAGGGAGAAAGTGTTGACGGGATAGAATCGACGACCGGCAGCCAAAGGGTGTTTAAAACCCTGGCGCCAGAGCGTGATCGGGACGGGTAAAACCGCTTCAACGCAGATCACGTCTCGGACAAGCAGTCGCGCTTCATCCGCCGTCGCTCCACTTTTTCTTCGCATGCTGAATCGAGAAATTCCGGCGGTGGCCGGAGCGTTTATGGTGACGATCACCGCAGGCCCGTGACCGGGCACATTCATCGGGCCTTCAGGGCCTACTACATTGGCATTCTTGTTTGGTCATTAACGTTGTCCCAGCAGTATCGGTCAGAAGTAAACAGGCCCCGGAACGCAAGTGTTCCGGCTGCCGTCTGGCTGTTGGACGATCTCCCCAACCTTACAGGAACATTCACATCCGGCGAAAAACCTGAACTGCATGGAAAGTCTCCTCCGGGACGCTATTTTCCTGCTGTTTCCAGGGTGCGCCGAGGAGCACCACTTCCATGGCAGAGAAAATGCTTATCGATGCGTCTCACGCTGAAGAGACGCGCGTCGTTGTCGTACGCGGAAACCGCATAGAAGAATTCGACTTCGAATCCGAACACAAGAAACAAATCCGCGGCAACATCTATCTCGCGAAAGTAACGCGCGTAGAGCCGTCGCTGCAGGCGGCCTTTGTCGACTACGGCGGCAACCGCCACGGCTTCCTAGCGTTCGCTGAAATCCACCCCGACTATTATCAGATCCCGCTCGCCGATCGTCAGGCCCTCCTGCGGCAGGAAGCCGAGGAAGCGCGCCGTGACGACGACATCGAGCATGTCGAAACCGGCACGGATCTCGGCCCTGATTCCGAAGAGGAAACAGTCGAGGCGGTTGTAGAGAACGTCGTCGAGGTCATTGAAACGGCGGCCGAGCCGGTCGAGACCGTGGAAATGGCCGCTGAGACCGAAGAAGAAAAGCCGAAAGCAAAGGCCAAGCGTCCGCGCCGCACCAAGAAGGCTGCCGCCGCCGAAGCCGAAGCCGCTGCTGCCGACGCAGATGGCGAAGAAGGTAATGGCGGCGAAATGGCTGCCATGGTCGATACCGACAGCATTTCGGAAGACACGCGTGGTGGACGCCGCGGCCATGATGACGACGATGATGACGACGGTCATCACGAAGAAAAGGAAGTCATCGAATCCGTCGGCGCCGAAGACGCGATGGAAGAAGTGCCGGACCGGCAGGTCAACCGCCGTCCGCGCAAGCAGTACCGCATCCAGGAAGTCATCAAGCGCCGCCAGATTCTTCTGGTGCAGGTGGCCAAGGAAGAACGCGGCAACAAGGGCGCAGCCCTCACCACCTATCTGTCGCTGGCCGGCCGGTATTCGGTCCTGATGCCGAACACGGCGCGTGGCGGCGGCATTTCTCGCAAGATCACCAACCTGCCGGACCGCAAGCGCCTGAAGGAAATTGCCCGCGCGCTCGACGTGCCGCAGGGCATGGGCGTCATCCTGCGCACCGCCGGTGCCAACCGCACCAAGGTCGAAGTCAAGCGTGACTTCGAATACCTGATGCGCCTGTGGGAGAATGTTCGCACCCTGACGCTCTCCTCCACTGCCCCTTGCCTCGTCTATGAGGAAGGCTCACTGATCAAGCGCTCGATCCGCGACCTTTACAACAAGGATATCAGCGAGATCATCGTCGCCGGTGAAGAAGGCTACAAGGAAGCCAAGGGCTTCATGAAGATGCTGATGCCGAGCCACGCCAAGGTGGTTCAGCCTTACCGTGACGTCCACCCGATCTTCTCGCGCTCGGGTATCGAAGCCCAGCTCGACCGCATGCTGGTGCCGCAAGTAACGCTGAAGTCCGGCGGCTACATCATCATCAACCAGACCGAAGCGCTGGTCGCCATCGACGTGAACTCGGGCCGTTCGACCCGCGAGCACTCGATCGAAGACACGGCCCTCCAGACCAACCTCGAAGCTGCCGAAGAAGTCGCCCGCCAGCTGCGCCTGCGTGACCTTGCCGGTCTCGTCGTCGTCGACTTCATCGACATGGAAGAAAAGCGCAACAACCGCGCTGTCGAGAAGCGTCTGAAGGATCATCTGAAGAACGACCGCGCCCGCATCCAGGTCGGCCGCATCTCGCATTTCGGCCTGCTCGAAATGTCGCGCCAGCGGATTCGCGCCTCGGTACTCGAATCGACGATGCAGGTCTGCTCGCATTGCAACGGCACGGGCCACGTGCGTTCGCAGTCCTCTGTTGCCCTGCATGTCCTGCGCGGCGTCGAAGAATATCTCTTGAAGAACACCACGCACAACATCACCGTGCGCACAACGCCGGATATTGCGCTCTACCTGCTCAACCACAAGCGCGGCACGATCATCGATTATGAAGAGCGCTTTGGCGTTCAGATCATCATCGAGGCGGACGCCCATGTCGGTGCGCAGCATTTTGCCATCGATCGCGGCGAAGCTGTCGAGAACCCGGTCAAGATCGAGCAGATCATCCAGTTCGAGCCGGAAATCGATGAAGACGACGATATCATCATCGAAGAGGATATCGAGGACGATGAAGAACTCGTGGCCGAAGCCAAGCCGGAACGCGCAGAACGGGCCGAGCGCAGCGAACGGGCACCTGCCGCCGAGGGCGACGAACAGGGCAACCGCAAGCGCAAGCGCCGCCGGCGCCGGCGTGGTGGCCGCCCGGGCGGCGACCAGGGTGCTGAGGCCGGTGTGCGCTCCGAGGATGCCTCCGATGAGGATGGCGACGAGGACGAAGCTGATGACGTTGCAGCACAGGCGGGTGCCGAAGACGCACAGGACGCAGGCCTGAGCGAAGAAGAGCGTCAGAAGCGCAAACGCCGCCGTCGTGGCAAGCGTGGTGGTCGCCGCAACCGTCCGGACGAGGCAGAAGGTGAAAATCTGGCAGCCGACGACGAGACCGCTGGTGAAGAAGCCTCGGTGGATGCACCGGAAGCGGAGGCCGTGGCTACCGTTTCAGCCGAAGACGCTGTTTCAGTTGTAGCCGCCGAAGAAATCGTCGAAATCCCGGTTGTTGCCGTGGAAGAAGCCAAGCCCGCCAAGCCGAAGCGCAGCCGCAAGAAAGCCGTCGCTGCTGTTGAAGAGGCCGTTGCCGAACAGGCACCTGTGATGACTGCCGATGCGGATGCTCAGGCTGCAGTCGAAGCGAAGCCGGAAACGGTTGCCGCCATCGAGGAACCGGCTGTCGAGAAGGCTGCTGCCGACCTCGAAGATACCAAGCCGGTGCGCGCCAACCGCGACATCGACGCGATTGCCAGCGAGCCGGTCGTCAAGTCGTCCACCGTCAAGAAGGACGAAGGTGATACCGAGCCGGCAAAGCCCAAGAAGGGCGGCTGGTGGCAGAAGCGCGGCTTCTTCTGAGCCGAAACAGATATCTGAAAGATGAAAAACCGGCCAAGCGATTGGCCGGTTTTTTCATGTTTCGGCCTGTTACATCAGGAACTGTGAAAATACATCGGCTGCGGCAGAGTGTTCTCTG
Source organism: Rhizobium sp. Root1204 (assembly GCF_001424965.1). Classification (NCBI taxonomy): domain Bacteria; kingdom Pseudomonadati; phylum Pseudomonadota; class Alphaproteobacteria; order Hyphomicrobiales; family Rhizobiaceae; genus Rhizobium; species Rhizobium sp. Root1204. The sequence goes on from NZ_LMCZ01000004.1 coordinate 17,205, forward strand.
TTGGACGAGATGGGCTCGTCCAGTGCCAACAGGAGGAGGCAATCATGCGACGTTTCCTTGTCGCAGCCGCGCTCGTCGCCATTCCCACGATTTCGCTTGCAGCGACATCACAAGCTGACAGCACGAGCCGCCAGCGCTACAACGACTTTTACTACAAGAGTTATGACACGGCCTTTGAACCAGTCTGTGTGATCAGGACAGTCCGCAAGACGGACGAGTACGGTAACCGCGTCATCCGGAAGATTCGCATTTGCCGCTGAGCTAGCCCCTTAGACATCCATTGCCGGCATGCGCGTCCGCTGGGCGCGCATGAGCACGGGTGGATCGAAGTCAGGCCACTTCCCAATCCGATTCACAGCCGTGACAGACAGAATCCGGAAAGTCCGCTAACAGCCTGAAATTTCTACGGGATCACGCCAGCCAGCGGGCGATGCGATCCATCGCATCGACCATGTCGGCGCGTGCACCAGCATAGGAAAACCGCATCATGCGATGGCCTTCGACAGGATCGAAATCCAGCCCCGGCGTTGCCGCGACATTGATCTCAGCCAGCATCTTGCGGGCAAAATCCATGCTGTCATTGGTGAAACGGCTGACATCGGCATAGGCATAGAAAGCCCCGTCCATCGGCGAGGCGATGGTAAAGCCGATCTCCGGCAAGCGCTTCAGCAGCAGGTCGCGATTAACGCTATAGGACCCCTTGTAGACATCCAGTTCCGTCTCACAGCCGAGTGCCGCTTCAGCAGCGATCTGCGACAGTTCCGGCGGTGAGATGTAGAGGCTCTGGGCGATCCGCTCGAAGGCGCGGACCTGGGATTCGGGCAGGACCATCCAGCCGATCCGCCAGCCGGTCATGCAGTAGTATTTCGAGAACGAGTTGATAATCACGGCCTCGCCTGTCACCGCAAGTGCAGTCGTCTCTTCGCCGGCGAATGTCAGGCCATGGTAAATCTCGTCCGAGATGAAGGCGATATTATTGTCGTGGCAATAGGAGGCAAGTGCTTTCAACCCTGCCCTGCCCGTGACCGTGCCGGTCGGATTGGCCGGGCTGGCGAGCAGAACGCCGCTCAGCGGCCTTCCCGCCTTCTTGGCCGCAGCTTCCAGGTTCTGCGGCGTCAGCGTGAAACCGCTCTCGGCATCCGCTTCGACTTCCACAACAGTCAGGCCGAGGGCTGCCAGGATATTGCGATAGGCCGGATAACCCGGGCGGGCGATGGCCACGCAATCACCTGGATCGAACAGCGCCAGGAAGGCCAGATTGAAGCCGGCCGACGATCCCGTTGTCACGGCAACGCGCTGCGGGTCGATATCGACGCCATAGCGGGTGCGATAATGGCGAGCGATTGCCAGCCTCAATGACGAGGTGCCGAGCGCATCGGTATAGCCGAGGCGTCCGTGATCGAGTGCGGTTCGCGCGGCCTCCAGTGCGGCCTTCGGTGCGGGATGGCTCGGCTGGCCAACGGCCATCGAGATCACCGGATAACCCGCCTCGCGGCGTTTTGTAGCCTCGGCCAGAACGTCCATGGCATGGAACGGTTCGACGGAACTGCGAACGGAAAGGGGCTTCAACGGCACATCCTCGATATTTTTGACGTGACAGGCATGTGCCTGATCGCAAAGGGCTTCACAAGTGCGCGAGCGCCGCATTTCCGCCGATTTTGCGGTTTCGTTTGGCGCCGCGCCACCCTATGGTCGGCGGCGATATTCTGTTGTCCTTCAAACACGCCTGTTGACGTGGCCTTAGTACTTGAACGACAGACTGCAGCAACGAAAGACAACGAGGACCATCATGGCATTTAACGCCCGCAAGATCATCACCGCTTCGCTTATCCTGTTGACGGCAAGCGCCGCGACCACTCCGGTAGCTTACGCGCTGGATGCCAAACAGAAGCAGGAAATCGGTGACTTCATCCGGGAATACCTCGTCGCCAATCCGGAAATCCTGCTCGAGGCCCAGCAGTCGCTGAAGAAGAAGCAGGCCGACGAACAGTCGGCGCAGGCGCAGGCCGCCATCACCGACAATGAAAAGGCGATCTTCCAGTCGCCCTATGACGTGACGCTCGGCAATCCCAACGGCGATGTTACCATCGTCGAATTCTACGACTACAATTGCGGCTATTGCAAACGCGCCTTGTCCGACATGGAAACCATTCTCGAAAAGGACAAGAACGTCCGCTTCGTCTTGAAGGAGCTGCCGATTCTCGGACCGGACTCGATGGCGGCGCATAAGGTCAGTACCGCATTCCGCGCCATCGCGCCGGAAAAATACGGTGATTTCCATCGCGCCCTGCTCGGCGGAGAAGACCGCGCCAACGAGGAGACCGCAATGGCGGTGGCGACCGGCCTTGGCGTTTCCGAAGCGGATCTGCGCAAGAAGATGGCAGAAAACACGCAGGACGACGCCGTCAGGGAAGTTTATACGCTGGCCAACGATCTCGGCATCACGGGCACTCCGTCCTACGTGATCGGCAAGGAAGCCGTCTACGGTGCCGTCGGCGCCGAAGAGATTGAAACGAAAGTCACCAACGTCCGTACCTGCGGCAAGACCGTTTGCTAAGCCCACTTTGAGCAAAGCAGCCCGTTATGGCTTGTGGACAAATGCCGAGGGGGGTCAAAGGGCTTTTCCTCGGCTGTTCGCCGGTCTATAGGTAGCGCTCGACTATCGGACCGGATCCCATATGCCATCGACCATTTTCGTGCTGAACGGCCCCAACCTCAACGCGCTCGGCAAACGCGAGCCCGGTATTTATGGGGGCCAGACACTGGCCGACATCGAGGCGATGTGCGTCGAGCATGGCAATTTGCTGGGGCTCAATGTTGTCTGCCGCCAGAGCAATCATGAAGGCGACCTCATCGACTGGTTCCATGAAGCAGGCAGCGTCGCACAGGGCATCGCCATCAATGCCGGTGCCTACACCCACACATCGATCGCGCTGCACGATGCGGCCAAGGCGATCGGCATTCCGGTCGTCGAAGTACATCTCTCCAATGTTCATGCCCGCGAGGAATTCCGGCACAAATCGATGCTGGCACCAGCGGCGAAGGGCGTGATTTGCGGCTTTGGCGCCGACAGTTACATTCTGGCGCTCAATGCGCTAAAGACACTCACACAACAGACGAAATAAAAAGAACACGAGGCTCATATCCCATGGCTGACAAGAAACCCGGCATCGACCAGTCGCTGATCCGCGATCTCGCCAACATCCTGAACGAAACCGATCTCACCGAGATCGAAGTGGAACAGGACGATCTGCGTATCCGCGTTTCGCGCGCCGGTACGCCGCAATACGTGTCCGCTCCGGTTCCGGTCGCAGCACCGGCCCAGATCGCCTCCGCTGGCATTTCCGCGGTTTCGGCTGCGGAACCCGCACGGACCTCCAAGAACGCGGTTACCGCACCGATGGTCGGCACGGCCTACCTGTCGCCTGCCCCCGGCTCGCGTCCGTTCGTTGAAGTCGGCGCGACCGTCAAGGAAGGCCAGACCATCCTGATCATCGAAGCCATGAAGACGATGAACCAGATTCCGGCGCCGCGCTCCGGCAAGGTCACCGAAATCCTCGTTGAAGACGGCGCACCGGTCGAATACGGCGAAGCGCTTGTCGTCATAGAATAGGCCGCGCCGATGATTTCAAAGATCCTCATCGCCAATCGCGGCGAAATCGCCCTTCGGGTGTTGCGCGCCTGCAAGGAACTCGGCATCGCCACCGTTGCGGTTCATTCGACCGCCGACGCCAATGCGATGCACGTGCGCCTTGCCGACGAGAGCGTCTGCATCGGCCCGCCGCCATCGCGCGACAGCTATCTGAACATTCACCAGATCGTTGCCGCCTGCGAGATCACCGGCGCCGACGCCGTGCATCCGGGGTACGGTTTCCTGTCGGAAAATGCCAAGTTCGCCGATATCCTCGACGCGCACGGCATTACCTTCATCGGACCGACCGCCGATCACATCCGCATCATGGGTGACAAGATCACCGCGAAGGAAACCGCGAAATCGCTCGGTATTCCTGTCGTTCCGGGCTCTGCCGGCGAAGTGAAGCCGGAAAACGCGCTGGAAATCGCCCGCGAAATCGGCTTCCCCGTGCTGATCAAGGCGACTGCCGGCGGCGGCGGTCGCGGCATGAAAGTGGCAAAGAACGAGGAAGAACTTTCCGAGGCAGTATCGACCGCCCGTGCCGAGGCGCTTGCCGCTTTCGGCAATGACGCCGTCTACATGGAAAAGTATCTCGGCAAGCCGCGCCATATCGAGGTCCAGGTCGTCGGCGACGGTGAAGGCAATGCCATTCATCTCGGCGAACGCGACTGCTCGCTGCAGCGCCGCCACCAGAAGGTCTGGGAAGAAGCCAATTCACCGGCGCTCAATGTCGAGCAGCGGATGAAGATCGGCGAAATCTGCGCTGATGCCATGCGCAAGCTGAAATACCGCGGCGCCGGCACGATCGAATTCCTCTACGAAAACGGCGAGTTCTTCTTCATCGAGATGAACACCCGCCTGCAGGTCGAGCATCCGATCACCGAAGCCATCACCGGTATCGACCTCGTTCACGAGCAGATCCGCGTTGCTTCCGGCGGTGGTCTCTCGGTGACGCAGGACGAGATCGTCTTTTCCGGCCATGCCATCGAATGCCGTATCAATGCCGAGGATGCGCGCACCTTCGTGCCCTCGCCCGGCACGATCACGCATTTCCATGCGCCGGGTGGCCTTGGTGTTCGCGTCGATTCGGGCGTCTATCAGGGCTACAAGATCCCGCCCTATTACGACAGCCTGATCGGCAAGCTGATCGTGCACGGACGCACCCGCGTCGAGTGCATGATGCGCCTGCGCCGCGTGCTCGATGAATTCGTCATCGATGGCGTCAAGACGACCTTGCCTCTGTTCCAGGACCTGATCAACAATCAGGACATCGCCAACGGCGACTACGATATCCATTGGCTGGAAAACTACCTGGCCAAATCGGCCGAATGAGGTTTTGAATGAAAGGGACCCGCAGCAGGCAGCCGGACATTACACCGGATTTGCTGTTGCGGGCCTATTCCATCGGGCTGTTCCCGATGGCCGACAGCGCTGACGATCCCGAATTGTTCTGGGTCGAGCCCGAATTGCGCGGCATCATCCCGCTCGACGATTTCCACGTTTCCAAAAGCCTTGCCAAGACGATCCGCCGCGTACCGTTCGATATCCGTTACGACACGGCGTTCGAACATGTCATGGAAGGATGCGCCGCCCCTGCCCCGGATCGCCCGACCACCTGGATCAACGCCAAGATCCGCTCGCTCTACACGACGCTGCACAGCATGGGCCACGCGCATAGTGTCGAGGCATGGGAGAACGATGAGCTGGTCGGCGGCCTCTACGGCGTCTCGCTCGGCTCGGCCTTCTTCGGCGAAAGCATGTTTTCACGCCGCACGGACGCCTCGAAGATCTGCCTTGTGCATCTGGTCGAACGTTTGCGAAAGCGGGGCTTTCTCCTGCTCGACACACAATTCACCACCGAGCATTTGAAGAATTTTGGCGCGATCGACGTGCCGAAGGCGCGCTATGAAAAGATGCTGGCGCGCGCAATCGCAACGCCGCATCTGAAATTCTGACAATCGAAAACTGGGTTGCCGAAAACCGGTTTACTGCTTGGCTGCGGAATCCGGTGGCGGCAGGTCGGATTTTGCCTTGCAGCTGTTCAGCCAGACGTCGTAGACGGGGTGCTCGACGGCATTCAGGCCCGGGCTGTCGGCAAACATCCAGCCGGTGAAGATGCGGCGGATCTTGCGGTCGAGCGTGATCTCGTCGACTTCGACGAACGTGTCGGTCTTCGGCGCTTCGGTATCGTCGCGGCTATAACAGACGCGCGGCGTCACCTGCAGCGCGCCGAACTGCACGGTTTCGCCGATATAGACATCAAAGGTGGTAATGCGGCCGGTGATCTTATCGATGCCGGAAAAGACGGCGACCGGATTGGTAATTCGGGCTGCGTCGGCGGCCGTCACCATGGAAAGAACGGCGGTGCCGGCAATCGCGAACAGCGAGGCTGCCGCAAAAAACCGGCGCTTTAGAATTCGCTGACTTGAAACTACCATTCTAACGCCCGTCTCCCGCGCAATCCCCGGCCATATCACCGGGTATCAGGCGCTAAACATCAAATGTGGCCGCGGCATGATGCCTGCGGTGCAATCGCGAACAACTGTTTGCAGATCCGGTTCAGGAGCGTGGCGTCCAGGCATCATAGTCGCCGGTGACGCGCGGACGCTCGCCGGTGGCGTTGATCGAGCCCGGCGGCCGGTAGGCCTGAGCGGAGCCAGTGCCGTTCGGCTGGTGCGGCTTCTGCCACTCGCGCGCCTTGTAGCTTTCATCAGCCGGCGAAACGTCGGTGCGGTGATGCATCCAGCCGTGCCAGCCCGGAGGGATGGCGGAAGCGTCGGCATAACCGTTGTAGATCACCCAGCGGCGCGTGCGGCCTTCGGAGTCCTTGCCACCCTGATAATAGACATTACCGGCCGCATCTTCGCCCACCCTTTTGCCGAAGCGCCAGGTGTGAAAGCGGGTACCGATCGTCTGTCCATTCCACCAGGTAAAAATCTGCAGCAGAGACTTCATGATGTCCGTCCTTGACCGCGCCAAACAATGCGCGGAATGTCCTAGAATACTGCCCCGCTTATGCCGCGCAGGCCGCCGCTTGTCCAGCGTTTCCGTGGCAAAGCCGCTATTTCAACCGAATCTTGAAGGCCAGATGCGAAGGTTCGAACCCGACCCGCTCGTAGAACCGGTGAGCATCGACACGCGCCTTGTTTGAACTCAGCTGGATCTTGGAAAGACCCTGCTGACGGGCTGATTCGATGGCAAACCGCATCATTGTCTCTCCAATCCCCCTGCCACGCATATCCTTCCGGGTCTGCACCGCTTCGATCAGCAGGTTGGAGCTACCCCGGCCGGAGAGTGTCGTCAGCACCGTGGTTTGAAACGTACCGACCACCGCGCCATCAAGTTCGGCGACATAGAGCGACTCGTTCGGTGTGGCGATGATCCGGTCAAATGCTGCGAGATAGTCAGGGAAGGCATCTGGAGCGGTGGTATCGCCATGACCGCCGATCATGTCGGCAGCGAATAGGGCGATGATGTCGGTGAGGTCTTCGCGTTTGGCCAGCCTGATCGACACATTGAGCTTTGGTGCGTGCATGTCTTCCGATTCCCGATTTCTACCCGTGGCTTGCCAGCGGATGAAGAAGGAAATGTGACAAGGGCGCGGCCAGCACTCAGCTCAGCCTCAGTCGAGAGGCTTTTCCATCACGATCGTCGCAATGCCCCAGGTATCTGTTCCGGTCCCTGCCCTGACGAAGCCATGCGCCTCGTAGAACCCGATGGCTTTCGCGTTGTTCTCCTCGACTTCCACCAGCATCGTACCTGCATAAGGGAAACAGGTTTCGAGTTCGGCGAAGATATCGCGGGCAATTCCCTGCCGCTGGAATTGCGGCAGGACATAAAGTTGGTGCAACACGGCAGTTTCATGCAGCGTTTCCGACATGGAGGCAAAGCCCATACCGCCGAGCACCTTGCCGTCGTCGGCGACAAGGAATTCGCCGTTCTTGCGTTGAAGATTGGCCTTCAGCGCCGCCACGGAGTGCCACTTCGCCGTCATCTCGTTGATTTTTTCGGCACCGTATTGCGCATCATAGGTGGCGTGGGCAGTCTCGCCGAGAAGCGCCGAGACTTTCGCCAGATCCCGCTCCGTGGCTGTGCGGACGAAGAACATGTTTTGGGCCTTTCAATCGCAATTCCGGACGGAAAACCGCGTCACACTTTTCCTGGAATTGCTCAGTCCTCGATGCCGAGCTTGGCCTTGACCAGCGCCTGCACGGCCTGCGGGTTGGCCTTGCCACCGGTTGATTTCATCACCTGACCAACAAACCAGCCGGCCAGCGACGGCTTGGCCTGAACCTTGGCGACCTGATCCGGATTGGCGGCAATGATTTCGTCGACGGCCTTTTCGATGGCGCCAGTGTCTGTCACCTGCTTCATGCCACGGCTTTCGACCAGCTCGGCCGGGTCACCGCCCTCGGTCCAGACGATTTCGAATAGGTCCTTGGCGATCTTGCCGGAGATGACTTCCGACTTGATAAGGTCCAGGATGCCGCCGAGCTGGGCCGGCGAAACCGGAGTCTCTTCAATGGCTTTGCCAGCTTTGTTCAAGGCGCCGAGCAAGTCATTGATCACCCAGTTGGCGGCAATCTTGCCGTCGCGGCCAGCGGCTACAGCCTCGAAATAATCCGCAATCGCCTTTTCCGAAACGAGCACGGAAGCATCGTAGACGGAGAGACCGAGATCGCGGACAAACCGCTCCTTCTTGTCATCGGGCAGTTCCGGCAGATCGGCCTTCAGCGCCTCAACGAACGCATCGTCGAATTCCAGTGGCAACAGGTCCGGATCGGGGAAATAGCGGTAATCATGCGCATCTTCCTTGGTGCGCATCGAGCGGGTCTCGCCCTTGTTCGGGTCGAACAGGCGGGTTTCCTGATCGATCGAGCCGCCCTCTTCCAGAATGCCGATCTGACGGCGGGCTTCGTATTCGATCGCCTGACCAATGAAACGGATGGAGTTGACGTTCTTGATTTCACAGCGCGTGCCAAAGCCTTCGCCCGGGCGGCGCACGGAAACGTTGACGTCGGCGCGCATCGAGCCTTCGTCCATGTTGCCGTCACAGGTGCCGAGATAGCGCACGATCGAGCGCAGCTTGGTCATATAGGCCTTGGCCTCATCCGACGAGCGCATGTCCGGCTTGGAGACGATTTCCATCAGCGCCACGCCGGACCGGTTAAGATCGACATAGGACATGGTCGGGCTCTGGTCGTGCATCGACTTGCCTGCGTCCTGTTCCAGATGCAGGCGTTCGATGCCGATCTCGACATCCTCGAACTGGCCTTGGCGGTCCGGGCCGACCGAGATGACGATCTGGCCTTCGCCGACGATCGGATCCTTGAACTGGGAAATCTGGTAGCCCTGCGGCAGATCCGGATAGAAATAGTTCTTGCGGTCGAAGATCGAACGCTTGTTGATCTGCGCCTTGAGGCCAAGACCGGTGCGCACGGCCTGCTTGACGCATTCTTCGTTGATGACGGGCAGCATGCCAGGCATGGCGGCATCGACCAGCGACACATTGGAATTCGGCGCATTGCCGAACGTTGTCGAGGCACCCGAGAACAGTTTCGAATTGCTGAGCACCTGCGCATGGACTTCCATGCCGATGATAACTTCCCAATCGCCAGTGGCGCCAGGAATATAGCGTTTCGGTTCGGAGATGCGGACGTCGACGAGTGTCATGGAATGCTCTTCTTTAAGCTTCAATTCGTGTGTCTCTGGGTAGAACAATTGGCTATGGCGTGCAAGGCTTGTCACATCCGGTGTGACGGTTTGGGCCTTATCGCCGGGCGTTTGCGATCTGTTCAATTTTTTGCGGCACTCTATCGGCATGACCACCTGTCTCTCGCTCATCGCCCTGTTTCTTGTCTTGAACATCGTGACGTTCTGCGTCTTCTGGTGGGATAAGGCTGCGGCGCGCGGCGGAAAATGGCGCGTTCCGGAAAACAAGCTTTTAAGCCTGGCGTTTCTCGGAGGAAGCCTCGGCGCCTTTGCCGCCCAGCGGCTGTTGCGTCACAAGACGCGCAAGGAACCCTTCCGCACCCGACTGACGGCGATCCTCGTTCTGCACGCCGCCGTTGCCTCCGTGGGACTTCTGGCTCTGCCATGGGTGCTCGCCGGCCATGTTTTTCATTCTTGAAGGCTGCCTCACCGCTGACTGATTTCCCTCACCTGGCCATCGCAACTTGACTTACGCCTCGATTCGTAACTATTATTATTACATGAAAAGAAACAGCCGACTTTCCGCAGTGCTGCATGCGCTGCTCCATATGGCAGAACGCGAGCGCCCGATGACGTCGGACGAGCTGGCCGCCTGCCTGCAGACAAATCCTGTCGTTGTCCGGCGTACCATGGCCGGACTGCGCGAAGCAGGTCTCGTCACCTCCGGCCGCGGCCATGGCGGCGGCTGGACGCTTGCACGGCCGTTGGACGATGTAACCATGCGCGACATCTATACAGCACTTGGCGAACCGATGCTCTTCCAGATGGGCAACGCCATGGAAAACCCTGCTTGCCTTGTCGAACAGGCGGTCAACCACGCGCTTGACGACGCTTTTCGCGATGCCGAGGCCATGCTGATTGCACGGCTTGGCGAGGTGACGCTCGCAACCCTCGCCGCTGACTTCAAACGGCGCTTTGCCGAACATCGGGCCGCACTGAACCAGCCCGGCTGACATTCAACACCGACAAAAAGTCTCCCGCCCCCGGACTTCCCAAAACTTCCGGCGGGCGGAGCTATGGAAGGAACAAGCATGCAACAGGACGCAGTCATCATCGGTGGCGGTTTCGCCGGATTATCCGCCGCCTATATCCTCGCCCGAGCCCGGCGCCACGTCACCATCATCGACAGCGGTACGCCACGCAACCGTTTCGCAGCCCATTCTCACGGCGTTCTGGGACATGATGGCAAATCCGGCCTGGAGATACTGGCCGATGCGCGGGCTCAGCTGGCTGCCTACCCCACCGTAACCTTCATCGAGGGCGAGGCTGACTCTGCGGGAGGCAAGATCGATGACTTTCATGTCAGCATAGCCGGCCACGGCACGGTTGCCGCAAGACGACTGCTTCTGGCCAGCGGCATCGAAGACCGCCTGCCCGGCATCCCCGGCCTGGCCGAGCGTTGGGGCAAGACGGTTTTGCATTGCCCCTATTGCCACGGTTACGAAATCGGCGGCGGGCCGATCGGGGTTCTGGCGACCCAGCCGATGTCGGCGCATCAGGCAGCTGTGGTTGCCGACTGGGGCGATGTCACCCTGTTTACCAATGGCATGCCGGAGCCGGACGAGGAGGCACTTGCCCTTCTCGAACGCCGCAACGTCAGGCTCCAGCCCGGCACGGTCAGCGTGGTCGAGGCAGGCACCTGCGACAGGCTGCGCGTGCGGCTGGAGAGTGGCCGGACCTTCGACGTCAAGGCACTCTTCGTCGCGGCTGAACTGCATATCCGCGGTACGATCGCCGAATGCCTTGGCTGCACCCTGCAGGACACACCTGCCGGAAAGATCCTCACAATCGATGCCGTCAAGGCAACCAACGTCGCCGGGGTCTATGCGGCCGGGGATAATGCCCGCGCCTTCGGCAACATCACGCTTGTTTCCGCCGATGGCGTCATGGCCGGTCTTGGTATGCATCAATCGCTCATGTTCGCAGGGCATTCTTGACGGCATCGTTGTGCTTTGCTTAAAAGTGACCGTCCCTTTTGGAGTTTTGATGTTCTCGATATCCGAGATTGCCTGAAGGCCCCTGCGCGCAAGTTTGCTTGTGCGCTCGGGCCACGAAAACGAAGCCCTGACGTTCGACTGAACGGCAGACCCGTTTTCATGCGTTCATGCGAACGCTTTTCGGATCTCAACATCAATGGATATTTCACGCGACGAACAGCGTATTCTTCACCTTATGGCCCAAGGCGGCCGCATCGAAATCCTGCGCCTGGACGGTAAAACCATCGGCGGCGCCCGGTGCTTCACCCGTGACGGCTGGCTCTATCCCGGTTTCGGTTTGGAGATGTTTCGTAAATTGAAACGAAAGAAGGCGATCTCATCGTCCGGTGGCAAGCCCTATCGGATTACTGAGCGCGGCCTCCTTCTCGTGCGTGCGCAGTTAAACAACCGCTGACAAAACAAAACCGGCGGGGCCGTTCATTCGGTCTCGCCGGTTTCTCTTCAGAACCATTGCTGGCCCTGTTGAGCAGCCACCTCCACAAACATCTTCGTCATACCAACAGACTCGACATCGCGATCGAGCTTCGGCGCGTAGGCGGTCGACAGCGAGCTGATCGCGTATCCGTGCTTTTGGAAGAAACCGATAGCCTGGGCATTCTGCACATGAGTTCTGATCATGGCAGCCTCGAAACCACCGGTGAAAATCCTCTGCTCCAGATCGGCAAGCAGCGACGAGCCAAGGCCGTTTCGCTGCAGAGATGGCTCAACCCAGAGATCAGAGATCGTGCCGTCCTTATCTTCACGCGCGGCCCATCCCGCCACGGCACCGCCCGTTTCAATGACGCTCACCGAAAACCAGTTCGAACGCAGGAAGGACAGGAAGGACAATTCGGCGACGCGGCGCATGGCTTGCGCATCGGCAACACCGGAAACCGCCTTTTCCCAGGCATCAAGCCCGATCGCGGCCAGAGCCGGAACCTCATTTTCGCGCGCGAGGCGAACAATCATCATGCAGCGATCCCCTTCCGCCGCAAGTAGAGCATCACGGAAGCGGTTTTTCCAGACGCACCTTGGTCTGATCGAGACCGAGCGACGGAGAAAAATCGGTGCCGTGCCAGACCTGCATAAATCCCAGTCTTTTATAGAGAGACAGAGCCGCATCGTTGGACGCATCAGTCTCGATGCCGGCGACACCGAGATCTTCAACCCGCATCCGCGCAAGAAGTTCGCCAATCAGCGCCGAGCCGACTCCCTTGCCCTGCCAATGCGGAGCAATCCAGATGTCTGAGATATAATTCCAGCCGCGAGACCGGTCACCGGGATGTTCGCGGCTATCGCGGGCGCCCCAGCCGATAATCTCGCCTGCAGCTACAGCGACAATGACGTCAGCATCCGGATTGCCGGCGAAGGTCAGAAAACCATCTTCGACACGCGTTTCGACGTTGGGTTCAAACCAGCTCTGGTGAACACGGTTCGATTTCCAGGCTTCATATCCGATCCGCGCAACTGCCCCGGCCTCCGAGGCAGTCATGTTGCGAAGATGGAAGGCCGTCTTTACCACCACTTGGCAGGCTGGAACTTTCCCGCGGCCTGTTCGATGACATGCGCTGTCTTGAACAACGTTTCTTCCTCGAACGGCTTGCCGATCAGTTGCAGGCCGAGCGGCAGGCCCTTGTGGTCGAGACCGGCGGGGACGGCGATGCCCGGCAGGCCGGCCATGTTGACCGTCACGGTGAAGATGTCGTTGAGGTACATCTTGACCGGATCGGATGCCAAATCCTCGTCGGCAATGCCGAAAGCGGAGGACGGGGTTGCTGGTGTCAGGATCGCATCGACACCGGCGTGGAAGGCCAGCTCGAAGTCGCGCTTGATCAGCGTGCGGACCTTCTGGGCCTGCAGGTAATAGGCATCGTAGTAGCCTGCCGAAAGGACATAGGTGCCGATCATGATGCGGCGCTTGACCTCGGTTCCGAACCCTTCAGCGCGGGTCTTTTCATACATGTCGGCAATGTCCTTGCCATCGACACGCAGGCCGTAGCGGACGCCGTCATAGCGGGCAAGGTTGGACGAGGCTTCTGCCGGGGCGACGATGTAATAGGCCGGGAGCGCATATTTCGTGTGCGGCAGGCTGATATCGACGATCTCGGCACCGGCGTCCCTTAGCCAGGCAATGCCCTGTTGCCAGAGCGTTTCGATTTCGCCCGGCATGCCATCGACGCGGTATTCCTTCGGAATACCGATCTTCATGCCCTTCAGCGACTGACCGAGCGCGGCTTCGTAATTGGGGACCGGTAGATCGACGGAGGTCGTATCCTTGGCATCGACCGATGCCATCGACTTCAGCAGGATCGCCGCATCGCGCACGTCGCGGGCGATCGGGCCAGCCTGATCGAGCGACGACGCGAAGGCGACGATGCCCCAGCGCGAGCAGCGGCCATAGGTCGGCTTGATGCCGACGGTGCCGGTGAAGGCGGCAGGCTGGCGGATCGAGCCGCCCGTGTCGGTCGCGGTCGCACCGGCGCAGAGGAAGGCGGCCACGGCAGCAGCGGAACCACCGGAGGAGCCACCCGGAACCAGATCAAGGTTCGAGCCATTGGCGCGCCAGGGGTTTTTCACCGGGCCGTAATAGGAACTCTCATTCGACGAACCCATGGCGAACTCGTCCATGTTGAGCTTGCCGAGCATGACGGCACCGTCGTTCCACAGGTTCTGGGTGACGGTCGACTCATAGCGCGGCTTGAAGCCGTCGAGAATGTGGCTGCAGGCCTGGGTGTGGACACCTTCTGTGCCGAACAGATCCTTGATGCCGAGCGGAATGCCTTCGAGCGCGCCGGCCTTGCCGCTGGCGATACGGGCATCCGACGCCTTGGCCATCTCGCGGGCCTTGTCCGGCGTGGTGACGACATAGGCATTCAGCGCGCCATTGGCCGCGTCGATCGCGCCGATATAGGCCTCGGTCAGTTCGACGGCGGAGATTTCCTTGGAGCTCAGCTTGGTACGCGCTTCAGCGATGGTCAGGCGGGTCAGGTCGGTCATGGGCAGGCTTTCAAAATCGGGTGCGTTCGGGCGGCGGCAGCGGCAAAGATTACTCGACAACCTTCGGGACGAGGAAGAAATTGCGATCCTCGATCGGCGCATTGGCGACAATGTCATCCGCCTTGTTGCCGTCGGTTACGGCGTCCGTGCGCTTCTTCATTGCCATCGGAGTTACGGATGTCATCGGCTCGACGCCATCGACATTGACCTCGGAAAGCTGCTCGACGAAACCGAGAATGCCGTTCAGTTCGCCGGTCATGCGCTGCGCTTCCTCTTCGGTGACGGCAATGCGGGCAAGGCGCGCGACGCGCTTCACGGTGGCGAGGTCTACGGACATGGGTGTCTCCGGTCTTCAAGGAACTTTCCCCCCGCTATAATAGCCGCGGTGCGCCCACGCAACGGGGGAATGCATGCCGAGCCGTCTTAGACGGCAACAATGCCGCCAACAGCCGGCGCTTCCACCTTCACTGACGCGCCATCCATGCCGGCGATGAACAGATCCGGCGTCTGGTCGATGATGCCGAACGAACCATAGTGGCAAGGCAGAACCGTTGCGAACTTGAAAAAGCGCTGGCAGGCAAGGGCTGCCACGGCACCGCCCATGGTAAACCGGTCGCCGATCGGAACGAGACCGATTTCCGGCTGGTGCAGTTCGTGGATCAATCCCATGTCAGAGAAGATGTCGGTATCGCCCATATGATACAGCGTCGGTTCGTCCTCGAAATGCAGGACAAGACCGTTGGCGTTGCCGAGCGAATGTGAGACGCCATCTTCAGTCAGTTGCGCCGAGGAATGCAGCGCATTGACGAAGGTGGTCGAAAAACCATCGAGATGGATGGTGCCACCGGTATTGCCCATTTCGAGCGCATGGACGCCCTTCGAGCCCAGCCATGCCGCGAGATCAGCATTGGCAACGACGGTCGCACCGGTTTCCCTGGCAAGCGCAATCGTATCGCCGACATGGTCGCCATGACCGTGGGTCAGAAGAATGTGGGTCAGGCCAGCAGCCGCATCCTTGCGCGAAGATTCGTCAAAGGACGGATTGCCGGTGAAGAACGGATCGATGAGGATTTTCGATTTGGCGGTTTCCAGATGGAACGCGGAATGTCCGAGCCACTTGATCTTCATGACAATACTCCTTGATTTACAGCGGGGATGATTTGGCGGCAGGATAGGGATATGGATCACCCGAGTAATCCTAAAAGACCGAATCGGCAAATCACATGGCTGTTCTCAGCATCGAAGACCTCGCAACCGCCCTCCTGCCCAATCAGGCCATCGCCGGGCTCGACCTTGGCACCAAGACTATCGGCATTTCGGTTTCCGATCTCGGACGCCGCTTTGCAACGCCGCGTGAGGTGATCAAGCGGGTGAAGTTCGGGCTGGATGCGGAAGCGCTACTTGCCGTCGCGGAGAAGGAAAGGATTGCCGCCTTCGTCATCGGCCTGCCGATCAACATGGACGGCTCCGCCGGTCCCCGCGCCCAGGCGACCCGGGCATTCGTGCACAACATGGCGCAAAAAACCGCTATCCCGTTCATCTACTGGGACGAACGGCTATCGACGGTGGCGGCCGAGCGGGTGCTGATCGAGATGGACGTTTCGAGGAAGAAGCGGGCGGACCGGATCGATTCGGCCGCCGCCTCGTTCATTCTTCAGGGCGCGCTCGACAGGTTGGCATCCTTGGCAAAGGCTGCGGAACCCGATTCGTCCTTCTGAGCCGGCGGAAAACGCTTGTTATACCAGGCGCGGATGTCGCGGCGCTTGCGGTAGGCAATGATGGCAAACACCAAAAAGCTGTCGAAGACGATGGCGCGCGCCACCAGCGGCGGAATGGTTTCCGGCGGAATACCGAGCACATTGCCATAAATCGCAAACACCAGATCATGCGCCTGACGCGTCAGCATGAAGATGCCGAAGCTCATGTCGTAATAGGATAGCCCGTACCAGCCGGTGAGCAGGATGACCGGGCAGGCCCAGAGGATAAGGAACCACTTCATACTGTTCTCCCCTCCACGAATATGCCGTGCTTGATCTGCGCCGACAGCCAATCCAGAGCGAGCAAGCTCACGAGGATTAGAGCCGGAACCGCCAGATCGAGCGCAAGGCTTACAAAAAACATCGTCATGATGATGACCAAGCCAGTTCTCACCGAACGTGCTCCATTCCGAAAGCGTTAAAAATCTCTTCAGTGCCACTCTTGCCCGTTAACCCTGTCCGCGCAACGTAAACCAATTGTTAAGGTTAATTTCCGGGCGGCGCGGTTGCCGCTTTGTGAGCAAGCGGCTATCGGTGGGCTCCTCCCTTATTCAGGCCGCCTTTTTCATGACGATCATCTTCGAAAGCATCCTGCCGATCTTCCTGCTCGTCTCGCTGGGCGTCTGGCTGAAACGCTCATCGCTGGTCGACAACACATTGTGGGAAGGGCTGGAACAGCTCGGCTACTACGTCCTGTTCCCGGCCCTGTTGTTTTCGACGCTGGCGACGGCCGACTTTGCCGGTATGAAGACGGATGCGACAGCACTGGCAACAATCGGCAGCATCACGTTGATGTCGGCGTTTTTGCTGCTGCTCTGGCCGCTGCTGCGTGCCCGCCACGTCTCGTCCGCCGCCTTCACCTCGATCTTCCAGACGGCGACGCGCTGGAACGGCTTCATGGCGCTGGCGATCGCCCAGAAACTCTATGGGCCACTGGGCCTCAGCCTGACGGCGCTGGTGATGACCCTGGTGATCATCCCGATCAATCTCTACAATATCGGCGTGCTGATCGGCTTCAACGGCGGTCCGAAGGGCTTGCGATTCTTTGCCTTCAAGATCGCCACCAACCCGCTGATCGTCGCCTCGGTGCTGGGTATCGTGCTGAACTTCGTCCAGGTTCCCGTCTACGGGCCAATCTTGACCGCCGTCGAGATGCTGGCGAGCGCTTCGCTCAGCCTCGGCCTTGTGATGGTCGGGGCGGGTCTCAAGGTTTCCGACGCGCTGCGGCCAAGCATGACCGCCCTGCTCGCGGTCTTTCTAAAACTGATCGTCATGCCGGTGTTCATGGTCGGTGCCGCCTATTCTCTCGGCATTCGCGGCGATGCCCTGCTGGTGATCGCGCTTGGCGCCAGCGTACCGACGGCTATGAACGGATATCTGCTGGCCAAACAGATGGGTGGCGACGCGCCGCTCTATGCCGCTGTCGCCACCATCCAGACAGTCGTGTCGTTCTTTACGATTCCGCTCGTCCTGACGGTGACCGGTTATATCGCCGCCGGATAAAGCAGGTCGACGATATAGGTGGAATCAAAACGCGAATCGAGCATGCCATAGGTCGAGCGCCAACCGGCAGCCAACCGCGATTCCAGGAACGCGTCGGCAATCCGCCCTGCCCCCAGACGGTAAAGTTCTGCGGCCGCGGCAGCCAGTGCCAGCTGCTCGACCAGCATGCGGGCGGCCCCTTCGTCACGCTCGCAGAGTGATGCCGCCGCGCGCAGCACGTCGACGGTCTTCTTGGCGGATGGGCCGAGATCGCGGCTGATCACCTGGAACAGCAGTTCGAACAGATCCTTGCCGCGGGTGAGCACGCGCAAAACATCCAGCGCCATGACATTGCCGGAGCCTTCCCAGATCGCATTGACCGGAGCTTCGCGATAATGCCGGGCAATCGGCCGTTCCTCGACATAACCGCTGCCGCCGATGCATTCCATCGCCTCGGCGATCAGCCCGGGCGCAATCTTGCAGCTCCAGTATTTCGCAACCGGCGTCATGATCCGCGCATAGGCCGCGTCTTCTGCGCTGTCGCGCGCCTTGTCAAAGGCTTCCGCAAGACGGAACGACAAGGCGCTGGCGGCAGCGACATCGAGCGCCATATCGGCCAGAACCCGCGTCATCATCGGCTGAGCGACCAGCGGCTTGCCGGAGACCTTGCGGCCGCGCACATGATGCACCGCCTCGGCCAGCGACGCCCGCATCATACCGGCGGAGGCCAACGCGCAATCCAGCCGCGTCAGCGTCACCATGTCGAGGATGGTGCGGATGCCGGCATCCGGCGAGCCAAGCACGAAACCGAACGTATCGGAAAATTCCACCTCGGATGAAGCGTTCGAGCGGTTACCGAGCTTGTCCTTCAGGCGCTGGAAGCGGAGGCCATTGGCTGACCCATCTTCGAGAAGACGCGGAACAAGGAAGCAGCCGAGACCATCACGGGTCTGTGCCAGCATGACGAAGGCATCGCTCATCGGCGCCGACATGAACCACTTGTGGCCGTTGAGGCGATAGATCCCCTCGCCCACCCGTTCCGCCGTCGAGGTGTTGGCGCGCACATCCGTACCGCCTTGCTTTTCCGTCATGCCCATACCAACGGTCACGGAGGCTTTCTGCATCCACGGACGATTGGACGAATCATACTTTCGCGACAGGATTTTTGGAGCCCATTCCTTCTGAACAGCCGGCGACGCCGAGATCGCGGCGACCGACGCGCTGGTCATGGTCAACGGGCAGAGATGGCCGCATTCCAACTGCGCCGTCAAATAGAAGCGCATCGCCCGTGCCTTGTGCGAACGTCCGCGCTCATCGGCGATGTTTTCCCAGGCAGACGCATGCAGACCAGATGTTACTGACCGGCGCATCAGCGCGTGCCAGGCGGGGTGGAATTCCACCTGATCCAGCCGCTCGCCGCGCGGCCCATGGGTGCGCAGCTTCGGTACGCCCTCATTGGCCATGCGCGCCAGATCCTGCGCTTCCGGTGAGGTCACGTAACGGCCGATCGTCTCGAAATCGTCGCGCAAGGAGCGCGGCATCGACGCGGCAATGTCGACCAGCAGCGGGTCGGAGCGGAAGGCATTGATCCCCGACCAGGGTTTCGGCTGGTTCAGATCGGCGAGTTTCTGTTCGGTGCGGTTCAGAGTCATGCCGCGTTTCTAACCCAAGTCCACATGCTTAGGAACAGCATCGCGACGGGATAAATGCCGCTTCCCGCAACAATTTGCGCGCGGTGCGTTATGGCCACAAAAGCGTGGGTATGCGGCGGGTTTGCGCAGCCTTTGCCTTGCCGGGTGACGCCGCAGTCATTATAGACCCTCGCAACTTCACCAAATGAGGCGGCTCCCCATGGATTTCTTTCCGCATCGCCACCTGCTCGGCATCAAGGGCCTGAACGAACAGGATATCACCGTCCTGCTCGACCGGGCCGACGAAGCCGTCAAGATTTCCCGCCAGAGAGAGAAGAAGACAACGACTCTGCGCGGCCTGACGCAGATCAACCTGTTCTTCGAGGCCTCGACGCGGACACAATCCTCCTTCGAACTCGCGGGCAAACGGCTGGGTGCCGACGTGATGAACATGTCGGTCAGCAATTCCTCGGTAAAGAAAGGCGAAACGCTGATCGATACGGCGATGACGCTGAATGCGATGCATCCGGATGTGTTGGTGGTGCGCCATTCGTCCGCCGGTGCGGCAGCGCTGCTTGCCCAGAAGGTCTCCTGCTCCGTTGTCAATGCCGGCGACGGACAACACGAGCATCCCACCCAGGCGCTGCTCGACGCGCTGACCATCCGCCGCGCCAAGGGCAAGCTGTCGCGCATCATCGTCGCCATCTGCGGCGACGTCCTGCATTCGCGCGTTGCCCGCTCCAACATTCTTCTGCTGAACCAGATGGGCGCCCGCGTCCGTGTCGTTGCCCCGGCAACTCTCCTCCCCTCCGGCATCGCCGACATGGGTGCCGAGGTCTATCACTCGATGGAAGAAGGCCTGAAGGACGCCGACGTGGTGATGATGCTGCGCCTGCAGCGTGAGCGCATGGCCGGCTCCTTCGTTCCTTCGGTGCGCGAATATTTCCGCTATTATGGGCTTGATGCCGAAAAGCTGAAAGCTGCCAAGGAAGACGCGCTCGTCATGCATCCCGGCCCGATGAACCGCGGCGTCGAAATCGCCTCGGAAATCGCCGACGGGCCGCAGAGCGTCATCGAGCAGCAGGTTGAAATGGGGGTCGCGGTGCGCATGGCGGTGATGGAAACGCTTCTTCTTTCGCAGAACCAGGGGCCACGCACATGAGCAACGCCCTCGTCCTGAAAAACCTGCGCATCATCGACCCCTCCCGCAATCTCGATGAAACCGGCACTGTTATTGTCGAAAACGGCCTGATCGTTGCTGCCGGACAATCCGCCCAGAACCAGGGTGTTCCGGATGGTGCTGAGGTCAAGGATTGCACCGGCCTCGTTGCCGTGCCCGGCCTGGTCGATGCCCGCGTTTTTGTTGGCGAACCCGGCGGCGAATATCGCGAGACCATAGAATCAGCATCGCGGGCTGCCGCTGCCGGTGGCGTCACCTCTATCATCACCATGCCGGATACCGATCCGGTCATCGACGATATCGCGCTGGTGCAGTTCGTTCAGAAGACGGCGCGCGACAAGGCGCTGGTCAATGTCTACCCGGCCGCAGCACTGACCAAACATCTCGATGGCGAAGAGATGACCGAATTCGGGCTGTTGCGCGAAGCCGGTGCCGTCTGCTTCACCAATGGCCGCCGCCCGGTGCACGACACGCTCGTCCTTCGCCGCGCCATGACCTATGCCCGCGAATTCGGCGCCGTCATCTCGCTCGAGACGCGCGACAAATATCTCGGTGCCGGTGGCGTCATGAACGAAGGACTGCTTGCCAGCTGGCTCGGCCTTTCCGGCGTGCCGCGCGAAGCCGAGATTATTCCGCTGGAGCGCGACCTGCGCATCGCCGGACTGACCAAGGGCGCCTATCATGCGGCAAAGATCTCGCTGCCGGAATCGGCAGAAGCGATCGCCACCGCTCGCAAGCGCGGCGCCAACGTTACCTGCGGCATCTCGATCAATCACCTGACCCTCAACGAAAACGACATCGGCGAATACCGGACCTTCTTCAAGCTCTCGCCGCCGCTGCGTGGCGAAGACGACCGTGTCGCTATGGTCGAGGCGCTGGCCAATGGCACGATCGACATCATCGTCTCATCGCACGATCCGCAGGACGTCGACACCAAGCGTCTGCCATTTGCCGACGCTGCCGACGGCGCGATCGGGCTGGAGACGTTGCTGGCTGCTGCGCTCCGCCTCCATCACAGCGGCTCCGTGCCGCTGATGCGGCTGATCGATGCCCTATCGACACGCCCAGCCCAGATTTTCGGGCTCGATGCCGGCACACTGAAACCCGGCGCCAAGGCCGACATCACGCTGATCGATCTGGAAGAGCCCTGGATTTTCGGCAAGGATGCGATCGTGTCCCGTTCGAAAAACACACCGTTTGAAAATGCCCGCTTTACCGGCCGGGCCGTTCAAACCTATGTTGCCGGAAAACTGGTTCATTCGCTTTAATTGAGCGCGTGGCTTGCCCCTCATCCGCCCTAACGGGCACCTTCTCCCCGCAGACGGGGAGAAGGAAAAACGGCAAGCTTCGTCGTTCCCTCGTCCCACTTGCGGGGAGAGGATGAGGGGCAATATCCGTCGCGGCGGAATTGGGGAGGCAATAGGTGTCTGACATATTTTCCTGGCAACTCGGGCTGGCGCTGACGGCCGGTGTTGCGATTTTCGGCTATCTGCTCGGCTCCATCCCCTTCGGCCTGATCCTCACCCGCATGGCCGGACTTGGCGACGTCCGCAAGATCGGCTCCGGCAATATCGGCGCGACCAATGTTTTGCGCACCGGCAACAAGAAGCTCGCCGCGGCCACGCTGCTACTGGATGCCCTGAAAGGAACTGCCGCTGCGGCAATTGCCTCACGCTGGGGGATCGAAGCGGGTATTGCCGCCGGCTTTGCCGCCTTCCTCGGCCATCTCTATCCTGTCTGGCTCGGCTTCAAGGGCGGCAAGGGCATTGCAACCTATATCGGCGTCCTGCTCGGCTTAGCCCCCATCATGGTTCTGGTGTTTGCCGCGATCTGGCTGACTATGGCCAAACTCACCCATTATTCCTCTCTTTCGGCACTGGTTGCAACCGTGATCGTTCCGGTTGTATTGTTAGCCTCAGGCTACGGAAAGATCGGCCTGCTGTTCGTGGTGATGAGCATCATCACCTGGATCAAGCACCGCGAAAACATCCGGCGGCTCCTGGCCGGGACGGAAGGCCGGATCGGCGAAAAGGGATAGGTCAGAATGTCGAACGGCAGCGCAGGACGAAACGGGATTGCGCTTTCGGAACGACAAAGAACGGCCTGGCTGAGGCTGATCCGCAGCGACAATGTCGGGTCTGCGACCTTTCGCGACCTCATCAACCATTTCGGCTCAGCCGAAACAGCGCTTGAAATGCTGCCCGAACTGTCGCGGCGCGGTGGTTCAACCCGTACGATCCGCATCGCCTCTGTGGCAGAGGCTGAGAAAGAACTCGCGGCCGCCCATCGGTTCGGCGCCCGTTTCATCGGCATCGGCGAGCCCGATTACCCCCCGGCCCTGCGCCAGATCGATGGCGCACCACCGTTGTTGGCGGTCAAGGGCAACGCGATCACCGGCACCGTCCCTTCCCTCGGCCTCGTCGGCTCGCGTAATGCCTCGATCAGCGGCACGAAATTTGCGGCTATGATCGCGCGCGATGTGGGACGGGCCGGATACTCCATTATATCGGGGTTAGCGCGGGGCATCGACACGGCAGCGCATCGCGCCAGCCTGGAGACCGGAACGATCGCAGCGCTGGCCGGTGGTCTGGATCAACCCTATCCGCCCGAAAATATCGGTCTTCTGGACGAGATCACGGATGGTAATGGCCTCGCGATCAGCGAGATGCCATTCGGCTGGGAACCCCGTGCCCGCGATTTTCCCCGGCGCAACCGGCTGATCGCCGGTGTCAGCCTCGGGCTTGCCGTCGTCGAAGCGGCCTCACGGTCCGGTTCGTTGATTACCGCGCGTTATGCCGCCGATTTCGGCCGGCTGGTCTTTGCCGTGCCGGGTTCGCCGCTCGATCCGCGCTGTCACGGTACCAACGGGCTTTTGAAGGATGGCGCGATCGTGACCACGGAAGCGGCGGACATATTGCAGGCGCTTGCACCGCTCAGCCGCATCGATCTGTTCACGCCACCGCAGGCGGAGGAGCCGGGCGAACATGATGCTGGACCGATGGCACCGCCGCCGAACGAGAACGATCGGGCGCAGATCACCGATGCGCTGGGACCAACGCCCGTCGAGATCGACGACATCATCCGCCACACCGGCCTTTCGGCATCGGCCGTCTATCTGGTGCTTTTAGAACTGGATCTTGCCGGACGGCTTCACCGGCATCCCGGCGGCCTTGTTTCCCTCAGCATTGGAGAATGACAACTGCCTTTTGCCGGACAGGATATCGCCGGCTTCGACAAACGCCATTTCGATCAGGTAGCACAGCATATCGGCGCGCTCGTTGGCGGCGACACCACGGAGTTCTCCGAGCATATGCCGGATATAGGCGACCTTTTCGCGAGCCTGTGCTTCTCGTCTGCCGGCCCCCGTTGAATTCGGAATCATCGGTTTTCCCTGTGGTGCATTCAAAATCCGCCCGTAGACAGGCACGCATTGGTCGAGCGGAACGCCATACAGCACCGTTCGGTCGTGTGGACTGCCACCGCGAGACAAGAGTGCAGAAGCATCGCTTTCTGCCAGTGCCCCGCGAGATGGAAATTACACTTCAAAGACGATATCGTATTTATCTTTAATTGCAATACGCACGTAATCACTTATAGGTTGCATCGCGTTGTGGCCGGTTATTTTGGGCGCAGCACTTGACCGCAGACGAATCCCTGTCCATGTCGGGGCATCGATATTTCCCATTGTGCCGCCTCTTCCCGGCCTGGCACAGCTTTGAACGGTTGCTTTGAGAATATGACCATGAATGTCGTCGTCGTGGAATCGCCTTCAAAGGCGAAGACCATCAACAAGTATCTGGGCCCCGGTTACAAGGTTCTCGCCTCCTTCGGTCACGTCCGCGATTTGCCGGCCAAGGACGGCTCGGTTCTTCCGGATGATGATTTTTCCATGCTCTGGGAAGTCAGCACCAAATCCGCCAAGCACATGAAAGATATCGCCGACGCCCTGAAATCGGCTGATCGTCTCATTCTCGCAACCGACCCGGACCGCGAAGGGGAAGCCATTTCCTGGCACGTGCTGGATCTTCTGAACAAGAAGAAACTGATCGCCGGCAAGCCTGTCCAGCGCGTCGTCTTCAATGCGATTACCAAAAAGGCCGTGCTCGACGCGATGGCCAATCCGCGCGACATCGATATCCCGCTGGTGGACGCCTATCTGGCGCGCCGGGCGCTCGACTATCTCGTCGGTTTCAACCTGTCGCCGGTCTTGTGGCGCAAGCTGCCGGGTGCCCGTTCGGCAGGGCGTGTGCAATCTGTCACGCTGCGCCTCGTCTGCGACCGCGAAGCCGAAATCGAGCGTTTCGTGTCCGAGGAATACTGGAATCTTTCGGCGCTTTTGAAGACACCGCGTGGCGACGAGTTCGAGGCCCGCCTGGTTTCCACCGGCGGCAACCGTCTGCCGCCCCGCGGCGTGACCAATGGCGAGGACGCCGGCAAGCTGAAAGCCTTGCTGGATGGGGCCGCCTATACGGTCGAGAGCATCGAAGCCAAGCCGGTCAAACGCAATCCGTCGCCGCCGTTCACCACCTCGACGCTGCAGCAGGCTGCGTCTTCCAAGCTCGGCTTTTCAGCGTCGCGCACCATGCAGGTCGCGCAGAAGCTCTATGAAGGCGTGGAACTCGGCGGCGAGACCGTCGGTCTCATTACCTATATGCGTACCGACGGCGTGCAGATGGCGCCTGAAGCGATCGATGCTGCGCGCAGCGCCATTGGCGACCAGTTCGGCAGCCGCTATGTGCCGGAAAAGGCCCGCCTCTATTCGACCAAGGCAAAGAATGCCCAGGAAGCCCACGAGGCGGTTCGCCCGACAGACTTCACCCGCACTCCCGACCAGGTGCGCAACTTTCTCGACGCTGACCAGCTACGACTCTATGACCTGATCTGGAAGCGCGGTATTGCCAGCCAGATGGCGTCAGCCGAGATTGAGCGTACCACGGCCGAGATCACCGCCGACAACAAGGGCGAGAAGGCTGGCTTGCGCGCCGTCGGATCGGTCATCCGTTTCGATGGCTTCATTGCGGCCTATACCGATGCCAAGGAAGATGGCGAGCAGAGCGACGATGAAGATGGCCGCCTGCCGGAAATCAACGCACGCGAAAACCTCGCCAAGCAGAAGATCAACTCGACCCAGCATTTCACCGAGCCGCCGCCGCGCTATTCGGAAGCATCGCTGATCAAGAAGATGGAAGAGCTCGGCATCGGCCGCCCTTCCACCTATGCCGCGACCGTAACGACGCTGCTTGATCGCGAATACATCGTCAACGACAAGCGCAAGCTGATCCCCGAAGCCAAGGGCCGGCTGGTCACGGCGTTCCTTGAGAGCTTCTTTGCGCGCTATGTCGAATATGATTTCACGGCGTCGCTGGAAGAAAAGCTCGACCAGATCTCTGCCGGCGAACTCGACTGGAAGGACGTTCTTCGCGATTTCTGGAAGGATTTCTTCGCCCAGATCGAAGACACCAAGGAATTGCGCGTCACCAACGTGCTCGATGCGCTGAACGAAGAACTGGCACCGCTGGTCTTCCCCAAGCGCGAGGATGGCAGCGATCCGCGCATCTGCCAGGTCTGCGGCACCGGCAAGCTGTCGCTGAAACTCGGCAAGTATGGCGCTTTCGTCGGTTGCTCGAACTACCCGGAATGCAACTTCACCCGTCAACTGTCATCCGACAGCAATGGCGGCGATGAAGCGGCAGTCTCGAACGAGCCGCTGGCACTCGGCAAGGATCCGCATACGGGCGAGGAAATCACCCTGCGCTCCGGCCGCTTCGGCCCCTATGTCCAGCGTGGTGATGGCAAGGAAGCCAAGCGTTCTAGCCTGCCGAAAGGCTGGACACCGGCCAGCATTGACCATGAAAAGGCACTGGCGCTGCTATCGCTGCCGCGCGATATCGGCGCGCACCCCGAAACCGGCAAGATGATCTCGTCCGGCCTCGGCCGCTATGGGCCGTTCATTCTGCATGACGGCAAGTACGCCAATGTCGAAAGCATCGAGGACGTATTCTCGATTGGTCTCAACCGCGCGGTCTCGGTGCTTGCCGACAAGCAGGCGAAGGGACCGGGCGGACGCGGCGCATCGGCTGCTCCTTTGAAGGAAGTCGGCGACCACCCGGATGGCGGACCGATTACCGTCAAGGACGGTAAATACGGCCCTTACGTCAACTGGGGCAAGGTTAATGCGACCCTGCCGAAGGGCAAGGATCCGGTGTCGGTGTCGATGGAAGATGCGTTGCTGCTGATTGCCGAGCGCATAGCCAAGGGTGGCATCAAGCCGGCCAAGGGCAAGGCAACCAAAGCCGCTGCCAAACCAAAAGCTGCAGCGAAAACCGACACGGCGGCCGCCAAATCGGCCAAGCCCAAGGCAGCGGCGAAACCGAAAGCCGCGGCAAAGCCTAAGGCTGCGGCCAAGCCCAAGACAGCTGCAAAAGCGAAGAAAGACTGAACGTGACCAGAAACCCGCGCGATCGAACCGAACGGCCCGGAAAACCCGCAGTCCGGATCGGACGCGCGGGCAAGAAGGTCATCATGCCCACAGACGACACCGTGATCATTCACGGCGCTGTGCCGCCGCGTGATGTGCTGATGCGGTTCATTTCGGAAAATCCGGACAAGGCGTCGAAACGCGAGATCTACAAGGCTTTTGGCCTGAAGGGCGAAACCCGCATCGAGCTGAAATCCCTTTTGCGCGAGATGGAGCAGGATGGGCTCCTGGAGAAGAAGCGTAATTCGCTTGTGCGCCCCGGCGCCCTTCCTCCCGTCACGGTTCTTGACATCACCACCCGCGACAAGGATGGCGAGCTGATTGGCCGTCCGGCCGAATGGCCGGATGATGCGGGCGTGGCACCCGCCGTTTCGATCCGTCAGTCGAGTGTCGGCCAGTCCAAGGGCAAGACGCCCGTCGGCGGTATCGGCGACCGGGTTCTGGCGAAGATTTTCCCGGCCAAGGATCGCGGCGGTCCGGCCTATACGGCGCGCATCATCAAGGTGCTCGACCGCAAGCGCAACAACAACGCAGCACTGGGCGTCTTCCGGGAAATGCCCGGCGGCGGTGGCCGGATCATGCCGATCGAAAAGCGCGGCGAGGAAATGCAGGTCGATGCCGAGCACCAGGGACCGGCCAAGGACGGCGACCTGGTCGAGGTCGAAATCGTCCGCTCCGGCCGTTTTGGTCTGCCGCGCGCCGCAGTCAAGAACGTCATCGGCTCCGTTGCTACCGAAAAAGCGATCTCGATGATCGCCATCCATGCGCATGGCATTCCCTACATCTTCCCCGACAGCGTCATCAAGGAAGCCGATGCCGCTGGCCCCGCCAGCATGTCGCACCGCGAGGACTGGCGTTCGCTGCCGTTGATCACCATCGACCCGGCCGACGCGAAGGACCATGATGACGCCGTACATGCCGAGCCCGACCCGTCGCCCGACAATGAAGGCGGCGTCATCGTCACCGTCGCGATCGCCGATGTCTCCTGGTATGTGCGGCCGAAATCGGCGCTCGACCAGGAAGCAGCCAAGCGCGGCAATTCGGTCTATTTCCCCGACCGCGTCGTGCCGATGCTGCCGGAGCGGATTTCCAATGAACTCTGCTCGCTCAAGCAGGGCGTCGATCGGCCGGCGCTTGCCGTTCGCATGCGGTTTTCCAAGGAAGGCCGCAAGGCTGGCCACACCTTCCATCGCATCATGATGAAGAGTGCTGCCAAGCTCTCCTACAACCAGGCGCAGGCCGCGATCGATGGCAATCCGGACGATCAGACCGGACCGCTGCTGGAGCCGATCCTGAAGCCGCTTTGGAACGCCTATGCGATCCTGACGCGCGGCCGCGACCGGCGCCAACCGCTCGAACTCAACATGCCCGAGCGCAAGATCGTCCTCAAAGACGACGGCACTGTCGATCGCGTCTTCGTGCCGGACCGGCTCGATGCCCACAAGCTGATCGAAGAGATGATGATCCAGGCCAATGTGGCCGCAGCCGAGACGCTCGAGATCAAGCGCCAGCCGCTGGTCTACCGTGTCCATGATGCGCCGTCGCTCGCCAAGCAGGAGACGCTGCGCGAGTTTCTGGCGACGCTCGACCTTTCGCTGGTCAAGGGCGGCAACCTGCGTTCCAACCATTTCAACGGCATCCTGTCGCAGGCTGCAGACAAGCCGTTTGAGACCATGGTCAACGAGATGGTGCTGCGTTCGCAGAGCCAGGCAATCTACAGCCCGGAAAATATCGGCCATTTCGGCCTCAACCTGATGAAATACGCCCATTTCACCTCGCCGATCCGCCGTTATGCCGACCTGATCGTGCATCGTGCGCTGGTCGGTACGCTGGGGCTTGGCGAAGGCGGCATCACGCCGGCCGAGGAAGCGGCACTCAATGATATTGCAGCCGAGATTTCCACGTTCGAACGCCGGGCAATGGCCGCCGAGCGTGATACCATCGACCGGCTGATTGCCCATCACCTGAGTGGCCGGGTCAACGAGGAATTCGACGGACGCATATCAGGTGTGACCAAGGCGGGACTATTTGTCACTCTTCCGGCCTATGGCGCAGACGGGTTCGTGCCTATATCTACGCTGGGACGCGATTATTTCATCTATGACGAAGCCCACCAGGCCCTTTCCGGCGAAAAAACCGGACTTGGCTATCGTCTTGGCGATCAGATCCGCGTCAAACTGGTGGAAGCCGTGCCGCTTGCCGGCGCGCTCCGCTTCGAGATGATCAGCGAAGGACGCAAGATGCCGACGGCAACGCGCTCCTTCCACAAGTCCGGCCGCAGGGATCGCAGCGGCGCTCGCAAGATGCCGGGAACGCGACCACCGCGCGGCAAGCGATAGAGGATGTGAGGGATGCGCCTTGCGTCCACAGGTTGAGGATATGGACATGCAGGCAACTGGCAGCACTCCGGAAACAGTCCGCTTCGAGCAGACACGCGAAGCCGATCGTCCGGTTGGACGATCGATCAAGCGCGGACTTCTGAACAAGTGCCCGGCCTGCGGCAGCGGCAAGCTGTTTGGCCGCTTCCTGAAGACCGTGCATGAATGCTCGGCCTGTGGCGAGCAGCTGGACCAGCATCGCGCCGATGATTTTCCGCCCTATATCGTCGTCACCATCATGGGCCACATCGTGCTCGGCGGCTTCATGGCAACCGAAATGCTGCTGCCGATGTCGAACTGGGGTCATCTGGCGATCTGGGTGCCGATCACGATCATCGGCTCGCTCGCGATGATGCAGCCGGTCAAGGGCGGTGTCGTCGGCCTGCAATGGGCTCTGAAGATGCACGGATTCGGCGGCCATGCTGACGAACCGGCAGACGCCCTGCCGGTCCCGGACCGGACTGCGTGACAGCCAGTAGTGGCGGGCCGGACGACGGCCCCTCCCTCGATAATGTCAAAATACGGTCGCCGCGGCCGCGCGATGCCGCGTCGATCATGCTGCTCGACCGCTCGCAGGCTCATGTGCGCGTCCTCGTCGGGCGCCGGCACAAGGCGCATGTCTTCATGCCAAACCTGCATGTCTTTCCCGGCGGCCGCCGGGACAGGGACGACCACAAGCTCCCCTTTAGCGGCGATATGCAACCCGCTGTGCTGGAGCGGTTGAAAACCGGTTACAAGCATTCTGCCTCCCATAGCCGCCTTCGCGCCATCGCGCTTGCCGCCATTCGCGAACTGCATGAAGAGGCGAGCATCGCAGTCGGTTCTTCAGGCTGCGGAAACACTCTGTTACCTTTCCTTCCCGATTTGACAAACTTGCGCTATATGGCACGGGCGATTACGCCGCCGGGACATCCGCGCCGTTTCGACACCCATTTCTTCGCCCTGTTCACGGACGAAGCGGGGATCGATCCGGGTGATATCCGCGACAGCCGGGAGCTTGAAGACTTGAGATGGATTGATGTGAACGATGTTTCGGCAGTGCAGTTGCCGGACATTACCGAAATCATCCTTGGCGACTTGAGGGCAAGCCTTCAATCGGACGCATCTCTGCCCTTCGGAAGACCGGTACCGTTCTATTACACCCGTCATGGGCGCTTTGTCCGCGACCTCCTTTAGGGAATTTCATTGCATGTCACAGCCGCCGTCCGGCACGCCTGCGCCGGTTGAGGAAATACACTGGCCATCGCTGGTTGCCGCCGTTGCCGCCATCACGGCCGTCGGCATCGCAATCGGCCTCGGCCTGCCGCTGCTCAGCATCATCATGGAAAAGCGCGGTATCTCCTCGACGATGATCGGCCTGAACTCGGCAATGGCAGGTCTTGCCTCGATGGCGGCAGCGACCGTCACGGCGAAGATCGCCCACCGTTTCGGCGTCGCCAATACCATGCTGCTCGCTATCGTCCTTGCCGCGATCAGTGCGCTCGGTTTCTATTACATCCAAAATTTCCTGCTGTGGTTTCCGCTGCGTGTCGTCTTTCACGGCGCGATCACGGTGCTGTTTGTCCTTTCCGAGTTCTGGATCAACGCCACAGCCCCACCGAGCCGCCGCGGGCTCGTCCTGGGGATTTACGGCACTGTCCTGTCGCTCGGCTTTGCCGCGGGCCCCCTGCTCTTCTCAATCCTCGGCAGCGAGGGCATCCTGCCATTTGCCTTTGGCGCCAGCGTTATTCTGCTGGCAGCCATACCGATCTTCCTAGCCCGCAACGAAAGCCCGGTTCTGGACGAAAAACCCGAACTGCATTTCATGCGTTACGTGTTCCTGGTGCCGACCGCCACCGCCGCCGTGTTCATTTTCGGTGCTGTCGAATCAGGTGGCCTGTCACTCTTTCCAATTTACGGAACCCGCAGTGGCTTCACCGAATCGCAGGCAGCCTTGCTCCTGACCGTCATGGGCATCGGCAATGTGATTTTTCAGATTCCGCTGGGCATGCTGTCCGACCGCATGAAGGACCGGCGCAACCTTTTGGCCCTGATGACCGTTGTCGGGTTGATCGGCGCGCTGTGCCTGCCCCTCCTGCAGGGCAACTGGTGGCTGATGGCTGTCGTGCTCTTGTTCTGGGGCGGCAGCGTCTCCGGCCTGTATACGGTCGGTCTCAGCCATCTCGGTTCGCGCCTGACCGGTGCCGATCTCGCCGCCGCCAATGCCGCCTTCATCTTCTCCTATGCGGTGGGAACGGTGGCAGGACCGCAGGCCATCGGTGCCGCCATGGATATTTCTGGGAATAACGGTTTTGCCTGGGCAATCGCCGGATTCTTCGGGCTTTATGTGGTACTTTCCGTGGTGAGAATCGTTTTCAACCCAAAACGGACTTGACTTTTCGGGTGCGATTTGTAGTTTCGCGCCAAGTTTGCCGGGACCCTTCCCTTGGAAGTCCGCGGCTTTGTTTTTTTATAAAGGCAGGACGACCATGGCGAAAGCTGCAAAAATCAAGATCAAGCTGCTGTCGACGGCCGACACGGGTACTTTCTACGTGACCACGAAGAACAGCCGTACGAAGACGGACAAGATGTCCTTCACGAAGTACGACCCGGTCGTACGCAAGCACGTTGAATTCAAGGAAACCAAGATCAAGTAAGATCTGGTTTTTCTTGTGGAGTTAAGAAGGCGTCGGCTGAAAAGCCTGGCGCCTTTTTCTTGTCGCCCAGTGTGGTACGGGTGAAACGGCGATACAGCCGGGATTAGGCCCTAAAACAAAAACGCTGCCCCCACGACAGGGACAGCGTTTTAATGGGCGTCGGCTGACCGCTACCGCGGCACGAGGAACCGCATTGGCAACAGATCAGCCGACAAACCCCACGACCCAGGAGATGCGGCGGACCTGACATCATGGGGTAACTGATGGGAGTTGCTTTCTCCCTTGCCCCAGAGAATTGACTGAAAACAAAAAAAAATCAATGAATTCTTAACTACGGCGCGCAAGAGCGCCCGGCCATGGTTAATTTAACCATTACCTAATGGACCATCCAGAGCTGATTCTGCGGTGAGCCGATCCTCGAAAGATTGTTTTTAAATGTAGTATTACTTTTTCATAGAATGACGAAATGGCAATGCGAAAAGCCTCATTAAGGCAATCGAAATGTTTAAATATTTGAATTGTATATTTTATTTCGTGATACTAGAAATCACCCGTGATTTTTCCCGTCTACATGGCAGAGATTACGGGCCAATCTGACTACTTTTGCGCGACAAACCATCCACGAGCACGCTTTCCGGTCAGCTTATCGCGCCGTCCGAACAAGCCCGTCTTTTTCCTGTGGAAAACCGCGCAAAAGGCCGATATCCCGCTCAAATCCCTCTCAGGCAGCAGCGGCTACTACCCGGTTGCGGCCATTGTTCTTGGCCTGATACAGCGCCGTATCCGCACGTTTCAGCAAAGCCTCCGCTGTATCGCCTTCCGGGTTTAGCGTCGCAATGCCAAGTGACGCCGTTATCGAGAGACGCCTATCGGAATTCGGCAGAACGAAGCTCCTGTCTTCGACAATGGAGCGCAAGCGCTCGGCGATCGCTGCGGCCGCATCCGCCGGTGTATCCGGCATCACGACAACGAACTCCTCGCCGCCAAACCGGCAGGCAAGGTCGGCGCCACGCACCGTCGAGCGCACACGATGAGCAAAATCACGCAGAACCTCGTCTCCAGCGTCATGACCATAGGTATCATTGACGCTCTTGAAGCGATCGATATCGGTGATGCAGATCGACAGCGGCCGGCCGCGCGCAAGAGCGCGATCGATCAGAAGCTTCAGATGATTGTCGAGATAGCGGCGATTGTGCAGGCCGGTCAGCCCGTCCGTGACCGCCAGCTCGATCGTCTGCTTGACGCTGGCGCGCAGCCGGTCATTGCAATGCTTGCGGCGGATCTGCGTCAGACTGCGGGCAACCAGTTCGTTCGGATCGACGGGCCGCATCAAATAGTCGGTGACGCCCAGATCGAGTGCGCGAACCACCATCTCGTCATGCCCCTGCTCGGCGATGATGAGGAGCGGAATATAGCGCGTGCGCTCCAGCGAACGAAGTTGCGAGCAGAGCCGCAACGGATCGTAGTCATCGAAATTCGAGTTGACGATGACGAGATCGAAACTGTTTTCGGCGGCCTCAAACAAGGCTGCCTGCGGATCCGACATCGCCGTCACTTCCGCAATCGGCTTCAAGGCCCGGATGATGCGCTCCTGCGAGCTCCCCCGGCCATCGACAAGCAGGACATTGCCGAACTCGTCGGGCCGATCCAATGCGGTCATATCCTGCAGGCCGACATTGTGGGCAGTTTCGGCGCGAAGGCGCAGTTCGTCGCTAACATTCTTCAGCCGGACGAGACTTTTGACCCGTGACATCAACTGCAGGTCGTTGACCGGTTTGGTCAGAAAATCGTCGGCGCCGGCTTTCAGCCCCCTCACCCGATCCGACGGCTGATCGAGAGCTGTCACCATGACGACGGGAATATGCGCGGTGCGCGGGTTCGACTTCAGCCGCTCACAGACCTCGAATCCATCAATGCCCGGCATCATGATATCGAGCAGGATGAGATCCACCGGCTGCTTCTCGCAGATTGCCAAAGCCTCATAACCATCGGATGCCGTCAGGACGTCAAAATACTCGGCGACAAGCCGTGCCTCGAGCAACTTGACGTTGGCCGGTATGTCATCGACGACAAGGATCCGTGCAGTCATGCAATCTTTCCTGCCTATAAGCGCTTGAAACAGAAAGCCGGTTCAACTTTCAAATTCGTCTCATGCGCAAGAATATCGTTAAGGGGCTTCTTATTGGAAGCCCCTGGCGCCGCATCAGGCATCGCCCAAATAAGTTTTGATCGTCTCAATAAATTTCGGCACCGAGATCGGCTTGGAAACGTAGGCTTCGCAGCCTCCTTGCCGGATACGCTCTTCATCACCCTTCATCGCGAAGGCCGTAACGGCTATCACGGGGATGACATGCAATTCGTCATCTTCTTTCAGCCATTTCGTCACCTCAAGCCCGGAAACCTCCGGAAGCTGGATGTCCATAAGGATCAGGTCTGGCCGATGTTTACGAGCAAGATCAAGGGCTTCCATACCATTTCGGGTCTGAATGGTCGTGTACCCCGATGCCTCGATCAGGTCACGAAAGAGCTTCATGTTCAGCTCATTGTCTTCAACAATCATAACCTGCTTGGGCATTTCGATCCCTTGATTTACGGTTCCGGCTTGCATGACCATCACATCGCTATAAGTTGCGGCGCGACTGAGCTCACGGCCCCGGAAGCTTGAAGCTACAGCGATTTGGTTGAAAAACCGGTAATATCCGGTAAAAAATTACCTCAATCCGACAAGGACGAATGCGCGTGACCTCATCCGAAGAAACAGCGATTGCCATCCTCGGCTGGCTTGCAAACGAGCCGGAACTGCTGGGGCGTTTCCTGGCATTGACGGGCACTGATCCATCGTCGCTGCGCCACGCCGCCGCCGATACAGGCTTCCTTACCGGCGTCGTCGATTTCCTGATGGGCCACGAACCGACGCTGCTGGCCTTTTGCGAGACAACCGGCACACGGCCCGAGGATGTGGTGCGGGCGCATCTCATGCTGTCGGGACCAGACAATCCCGGGGATTTCTGACCGTGACGGATATCCTCGATTTCGACCATATCCGTCTGACGGACAGGCCGCTGATCGTCTGCGATATCGACGAAGTCGTGCTCGAATTCCTGACGCCGTTTCGCAACTTCCTGCGCTCCTGCGGCCGTGATCTTTTGCCCCGCTCCTTCCGCCTGCATGGCAATGTCATCGACCTTGACACTGGTTTGCCGGTCGACGATGCGATGACGAGCGAACTGCTGGAGACGTTCTTTCGCCTGCAGGGCCAGTGGCAGACACCTGCCGATCTCGCAGTCGATACCTTGGCCGGGCTTTCCACCGATGCCGATGTCGTCTTTCTCACGGCGATGCCACCCCGCCACACCAGCGTGCGCCGGGCACTGCTCGACCGCCATGGCCTGAACTATCCCCTGCTTGCCAGCGAAGAACCCAAGGGCCCGATCATCAAGCGCCTGCACGATGCCAGGGATGTGCCGCTGGTCTTCATCGATGATATCCTGCGCAACCTGCAGTCCGTTCAGACCCATGCGCCTGATTGTCTGCTGATCAACCTGATGGCAAACGCCCAATTCCGGGCCATGGCGCCGGACCCGGGCGGCGGAATCGCCAAGGCGGACTGCTGGACGGATGCGGACAGGATCATCCGTGCCCATCTGGTGGGTTAAACGGCGGGCAACGAACCGATCCCGGGCAAAAGAACAGCCGCCGTTTATCTTTCCCTTGAAGCCCATCAAGATTGCCTCTCCATACCTTGAGACTCGTCAGCTTAGGGCGTATCGTGAAAATGTTCAACTTTTGTTCCGATCGATGCAAACAGACGCGCAGCAATTTCCGGGGTTTTGCCGAGACTGCCTCACAGGCCAACCGGCCGGCATTCGCCGGTGCCGGGCCTGCGGCAGCCCGCGCCTGCTCTATCATTCCGAACTCTATCAGCTGACACTCGCCCATATCGATTGCGATGCCTTCTATGCTTCGGTCGAAAAACGCGACAATCCCGAATTGGCCGACAAGCCTGTGATCATCGGCGGCGGCAAGCGCGGCGTCGTCTCTACCGCCTGCTATATCGCTCGCATTCACGGGGTACGGTCCGCCATGCCGATGTTCAAGGCGCTGGAGGCTTGCCCGCAAGCCGTTGTCATCAAACCGGACATGGAAAAATACGTGCGGGTCGGCCGCCAGGTGCGCACTCTGATGCAGGAACTGACGCCGCTGGTGCAGCCGTTGTCGATTGATGAAGCATTTCTGGAGCTCCAGGGCACCGAGCGGCTGCATCATGATCCCCCTGCCCGGACATTGGCCAGATTTGCCCGCCGGGTCGAACAGGAGATCGGCATTACTGTTTCGGTCGGCCTGTCCTATTGTAAATTCCTCGCCAAGGTGGCGTCCGACCTGCAGAAACCGCGCGGCTTTTCGGTGATCGGCGCTGCCGAAGCATTGGATTTCCTCAAGGACAGGCCGGTGACGCTGATCTGGGGCGTCGGCAAGGCCTTTGCGGCAACCCTGGAGCGCGACGGCATCCGCACCATAGGCCAGTTGCAGACAATGGACGAAACCGTCCTGATGAAGCGCTATGGCACATTGGGCCAGCGTCTCTACCGGCTGTCGCGTGGCCAGGATGAGCGCAGCGTTGAAATCAACGGCGAAGCCAAGAGCGTTTCCTCGGAGACCACCTTTAACGATGACCTGTGCGACTATGACGATCTGGTCACACATCTGCGCCGGTTGAGCGAACAGGTGGCCCACCGGCTGCGCAAGGCCGACATTGCCGGCCAGACGGTGGTGCTCAAGCTGAAGACCGCCGACTTCAAGAGCCGGACGCGCAACCGCCGCCTCGACAGCCCGACCCGGCTTGCCGACCGCATCTTCCGCACCGGCATGCAGCTTCTGGACAAGGAAACCGACGGGACAAAATTCCGGCTGATCGGGATCGGCGTCTCCGACCTTTCCAATCCCGATCTGGCCGATCCGCCGGATCTCGTCGATACGCAGGCGACGC
This sequence comes from Rhizobium sp. Root1204, assembly GCF_001424965.1. Classification (NCBI taxonomy): domain Bacteria; kingdom Pseudomonadati; phylum Pseudomonadota; class Alphaproteobacteria; order Hyphomicrobiales; family Rhizobiaceae; genus Rhizobium; species Rhizobium sp. Root1204. Next base: position 54,053 of record NZ_LMCZ01000004.1, read on the forward strand.
GGCGCGCGGCTGCGGAAGCTGCGATCAATACGCTGCGCGATAAGTTCGGCAAGGCGACGGTCGAGACCGGTTATACGTTCGGCAAGGACCGGCGAAAGTAGCAGGCTTCACATTCTCGTGTTCCAGACGGAACGGCAAAGCTTCCTTAAACCTATCAAACTAGGCTCATCTTCTGTCTCTTGCGTCCGGATGTTCCTGATGGTTTTGCGTTTTACATTTGGTCTCGGCTTCGCCCTCGCCTTGTCTGCCAGCGTTGCGTTTGCAAGCGAGCAAGCTCCTCTGCAGATCGTGGTTTCCAGGGACCAGCAGTCACTCGTGGTCTATGACGGCGATACGGTGGTCGCCACCTCCAATGTCTCGACCGGTAAGGCCGGCCATTCGACGCCAACCGGCATTTTCTCGATCCTTGAAAAACGCCGCTCCCACAAGTCGAACATTTATTCGAATGCGCCGATGCCGTTCATGCAGCGGCTGACCTGGTCAGGCATTGCGCTGCACGCCTCCAACCACGTTCCCAGCTACCCGGCCTCGCATGGCTGCATACGGATGCCGGATGCCTTTGCCAAGCAACTCTTCAAGATGACCGGCCGTGGCCTGCATGTGCTGGTCTCCGATCGCCAGTTGACGCCGGCCGCCATCTCCGATCCGTTCCTGTTCCAGCCCAAAGGGAAAGAGCCGGAACTGCTATCGGACGCTACATTGCGGCTGAGCGTTTCGCAGGTCCAGACGCAATCCGTCGAAGTTGCCACGATCGAGCCCCCGCCGGAAAAACCGGCCGCCGTCGAGATGGAAAAGCAGCCGCCGATCCGGATGCTGATCACCCATCGCGGCACACGCGAAATCACCATGGACATCCAGAGCCTGCTCAACGAGCTTGGTTATGCAGCCGGGCTCGCCGACGGCTATGCCGGTATGCAGACCGCTGACGCCATCAAAGCGTTCCAGACTGCGGAACAACTAGCTGTCGACGGCAAGATGACCGCCACCTTCATCGATGCACTCTACGCCAAGGCGGGCAAGGGCAAGCCGCCAAACGGCCAGCTTCTCGTTCGCCGCGATTTCGAGCCGTTGTTCGAAACACCCGTGTTGATCGACCGGCCGGAAGTCGCACTCGGCACGCATTTTTTCCAGTTCCAGGATATCGACGCTTCCACCGGCAAGGGCGAATGGTTCGCCATGACGCTCGACAACACATTGCCTGGACCGATGAAAAAGCGCCTTGGCATCACCATCGAGGAAGACCCGATGGCCTTCAATGCAGCCCAGCGCACACTGGCCCGGATCACGGTGCCGGACGAAACTCGCGAACGGATCGAAGAACTGCTCGCCGAGGGTTCGTCCCTCACCATTTCCGACATGGGCCTTGGCCAGGAAACAGGCGCCGGTACGGACTTCGTGACCGTCACCCGAACCCGATCAAAATCTTGATGGTCCAGCGCTAGACCAGTTCGACATCGATGACGCCCGGCGCGGTCCTCAGCGCCGCCGCAATCTCAGGCGAGATGCGATATCGCTCGTTCAATTCCACCTCGATCTCGCGCTGGCCGTTGTCCTTGATGACGATGAACGACACCAGCCCCTCGCCGCGCGCATTCAGATGCGTGGCGACCGAGCGCAACGGACCGCTATCACGGACATAGACGCGCAGCGCCTTCTGCATCTGCAGCGACCGCTCTTCCAGCGACTGCAGCGTCTGGATGCGCATGCCGATGCCTTCCGGCCGCTCCTCGGCCTGCACCGTCATGACCAGCGATTTTCCGGGCTCCAACAGGTCGCGGTACTGATTGAGCGCCTCCGAAAACAGCACAGCTTCGAACTGTCCGGTTGAATCGGAGAAGGCAATGATGCCCATCTTGTTGCCGGTGCGGGTCTTGCGCTCCTGCTTCGACGTGACCGTTCCGGCCAAACGGCCCGCCGTTGCGCCTTTTTTTACGGACGCAGCAAAATCCGAAAATGTCTGAACACGGATCTTCGACAACAGGTCGTTATAGGTATCGAGCGGATGGGCCGATTGATAAAAGCCCAGAACCTGAAATTCGCGGTGCAGCTTTTCAGACGCCAGCCATGGCGAATAAGGCGGCAGGTTGATCTTTTCCGGACCAGTCGCCGCACCCGCGCCGAACATATCGCTCTGGCCGCTGATCTTGTTGGCCTGGGCGATCTGGGCGAAGCCGAGAATGCGATCGAGGCCGCCCACCAGTTCCGCCCGATCGTAGCCGAAGCAATCGAAGGCACCAGCGCAGATCAGGCTATCGAACACCCGCCGGTTCAAAAGCTTCGGGTCGATCCTCAGGCAGAAATCCTCAAGATTAGCGAAAGGCTCATCACCGCGCACGTCAACGATATGATCGACGGCCGCTTCGCCGACACCCTTGATGGCGGCGAGCGAATAGTAGATGCGGTTGTCGCCGGTTTCGAAGCGGCGGAATGAGGTCTGTACCGATGGCGGGATCACCTCGATATCGAGCCGGCTGGCATCCTGGCGGAAGTCGTTGATCTTGTCGGTGTTCGACATATCCAGCGTCATCGACGCGGCGAGGAACTCGACCGGGAAATGCGCCTTCAGGTAGGCCGTCTGGTAGGAGACGATGGCATAGGCGGCGGCGTGCGATTTGTTGAAGCCGTAGTTGGCGAACTTGGCGAGCAGATCGAAGATCAGATCGGACTGCGGCTTCGACACACCGTTGTCGACGGCACCTGTGACGAAACGGGCGCGCTGCTTGTCCATCTCCTCCTTGATCTTCTTACCCATGGCGCGGCGCAGAAGGTCGGCTTCACCGAGCGAATAGCCCGACAGGACCTGGGCGATCTGCATCACCTGCTCCTGATAGACGATAACGCCCTGGGTTTCCTTCAGCAGATAATCGATCTTCGGGTGGATCGATTCGATCTCTTCCTCGCCGTGCTTGCGGGCATTGTAGACCGGGATGTTTTCCATCGGGCCGGGACGGTAGAGCGCCACCAGCGCGATGATGTCCTCGATGCAGTCGGGCCGCATGCCGATCAGCGCCTTGCGCATGCCGGCACTTTCCACCTGGAACACGCCGACCGTATCGCCCTTGGACAGCATCTCGTAGGTTTTCTGGTCATCAAGCGGCAATGCTTCGAGATTGACCTCGATATTGCGCTTCCTGATGAAATCGACGGCGACCTTCAGCACGGTCAGCGTCTTCAGGCCGAGGAAGTCGAACTTGACGAGGCCGGCCTGCTCGACCCATTTCATGTTGAACTGGGTGACCGGCATGTCGGATCGCGGATCGCGGTACATCGGCACCAGCTGCGACAGCGGCCGGTCACCGATGACGATACCGGCGGCGTGGGTGGACGCGTGGCGGTAAAGACCTTCGATCTTCTGAGCGATATCGAGCAGACGGCCGATCACCGGCTCCTTGTCGACTTCTTCCTGGAAACGCGGCTCTTCCTCGATGGCCTTCGACAGAGGCGTCGGGTTTGCCGGGTTGTTCGGCACCAGCTTGCAGATCTTATCGACCTGGCCATAGGGCATTTCAAGCACACGGCCGACGTCACGGAGCGCCGCGCGCGCCTGCAGCGATCCGAAGGTGATGATCTGAGCCACCTGTTCGCGCCCATACTTGCGCTGCACGTAGCGAATGACTTCTTCGCGCCGGTCCTGGCAGAAGTCGATGTCGAAGTCGGGCATCGAGACGCGGTCCGGATTGAGGAAGCGCTCGAACAGCAGCGAGAAGCGCAAGGGATCGACGTCGGTGATGGTCAGGGCATAGGCAACCAGCGAGCCGGCACCCGAGCCACGGCCCGGCCCGACCGGAATATCCTGAAGCTTCGCCCACTTGATGAAGTCGGCAACGATCAGGAAGTAGCCGGGAAACTTCATCTTCTCGATGACGGAGAGCTCGAAATCCAGCCGCTCGCGATAATCCGTCTCGGTATAACCGGCCGAAAGGCCGAGCTTCTGCATCCGGTCTTCCAGGCCTTCGATGGCCTGACGACGCAGTTCAAGTTCCTCGGCGCGCTCGGCTTCCTTCGGATCATCGGTCGCGCCGGTGAAGCGCGGCAGGATTGGTCCGCGGGTCTTCAAGACGAAGGAGCAGCGTCTGGCGATCTCGATGGTGTTGTCCAGCGCCTCCGGCAGGTCGGCAAACAACGCCGCCATGTCCTTGCGGCTCTTCAGGTAATGATCCGGCGTCAGGCGGAAGCGGCTATCGTCCGAGACCATCGCATTGTGGGCGACAGCCATCAGCGCGTCATGGGCCTCGAATTCGGCCGGCGACGGGAAAAACGGCTCATTGGTCGCCACGATCGGCAGTTCGAGCTTGTAGGCGAGATCGATGACCCGGTTTTCCTGACGGCGATCATATTTGCCGTGACGCTGCAGTTCGACATAGAGACGGTCACCAAAAACCGCGGCAAGCGCCACCAGCCGCGTTTCCGCCAGCGCATGGTGTCCCGATTTCAAGGCCATGTCGACCGGCCCGCCCGAAGCACCGGTCAGCGCGATCAGTCCTTCCGCTCCGCCTTCCTGCAGCCAGGACAGAGCGATGCGAACCGACTGGTTGCCTTCGCCGCCGAGATAGGCCCGGCTGACGATATCGACGAGCCGGACATAACCGGCATCCGTCGCTGCGATCAGAACGATGGCCGGCAGCTTGGCCAGATGCTGGGCATGACCACGCTTCTCGCCCTCGCCTTCATCTTCCATGTCAATCGCAAGCTGGCAGCCGATCAGCGGCTGCAGACCATCGTCCATACATTTCTGCGAGAATTCGAGCGCGGCAAACAGGTTGTTGGTATCGGCAATGCCGATGGCCGGCTGGCCATCAGCGACGGCCTTGCCGATGATCTTCTTGACCGGCAAAGCGCCTTCGAGAAGCGAAAAGGCGGAATGAACGCGAAGATGCACGAACTGGGGTGAAGCGCCACCGGGGGCGGCACCATCCTGCCGCTTGTCGTTTACCGCATCTGCCATGGCACACCCCGATTCCTGTGAAGGCTTCAGGATATCCCGTTTCCATCCACAGAAGTCTAGTTTTCATCCACTATGCGGCAGTATTTTCGAACCGGGCTTGGCTTGTCCACAGTCCTAGCCCTCTTCATTTCCACACGGCAGCGAATGCGTGAAAATGGCCGGTGCCTGGCACCGTTCTACATCCCGATGACAATGATCGAAAAGCTGGCGATGAACATGGCGATGGAGGTCAAAGCGGCGAGATCACGAATGAAGTCAGTCATTGGTTGGCTCCCTTTCCTTTATGTTCTTATATTGTTCCATATTTGTTCATGCGTCAAGCAGCAACAGCAAATCTTCTGCTGCCAGGAAACAGAGATGGTAAACACTTTCTGACCGCCTTTGCGGCAAGGTAACCCGGCATCTGGACGTCAGCAGGCAGGCCAACTAGTCTGGCCGGCAATGCAAATCGGGGGATGATTGATGAAGATGTCACTGGCCGTCATGACGGCACTGCTCGGCCTATCTGCCACGACGGCGCAGGCTGCGGAAACCATCGACCCGGATCGGATCGCTTTCGCTGCGACGGGCGATTGGGACAAGGACGGCAGCTCCGACCTCGCCATGCTGGTGGCCCCGGCCGAAGGGAGCGACGAGGACCACGCAGTCTACATCTATCTCAATGACGGCGACACCGGCCGGCTGAAACTGAAGAGCGTTGTACCGAACAAGGTCTGGGGAGACCTGACCATGGTCGGACGGGCGCCATCGATCACTGCGCTTGCGAACGGCTCGATCCTGATCACCACCCACAACGATTCCGTCGGCCGCGACCGCTGGGAACAGAAGCTGACGATTGCCTATCGCAACTTCGATTTCGCCGTCGCCGGATATACCTATGCGTCCTATGACACGCTCAACCCGGATGATACCACGGACTGCGATTTCAACGTATTGACCGGCAAGGGTATGCGTAACGGCAAGCCGGTCGCGATCACCGGCGAGCTGATCTTCCTCAAGGACTGGACGGATGATCGAGGTCAAAGCATGTGCGGGCTTGAATAGAGCCAGCCCGGTGCCTGTCAAAGCGGGCAGCGGCTAGATTAAAGCTCGACGACCTTGCCGTCCTCGATTGTGACGCGGCGGTCCATGCGGGAGGCCAGTTCATAATTGTGCGTGGCGATCATTGCCGCCAGGCCCGACTGGCGCACCAATGCTTCCAATGCCTCGAAGACATAGCCGGCGGTTTCCGGATCGAGGTTACCGGTCGGCTCGTCAGCTAGGAGAACCAGCGGCGCATTGGCAACGGCGCGGGCAATGGCGACGCGCTGCTGCTCGCCGCCGGACAGCTCCGAGGGACGGTGTTCGGCACGGTGGCCGATGCGCATGTAATCCAGCAATGCGGCCGCGCGTTCACGCGCCTCGGCCTTGTTAAGACCGGCAATCAGCTGCGGCATCATGATGTTTTCGATCGCCGTGAATTCCGGCAGCAGATGATGGAACTGGTAGACGAAGCCGATGTCGTTGCGGCGGATTGCCGTGCGCTTCTCGTCGCCAAGCGCGCCGCAGGATTGGCCGTTGATCAGGACTTCGCCGCCGTCGGGACGTTCCAGCAGCCCAGCCAGATGCAACAGCGTCGATTTACCGGTGCCGGACGGGGCAACAAGCGCCACAGTCTGCCCGCCATAAAGCGAAAAGTCCGCCCCCTTGAGGATCGACAGGGTTTCGTCGCCCTGGCTGTAATGGCGTTCGACGCCGGAAAGCTGCAATGCCACGCGCGCATTCATCGTGTCTGAAATCCCCAATTATTCGTAGCGCAGAGCCTGAACCGGATCGAGGCGCGAGGCGCGCCAGGCCGGAAAGATCGTGGCAAGGAAGGAAAGGCCAATGGCCATGAGGACAACCGACGTGGTCTCACCCAGGTTCATATCGGCCGGAAGCTGACTCAGGAAATAGAGCTCGGGATTGAACAGCGTCGTTCCCGAAATCCAGGAAAAGAACTGGCGGATGGACTCGATATTGAGACAAACCACAACGCCTAGAAGGACGCCTGCAATGGTTCCGACAATGCCGATCGCTGCCCCCGTCATGAAGAATATCCGCATGATGGAGCCCGACGATGCGCCCATGGTGCGCAGGATCGCGATGTCGCTGCCCTTGTCCTTCACCAGCATGATCAGGCCGGAGACGATATTGAGCGCCGCCACCAGAATGATCAGCGTCAGGATCATGAACATGACGTTGCGTTCGACCTGAAGGGCTGAGAAGAAGGTCTTGTTGCGATCACGCCAGTCGCTGATCAATACCTGGCGGCCGGCCGCATCCTCGATCGGCTGGCGCAACTCATCGACCAGGTCCGGGTTGGTGACGAACAGCTCGATCGACTGCGCTATCCCTTCGGCATTGAAATAGAGCTGTGCTTCTTCCAGCGGCATGAAGATGATCGAGGCATCATATTCCGACATGCCGATCTCGAAGATCGCCGAGACAGTATAGGCCTTGATGCGTGGATTGACGCCCATCGGCGTGATGTCGCCTTCCGGCGACACCAGCGAGATCGTACCACCAACGGTGACGCCGAGCTGTTGAGCCATGCGCGAGCCGATCGCGACGCCAGTTCCCGCGGCATACCCGACGAGATCGCCCGCCTGAATGTGCTCGGAAATCGACTTCATCTTGGCAAGATCGTCAGCCCGCACGCCACGAACCAGCGCACCGGTACTGGCGCCTCCCTGGCCTGAGGCTAATATCTGGCCTTCGATCATCGGGATCGCCATGGTGACACCCTTGACGCCGGAAAACTTGGTCGCGAGGTCGGCATAATTATCGAGCGGCCCATCCAGTGGCTGGACGATCATGTGGCCGTTGATGCCGAGAATACGCGAGATCAGCTCCGTGCGAAAACCGTTCATGACAGCCATGACGATGATCAGCGTCGCCACACCGAGCATGATGCCGATGAAGGAAAACCCGGCAATCACCGAAATGAACGCTTCCTTGCGGCGCGAGCGCAGATAGCGCCAGGCCACCATGCGCTCGAATGTGGAAAACGGACGGCTCGACGGCGCCTGCGCGGTCGCTGCCTTTTCCTGTTCTAGCGTCGCGGCGCTCATTCCCTGGTCCCTTATTTCGAGGCAGTCAGCTTGTTGATGGCAGCCTCGATCGTCAATGTTTCGCGGGCGCCGGTCTTGCGGTCCTTGAGCTCGACCTCGCCGTTCGCCACCGAACGTGGACCGGCAATGATCTGCGTGGGAACGCCGATCAGGTCGGCGGTCGCAAACTTGGTGCCGGCGCGATCATCCTTGTCGTCGTACAGCGTGTCGAATCCTGCCTTGTTGAGCGAAGCATAGATGGTTTCGCACGCCGCGTCGCAGGCTTCGTCACCGGACTTCATGTTGATCACAACCGCGTCGAACGGTGCGATCGAGGCCGGCCAGATGATACCGTTCTCGTCATGCGAGGCTTCGATGATGGCTGGAACCAGCCGGGTCGGGCCGATGCCGTAGGAGCCCATGTGCACCGTGTGCTCCTTGCCGTCGGGGCCTTGAACCTTGGCGCCCATGGCTTCGGAATATTTGGTGCCGAAATAGAAGATGTGGCCAACTTCGATGCCGCGGGCCGAGACCTTCTGGGAATCGTCGATGGCGTTAAAGGCGGCTTCGTCGTGCATCTCCGAGGTGGCGGCGTAGAGCGACGTCCACTTGTCGAAGATCGCCTTCATCGCGGCTGCGTCCCAGAAATCGGTATCGTCGGCCGGAATGTCGAAATCGAGGAAGTGCTTGTGGCAGAAGACCTCCGATTCACCGGTATCGGCAAGGATGATGAACTCGTGGCTGAGATCGCCGCCGATCGGGCCGGTATCGGCCCGCATCGGAATGGCGCGCAGGCCAAGCCGTGCGAAGGTGCGCAGGTATGCCGCGAACATGCGATTGTAGCTGTCCACGGCGCCTTCACGATTGAGGTCGAAGGAATAGGCGTCCTTCATCAGGAATTCGCGCGAGCGCATGGTGCCGAAACGCGGACGGCGCTCGTCGCGGAACTTCAACTGGATATGATAGAGATTGAGCGGCAGATCCTTGTAGGACTTTACGTAGGAACGGAAGACGTCCGTGATCATTTCCTCGTTGGTCGGACCGTAGAGCATGTCGCGCTTGTTGCGGTCCTTGATCCGCAGCATCTCGTCGCCGTAAGCGTCGTAGCGGCCGCTTTCCTGCCAGAGTTCGGCCGATTGCAGCGTCGGCATCAGGAGTTCGACGGCGCCGGCGCGGTTCTGCTCTTCCCGGATGATCCTGGTCACCTTGTCGAGAACCCGCTTGCCGAGCGGCAGCCATGTATAGATGCCGGCCGACTGCTGGCGCACCATGCCCGCACGCAGCATCAGCCGGTGCGAAACAATTTCCGCTTCCTTCGGGGTTTCCTTCAGAATGGGCATGAAAAAGCGGGACAGGCGCATGAACAGGTTCCAGAAATTAAAAGCACTTCGCACTATCTTTGGAATCGGGCGAAATAACGTTGAGCCTGCAGGCCGCGCACGCGTCAAGCGCGCAAACCGGACACTGCCGTTTGACTGTTTGCCGCGACGATCCGGCCAGCTGATTCCAGAAGGGGATGCACCGCGCTCAAGCGTTCATAGACGCTTCGCGGCAGGAAGAAAACCCGTCATCTTGTTTGGCGTAACAGGTGAAGGGACGGAGGATTTCAAGGTCCGGAAAAACAAAAATACCTGCGTCAAAAAGGCACGGTAGTAACAGGATTTTGACAGAAGTTGTCAACGGAAAAATTTTACTAGAGTGTAGCAAAAATGCAAAAAAATCGGATGACAACGCATAATGTTTGGGCTAGTTTTGGCCCACAAAAGAGGCAGGGAGATTAAATTCTTGTCGATTTCGCGGTCAAGTCTTGGGAGGATAAGATCTTAGGCGCGGTTACACGCAGCCACCGGTAACGGATAAGGATCACGCGATACTTTAAAGAACAAGGCTTCTGGCCTTGTTTTTTTTTGACTTTTATACTGAAGACATCAGAAGAAAAAATTGATGCCGCCTGAATCGCGGCAATTCTGTGGCGCGCATATCGGGTCACCGGCCATGCAGGCGGTAAGCCGCCGCTATCACAGCCGCGGCAACGCCGGTTATCGCCTCAATAGAACTTCGGTGCAAATTGCGGAATAGAGTCCAGGCCGTAGCCCATTCGGACCGACAGGACGTACCATATGGCATGGATGACAGCAGCAAGCACCGAGGTCATCAAAAAGACCCGCAGTGCGCGAAAACGGGCGGGCGCACTTTCGATGCTGCCAGGAACCACCTCATTCTCCTCCGCCTGCGTCCGCAAGCCGATCGGCAAGACGATGAACAGCGACAACCACCAGATGATGAAGTAAATCGCGAAGGTGGAAAAGATCGGCATTGGGGTCTCTCGTTACGAAGGGAGATGGATGTCTCACCTCTTGGCATCGCGCGTGTAAGCGCCGTTATAACGCTTTCGCCTCTGCGCGACAAATACTGCGCCCGATAAATACAGGCACGCGGTCTTCTGTCACACCTGCTCGAGTTCGATCAGCGTGCCGAAGAAATCCTTCGGATGAAGAAACAGCACCGGCTTGCCATGCGCGCCGGTCTTCGGATTGCCGTCGCCAAGCACCCTTCCCCCGGCAGCAATCAGGCTATCGCGCGCGCTGAGGATGTCTTCAACCTCGTAGCAGATATGATGCATGCCGCCGGCCGGATTTTTCGCGAGAAAGGCTGCGATCGGCGAGTCTGTGCCAAGCGGCTCCAGCAGTTCGACCTTGGTATTTTCAAGCGTGACGAACACGACGTTGACGCCGTGTTCCGGCAGCGCTTCCGGTTCGGTCACCGAGGCGCCGAGCACCGAGCGGTATCGCTCGACCGCTTCGGCAAGATCCGGAACAGCAAGCGCGATATGGTTGACACGTCCAAGCATCGTACGCCGGCTCCTCGCTATCAGAGTTTATTGATAAACACGGTGACGACTGGCTTCTTGCCCCAGACGTCATTAGCCGTGCCACGGATGGCCCGGCGTACCGCTTCCGTCACCATGGCGATATCCTTGCGCTTGCCGCGCGGGATGCTTTCGACGGCACCCAGCACCGCGTCATAGAGCGTATCGTTCATGTCTTCGCCCTCATCGTCAAACTCGGGCAAGCCGATCGGAACGACGATCGGATCGGCGGCGAAATCGTAGCGCGCGTCAAGCTGAACGTTCACCGCGACATGGCCGGCGAAGGACAGCTTGCGGCGCTCGCCGATCCCCATCTCCTCGAAGTCACCGATCAGGCTGCCGTCCTTGTAGATCCGGCCGTGCGGCGCTTCGCCGATGACGGACGCCGGTCCCGGTGCAAGGCGGAGAATATCGCCGTTGCGAACACGCGGGACAGTCTTGATGCCGGACTGAAGGCCAAGCTCGGCCTGTGCCGTCAGATGTGCGGCTTCACCATGAACCGGCACCAGCATCTGCGGACGCGTCCACTGGTACATCTGCTGCAACTCGTTGCGGCGGGGATGGCCGGAGACATGCACCAAGGCTTCGTTATCGGTGACGATGTGGATGCCTTGTTCAATCAAACCATTCTTGATGTCGTTGATGGCCTTCTCGTTGCCGGGAATGGCCCGCGAGGAAAACACCACGGTATCGCCGGCCGTCAGCGCGACGTTGCGCATCTCGTCACGCGAGATCTTGGCGAGTGCCGCGCGGGATTCGCCCTGGCTGCCGGTCAGGATCACCACGACCTTGTCGCGCGGGATGTAACCGAACTCGTCTTCGGCGATGAACGGGTTCAATCCTTCCATCAGACCGACATCGCGGGCGACATCGCAGACGCGCTTCATCGAACTGCCGAGCAGCAGCACATCGCGGCCGGCTTCGGCCGAAGCCTTGGCGATCGAGCGGATGCGGCCGACATTGGACGAGAAGGTGGTGATTGCCACCCGTCCCTTGGCATTCTGGATGATCTTGGTGAGGCTGGCCGAAACCTCCTCTTCCTGGGGCGATACGCCATCGCGCATCGCGTTGGTGCTGTCGCACATCAGCGCCAGCACGCCCTCATCGCCGATGGCGCGGAACCGCGCCTCGTCGGTCAACGGGCCGAGCGACGGCTTATGGTCGATCTTCCAGTCGCCGGTATGAACGACATTGCCGAGCGGCGTGCGGATCACCAGCGACATCGGCTCGGGGATCGAGTGGTTGACGCCGACGGCTTCGATCTCGAACGGACCGACATTGATACGGTCACCTTCCTTGAAGATGGTGATCGGCACCTGGGCGCGGCTGCGCTCGTAGGAGCGCTTGGCTTCCAGCATGCCTGCGGTAAACGGCGAGGCATAGACCGGTACGTTGAGCCCCGGCCACAGGTCGGCCAGCGCGCCATAATGGTCTTCATGGGCATGGGTGATGATGATGCCCTTGAGGTTCTTGCGCTCTTCGGCAAGGAAGCGGATATCGGGAAGCACGAGATCAACGCCGGGCAGATCAAGGCCCGGGAAAGTCACGCCGCAATCGACCATGATCCACTGGCGATGGGAGGGCGAACCGTAGCCGTAAAGGGCCAGGTTCATGCCGATTTCCCCCACTCCGCCCAGCGGCAGGAAGACGAGTTCGTCTTGTTTGCTCATTGATTGATTGCGCCTTATGTCACCCGAAATGGGTTCTATCCAAAAAATACATCGCCCGCGGCGATGCGCTGAACCGTGCCTGCTCCAATATCGAGCATCAACCGGCCGTCTTCATCTATGCCTTCAAACCTGCCGGAAAGCGAGCGATCCGGCAGGTTGACTGTAATCTTCTGGCCGATGCCGCCTGCTGCGGACCGCCATTGTGCAATAATCTCTGCAATGCCTTCGCCGCGATTCCAGGTGTTCAGCACATCACTCATGCTACGGAACAGATGGGCAAAAAGCTCGTCCGGCGAAACGCCGGCGCCTTCCGCCTGCAAACTGGTCACCGGATAGAGCCCGTGATCCGGCGCCAGCGCGACATTGATGCCGCAGCCGATCACCAGCGCATGGTGCCCATCCGGCAGCCCCTCGCCTTCCAAGAGGATACCGCAGCACTTCTTGCCTGCAATCAGAATATCGTTCGGCCATTTGATCGAGACCGGGTTGGAGCCTGCCGGCATCACGGCCTGTATCGCGCGGTGCACCGCCACGGCGACCGCGAGCGGCAGTGATTGGAGCTTATCCATCGGTGCCGGATCGATCAGCAGCAGCGACGCATAGAGATTGCCCGGCTCCGAAGCCCAGCTACGGCCGCGGCGGCCGCGACCGGAAATCTGCCGTGCGGCGGTGATCCAGTGAAACCCCGGATCACCCGCACGCGCCCGGATCAGGCATTCCGTGTTCGTCGATCCGACATCGCCAAGGGCCGTATGCCGGAATTGATCGATCGAAACCCTGCCGATCCGGTCCTGTCCTGTCAAAAGAATGTCCGCGCTGCAACTTCAGCCGCCGTACCGATCGGTCCACCGATCAACACATAGGCGAGAACGAACAGACCCGAGAGCGTGTAAACCAAACGCAGCATGCCGGAGGGACGGGCAAACTCGCCTTTGGCTTCGTCGAACCACATCACCTTGATGACACGCAGATAATAGTAAGCACCGACGACGGAGGCGAGCACACCGATGATCGCCAGAGCATAGAGATGCGCTTCGATCGCCGCCATGAACACGAAATACTTGGCAAAGAAGCCTGCGAGCGGCGGAATGCCAGCCAGCGAGAACATCATGATGGTCAAAACCGTCGCCATCCAGGGATTGGTCTGCGACAGGCCAGCCAGGTCATCGACGCTTTCGACGTGATTGCCGTCCTTGCGCTTCATCGCCATGATGATGGCAAAGGTACCGAGCGTCATGACCACATAGACCAGCATGTAGATCAGCACGCCGCGTACACCGGCCATCGAACCGCTGGACAGGCCAACGAGCGCATAACCCATGTGGCCGATCGACGAATAAGCCATCAGTCGCTTGATGTTCTTCTGACCGATGGCGGCAAACGAGCCGAGCAGCATCGAGGCAATCGAGATGAACACAACGATCTGCTGCCAGTCGGTGACGATCGGCTCGAACGGCATGATCACCAGACGGATCAGCATCGCCATCGCGGCAACCTTCGGAGCAGCCGCAAAGAACGCGGTCACCGGTGTCGGAGCGCCTTCGTAAACGTCCGGCGTCCACATATGGAACGGAACGGCGGAAATCTTGAAGGCAACACCGGCCAGAATGAAGACGAGACCGAAGACCAGGCCAAGCGAGCGGCCCTCTGCCGACAGGGCAGCGGCAATGCCTTCAAAACCGGTATGACCAGTGAAGCCGTAGACCAGCGACATGCCATAGAGCAGCATGCCGGAAGACAGCGCGCCAAGCACGAAATACTTGAGGCCAGCTTCAGTCGAACGCAGGTTGTCGCGGTTCATCGCGGCAACGACGTAGAGCGCCAGCGACTGCAGTTCGAGCGCCAGGTACACCGAGATCAGGTCGTTGGCGGAAATCATCAGAAGCATGCCGAGCGTTGCCAGCACGATCAGCACCGGGAATTCGAACCGGTCGATACCGCTCGAACGCGCCTCGCCTGCCGACATGATCAGCGCCACGATGGAGCCGAACAGCGTCAGCACCTTCATGAACTTGCCGAACGGATCGGAGAGGAAAGCGCCGTTATAACCCTGACCGTCGCCCGTCTGCCAGACCAGCCAGGCGCCGGAAACGGCCAGCAGGCCAACCGCCAGCCACGTCACCATGCCCGACGATTTCTCGCCGGAGAAGACGCCGATCATCAACAACACCATGGCACCGACCGCAAGGATCAGCTCGGGGGTCGACAGGTGCAGGCTCAGAAGGAATGTTTCAGTCGTCATTTCAATCCCGTCCTGTCGTCAATTCGCCGAAAGCGCAACGTCATGCGCTGCCTGCACGGCCGCAGTGTAGTTGTTGATAAGCACGTCCACGGAGGCTGCCGTCGCATCGAACACCGGAGCCGGATAGACGCCGAAGAAGATGGTGAGCACGATCAGCGGATAGAGCAGCGCCTTTTCACGGCCGGAGAGATCCAGCAGCGATTTCAGGCTGTCCTTGTCGAGTGTACCGAAGATCACCCGGCGATAGAGCCAAAGAGCATAGCACGCCGACAGGATAACGCCGGTGGTGGCGAAGAACGCAACCCAGGTATTGGCCCGGAATGTGCCGAGCAGCACGGTGATTTCACCGACGAACCCGGACGTACCAGGCAAGCCGACATTGGCCATGGTGAAGATCATGAAGGCCACTGCGTATTTCGGCATGTTGTTGACGAGACCGCCATAGGCGCTGATCTCGCGGGTGTGGGTACGGTCGTAGACGACGCCGACACAGAGGAAGAGCGCGCCGGACACCAGGCCGTGCGACAGCATCTGGAAGATCGCACCCTGCACGCCTTGCGTATTGGCGGCAAAGATACCCATGGTCACGTAGCCCATGTGGGCGACCGACGAATAGGCGATCAGCTTCTTGATGTCGGACTGCATCATCGCCACCAGCGAGGTGTACATGATCGCGACGACCGACAGCGTGAAGACGAAGGGGGCGAAATAGTCGGATGCCAAGGGGAACATCGGCAGCGAGAAGCGCAAGAAGCCGTAACCGCCGAGCTTCAGCAGAACACCAGCCAGGATGACCGAGCCCGCCGTCGGCGCCTGAACGTGCGCGTCGGGAAGCCAGGTATGGACGGGCCACATCGGCATCTTCACCGCGAACGAGGCGAAGAAGGCCAGCCATAGCCATGTCTGCATCTGCGCCGGGAACTGATAGGCAAGCAGTTCGGCAATGTCTGTCGTACCGGCCTGCCAGTACATCGCCATGATGGCGAGCAGCATCAGCACCGAACCGAGCAGCGTGTAGAGGAAGAATTTGTAGGCCGCGTAGACGCGCTCCTTGCCGCCCCAGACGCCGATGATGATGAACATCGGGATCAGGCCGGCTTCGAAGAACACGTAGAACAGTACGATATCGAGCGACACGAAGACGCCGATCATGAACACTTCCAACAAGAGGAAGGCGATCATGTACTGCTTCAGGCGCTTTTCGACCGAAAGCCAGCTGGCCACGACGCAGAACGGCATCAGGAAGGCGGACAACACCACGAACAGCATCGAAATGCCGTCGATGCCGAGATGGTAGGAAATGCCAGTACCAAGCCAGGCATGCTTCTCGACCATCTGGAAGCCGGGGTTCGAATTATCGAAGCTCCACCAGATCCAGCAGGATAGCAGGAAGGTAACGATCGTCGTCAACAACGAGATGTTCAGGATATTACGGCGGCCGGAAGCGCTGTCTTCACGCGTCAGAAGCAGAAGAGCAACACCGACCAGCGGCAGGAAGGTGACCGCGGAGAGAATGGGCCAATCGGTCATCAGAAGGAGCTCCCGAGCATCATCCAGGTAACGAGCGCCGCAATGCCGATGAGCATCACGAATGCGTAGTGATAGAGGTAACCGGTCTGCAGGCGAACGACGCGGTCAGTCACGTCCATGACGCGAGCGGCGATGCCGTTCGGGCCGTAGCCGTCGATGATCCGGCCATCGCCTTCCTTCCACAGGAAGGTGCCGATGCGTTTGGCAGGACGAACGAACAGGAAGTCGTAGAGTTCGTCGAAATACCACTTGTTGAGCAGGAACTGGTAAAGACCACGATGCTGCTCGGCCAGGTACTTTGGCGTCTCCGGCGAGCGGATATACATGTACCAGGCAGTGACAAAGCCGAGGATCATCGCGATGAACGGGCTCAGTGCAACGAGAGCCGGAACGTGGTGGAAATGCTCCAGCAGTTCGTTCTCAGGCGACGTGAACAGCGCCCCTTGCCAGAATTCGGCATAGTCGTGACCGTAGAAATAGCCTCCGAACACCATGCCGGCGGCGATCGCGCCGATAGCCAGAATGAACAGCGGCAGCAGCATGACCATCGGCGATTCGTGCACGTGATGCATGACTTCGTGCGAAGCGCGCGGCTTGCCATAGAAGGTCATGAATATCAGGCGCCACGAATAGAAGCTCGTGAAGCAGGCAGCGATAACCAGCATCGTGAATGCAAAACCGGAAACCGGGGAATGCGATGCGTAGGCGGCCTCGATGATGATATCCTTGGAAATGAAGCCTGCAAAGCCAATCCCCGAGAACGGGATACCGACACCGGTAATGGCCAGCGTGCCGATCATCATCATCCAGAAGGTCCACTTGATGTGCGGACGAAGCCCGCCCATGTGGCGCATGTCCTGCTCGCCATCGACGGCATGGATGACCGAACCAGCGCATAGGAACAGCAGCGCCTTGAAGAACGCATGCGTGAACAGGTGGAAGATAGCAGCGCCATAGGCACCAGTTCCCAGTGCGACGAACATGTAGCCGAGCTGCGAGCAGGTCGAATAGGCGATAACGCGCTTGATATCGTTCTGAACCAGACCGACGGTCGCCGCAAAGAACGCGGTGATCGCGCCGATGACGGTAACGACGACCAGAGCCGTATGCGACAGTTCGAACAGCGGCGACATGCGGGCGACGAGGAAGACGCCGGCGGTCACCATGGTTGCGGCATGGATCAACGCCGACACCGGTGTCGGGCCTTCCATGGCGTCCGGCAGCCAGGTGTGCAGCAGGAACTGCGCCGACTTGCCCATAGCGCCCATGAAGAGCAGCAGGCAGACGGCGGTGATCGCATGGGCCTTGTCGAGATGCATGCCGAACAGATTGATGACGGCTTCGCCACCTTCAGCAGCGCCTTCGGCCGGCAGATAGCTGGCAGCAGCGGCAAACACGGTTTCGAAGCTGATCGAGCCGAACAGGTAGAAGACGCCGAAAATGCCGAGCGCGAAACCGAAGTCACCGACGCGGTTGACGATGAACGCCTTCATCGCGGCCGCCGAGGCGGACGGCTTCTTGTACCAGAAGCCGATCAGCAGATAGGACGCCAGACCAACGCCTTCCCAGCCGAAGAACATCTGCAGCAGGTTGTCCGAGGTCACCAGCATCAGCATGGCGAAGGTGAACAGCGACAGATAGGCAAAGAAGCGCGGCCGATGCGGGTCGTGATGCATGTAGCCGATCGAATAGAGATGGACCAGGCAGGACACAGTGTTGACGACAACGAACATCACGGCCGTCAACGTATCGACGCGGAAAGCCCATTCGGTATCGAAGCTGCCGGACTGGATCCAGCGCATCACGGTGACCTTGATCATTTCCGCCTCGCCGAGCGCGACGTGGAAGAACACGACCCAGGACAGGACTGCGACAATAACCATGAAGCCGGTGGTAACGTATTCCGAAGCCTTGGCGCCGATCGAGGTGCCGAACAGACCCGCGATCAGGAAGCCGATCAGCGGCAGGAAGACGATGGCTTGAATAATCGTATTCATTGGCCGCTCAGCCCTTCATCATGTTGACGTCTTCCACGGCGATGGAGCCGCGGTTGCGGTAGAAGACGACGAGAATTGCAAGACCGATGGCGGCTTCCGCGGCCGCGACGGTCAGAATGAACAGGGCGAACACCTGGCCGGTGATGTCGTTGAGGAACGACGAGAACGCAACCATGTTGATGTTGACCGCCAGCAGAATGAGTTCCACCGACATCAGGATGATGATGACGTTCTTCCGGTTGAGGAAGATGCCGAAGACGCCCAGCGTGAACAGGATGGCGCTGACGGTCAGATAGTGGGAAATACCGATTTCCATGATGAGTTCCTTGACCTCGCGTCCGTCTTAAAGGCCCTGCCCCGACTTCACCTTGACCACTTCAACAGCGGTCTTGGGCGAACGGGCAACCTGTGTGGGAATATCCTGGCGTTTGATGTTGTCGCGATGGCGCAGCGTCAGGACGATGGCGCCGATCATGGCGACCAGAAGAACCAGGCCGGCAATCTGGAAGAAGTAGACATAGTGCGTATAGAGCACGTCGCCGAGAGCAGCGGTGTTGGTTCGATCGGCAACCGCCGGGATCGGCATCGAGATCGACTTGGCGATTTCCGGCGAGAACGAGCTGCCGCCGACCACGATGATCAGCTCGGCTGCCAGCACCAGGCCGATCAGCGCGCCGACCGGCGCATATTCAAGCACGCCCGACCTCAGCTGGGTGAAGTCGATGTCGAGCATCATCACCACGAAGAGGAAGAGAACCGCGACGGCGCCGATATAAACAACCAGCAGGATCATCGCCAGGAACTCGGCGCCCGTCAAAAGAAACAGGCCGGCGGCGTTGAAGAACGTCAGGATCAGGAACAGCACGGAATAAACAGGGTTCCGCGAAGAAATCACCATGAACGCCGACGCAACCGCGACGAATGAAAAAAGATAGAAAAAAAGAGCCTGCAGACCCATGATCGGTGCCTTTTTCGTCTTCCCCGGGCAGGCATGGCAACCAGGCCATCCTTCCCACTGGCGCACCGGTTCATGCCGGCCACGCCCAAGATCAGTGTAACGCCAGCCTCAACCGGCTGGCGCAGTCCCTATGCAAAGTCTCAGCGGTACGGCGAGTCTATTGCAATGTTGCGGGCGATTTCACGCTCCCAACGGTCGCCGTTGGAAAGCAGCCGGTCCTTGTCATAGTAAAGCTCTTCGCGCGTCTCGGTGGCGAACTCGAAGTTCGGGCCTTCGACGATCGCGTCGACTGGACAGGCTTCCTGGCAGAAACCGCAATAGATGCACTTCACCATGTCGATGTCGTAACGGACCGTGCGGCGCGTGCCATCGTTGCGGCGCGGGCCAGCCTCGATGGTGATCGCCTGGGCAGGACAGATCGCTTCGCACAGCTTGCAGGCGATGCAGCGTTCTTCGCCGTTCGGATAACGGCGCAGCGCATGTTCACCACGGAAGCGCGGGCTGACCGGGCCTTTTTCAAACGGATAGTTCAGCGTCGACTTCGGTGCGAAGAAATAGCGCATCGACAGGAAAAACGCGTTGACGAATTCCTTGAGGAACAGCGAACTGACGGCTTGCGACAAACTTGCCATCATCAACCTCCAAACGTGCCGGCCTGGGAGGCGCCGGCTGATTTTGCGAAACGGTGAGTAAACATCAGGCCCACACCACCAGTTTCAGCACAACTGCAACAATGAAGACCATGGCGAGTGACAGTGGAAGGAAGACCTTCCAGCCGAGACGCATCAGCTGGTCGTAGCGATAACGCGGCACGAAGGCTTTCACCATGGCGAACATGAAGAACACCATCGAGGACTTCAGGATGAACCAGACGATGCCCGGAACCCAGTTGAGGAACCATACATCGACCGGAGGCAGCCAGCCGCCGAGGAAAAGGATCGTCGTCAGCGCGCACATCAGGCAGATGGCGGCATATTCGCCGAGCATGAACATCATGTACGGGGTCGAGCCGTATTCGACCATGAAGCCGGCAACCAGTTCCGATTCCGCTTCGACCAGATCGAAGGGAGGACGGTTGGTTTCAGCGAGCGCCGAGATGAAGAAGATGATGAACATCGGGAACAGCGGCAGCCAGTACCAATCCAGGAAGGATCCCGGCAGACCCATCATCGTGCCCAGACCATCACGCTGTGAATCAACGATATCCGTCAGGTTCAGCGAACCGGCGCACAAAAGAACGGTAACGATGACGAAGCCGATCGAGACTTCGTAGGACACCATCTGGGCGGCCGAGCGCAGCGCCGAAAGGAACGGATACTTGGAGTTCGATGCCCAGCCGCCGATGATGACGCCGTAAACCTCAAGCGAGGAAATGGCGAAAACATAGAGGATGCCGACATTGATATTGGCCATCACCCAGTTGTCATTCAGCGGAATGACCGCCCAGGCAGCGAGCGCCAGGGTCACGGAAACCAGCGGCGCCAGCAGGAACAGGATTTTGTTCGAGCCGGCCGGGATGACCGGCTCCTTGAAGACGAACTTCAAAAGATCGGCGAAGGACTGGAAAAGTCCCCACGGGCCTACCACATTCGGTCCACGGCGCATCTGCACCGCCGCCCAGATCTTGCGGTCAGCCAAAAGGATGTAGGCGATAAAGACCAGAAGCGCGACCAGAAGCAGCAGCGACTGGCCGATCATGATGGCCGTTGGCCAGACATAGGTCGAAATGAAAGCGTCCATTTTCGTCTTATTCCTTCGCGCTCATTCCGCCGCAGCTTTGAAGTTGTTGCGTGCCAAAGCCGAGCATTCGGCCATGACGGCGGAAGCTCGTGCTATTGGGTTCGTCAAATAGAAGTCTTTGACCGGAGACGCAAACACCGATTTGCCCATCTCACCGGCTTTTTGTGCAAGTGCGGCAATTTCACCGCTTGCACCCGTCTCGATCATGTCGATCGCAGCGAAATGCGGGTGCGCCGCATAGAGTTTCCCGCGCAATTCGCCAAGCGAATCAAACGGAAGCTTCTTGCCGAGCACGTCGGACAGCGCCCGAATGATCGCCCAGTCTTCGCGGGCGTCGCCCGGTGCGAAACCGGCGCGGTTGCCCATCTGAACGCGGCCTTCGGTGTTGACCCAGAGGCCGGACTTTTCGGTATAGGTCGCACCCGGCAGGATGACGTCGGCGCCATGAGCACCTTCGTCGCCATGCGAGCCGATATAGACGGTGAAGCCTGCGGTCTTGCCGGAGAAATCCATTTCGTCGGCGCCAAGCAGGAACAGAACGTCCGTGCCATCAAGCATCTCGGCGGCGCTCTTGCCCCCCTCACCCGGCACGAAGCCGAGATCGAGACCACCGACGCGCGAGGCGGCGGTGTGCAGAACGGCAAAACCGTTCCAGTCTGCAGTGACGGCGCCAACGGCGCCTGCGAGCTTGGCGGCTGCGGCCAGAACCGAAGCCCCATTACCGCCGGAGATAGCGCCCTGACCGATGATGATCATCGGACGCTCTGCCTTCTTCAGCACGCTCAGGAACTTGCCCTTGCCGCTCACCAGTTCGGCCAGCGATTCCGTGCCCGCGCCGAGATACTCATAGGAGTAACGCAGCTCGGCCGGCTCGCCGATCACGCCGATCGGGAAATTGGCCATCCGGAACCGCTTGCGGATACGGGCATTGAGAACCGAGGCTTCAAAGCGTGGGTTCGATCCGATGATCAGGAGCGCGTCGGCGCTTTCGATGCCCTGGATCGTCGGGTTGAACAGGTAGCTTGCGCGGCCAAACGAAGGATCGAGCGCAGCACCATCCTGGCGGCAGTCAATATTCTCCGAACCGAGCGAGGTGATAAGCGCCTTCAGCGCATACATTTCTTCAACAGACGCCAGATCGCCGGCAATCGCGCCGATCTTGTCGCCGCTGGTCTTGGCAACCGCGCCCTTAATGGCGGCGAAGGCTTCGTTCCAGCTGGCGGGCTGCAGGCGGCCATCCTTCTTCACGTAAGGGCGGTCAAGACGCTGCGTCTTCAGGCCATCCCAGATGAAGCGGGTCTTGTCGGAAATCCACTCTTCGTTGATCTCTTCGTTGACACGCGGCATGACGCGCATGACTTCGCGGCCACGGGTATCGACGCGGATCGCGGAGCCGACAGCGTCCATGACGTCGATCGATTCGGTCTTGCCGAGTTCCCACGGGCGGGCGTTGAAGGCGTAGGGCTTGGAGGTCAGAGCGCCGACAGGGCAGAGATCAACGACGTTGCCCTGCAATTCGGACGTCATCGCCTGTTCCAGATAGGTGGTGATCTCGGCATCTTCGCCGCGGCCGATCAGGCCAAGCTCTGCAATGCCAGCGACTTCCGTGGTGAAGCGGACGCAGCGCGTGCAGTGAATGCAGCGGTTCATCACAGTCTTGACCAGCGGACCGATATACTTGTCTTCGACGGCGCGCTTGTTTTCGTTGTAGCGGGTCGAATCGACGCCGAAGGCCATAGCCTGGTCCTGCAGGTCGCATTCACCGCCCTGATCGCAGATCGGGCAATCGAGCGGATGGTTGATGAGCAGGAATTCCATCACGCCTTCGCGGGCCTTCTTGACCATCGGCGTGGTCGTGAAGACTTCCGGCGCTTCGCCATTCGGGCCGGGACGCAGGTCGCGCACGCCCATGGCGCAGGAGGCTGCCGGTTTCGGCGGCCCTCCCTTCACCTCGATCAGACACATGCGGCAGTTTCCGGCGACCGACAGCCGCTCGTGGAAACAGAAGCGCGGAACTTCAGCGCCCGCCTCTTCGCACGCCTGCAGCAGCGTGAAATGATCCGGGACCTCGATCTCTTTTCCGTCGACTTTCAGCTTTGCCATCTTAGTCTCAATCCTGTCTTTCGTTCACCAGCGTCAGCGGCGAACAGATATTATTAGGCACGCCAATCTTTGAGCTAAAACCACCGGTTTCCGCCCGAAACTCAATCTCAACCCTTTATCAGGGCCTTTGCCTGCGTGACCCAGCCGTCCCGCGCGATCCGGCCAGCAAAACCAAGCTGGTCGTCGATGCGCTGCACGTCCTTATCACTCCACAAAGCGACATCGGCATAACGCCGCACGCCCATTCCATTCAAAACCTGCTCCAGCTTCGGACCGATGCCGGAAATCCGCTTCAAGTCGTCCGTCTGCGTTTCGGCAACGCGGGCAACCGTCTGCCGCTTCGGCTTCTCGGCCTTGGCCGCAACAACCGCAACCGGCTCCGCAGCAACGGGCTTGGCCTTTACCGGCCGAGCCTTGCCCGGAGCCTTGGCAACCACCTTCGGCTTCACAACCGGCGCAGCCTTCACGGCAACCACCGGCGCTTCCGCTAGCTTGGCCACCTTTGCTACCGGCATTTCATCCGCCGCAACGCCGGTCTTCTGCGCCGTTTCGGCCAGCCCCTGCATCGCACCCAGCATGAAGCCGGCAATCTGGCTGGTCATACCGAAGCCGATCGCCGTTACCGCCGCCATTGCCGCCGCCGGGTGCTGCATCAGCGGATGCAGCTGCCCCATCGGCACGTTCTTCAGCCACTCAGCCATGCCAAATGGCTCGTTGCCAACCGGAGAGCCGGATGAGGTTGCGGCAGAACCTGTCTGCGTCCCCCTCCCCGTTTCGTTCCCCGGCCCGGCCATGCCGCTTACTCCGCTGCCGCCAGCACCGCGCCATGCGACGAGGCGTTGCGGGTGTATTCGTCGATGCGCGCTTCCATCTCGGGACGGAAGTTGCGGATCAGACCCTGGATCGGCCATGCGGCCGCATCGCCGAGCGCGCAGATGGTGTGACCTTCGACCTGCTTGGTCACGTCGAACAGCATGTCGATTTCACGCTTCTGGGCGCGGCCCTGAACCATGCGTTCCATGACGCGCATCATCCAGCCGGTACCTTCACGGCACGGCGTGCACTGGCCGCAGCTCTCATGCTTGTAGAAGGCAGCGAGACGCCAGATAGCCTTGATGATGTCGGTAGAGCGATCCATCACGATGATGGCGGCGGTCCCGAACGACGATTTCACATCGCGCATACCGTCGAAATCCATCGGCGCGTCGATGATGTCCTCGCCCTTGACCACCGGACAGGACGAGCCGCCCGGGATGACGCCGAGAAGATTGTCCCAGCCGCCACGGATACCGCCACAATGACGCTCGATCATTTCGCGGAACGGCGTGCCCATCGCGTCTTCGAACGTGCAAGGCTTGTTGACGTGGCCCGACACCATGAACAGCTTGGTGCCGACATTGTTCGGACGGCCGATCGCCGAGAACCACGACGCACCACGGCGCAGGATGGTCGGGGCAACGGCGATCGACTCGACGTTGTTGACCGTCGTCGGGCAGCCATAGAGGCCCATGTTGGCCGGGAACGGCGGCTTCAGGCGCGGCTGCCCCTTCTTGCCTTCGAGGCTTTCGAGCAGTGCCGTTTCCTCGCCGCAGATATAGGCGCCGGCGCCGTGATGGACGTAGATGTCCATGTCCCAGCCAAGCTTGTTGTTGATGCCGAGAAGACCGGCATCATAGCATTCGTCGATCGCCGCCTGCAGCGCTTCACGCTCGCGGATATATTCGCCGCGCACATAGATATAGGCGACATGCGCACCCATGGCGAAGCTCGCGATCACGCAGCCTTCGATCAGCGTATGCGGATCGTGGCGCATGATGTCACGGTCCTTGCAGGTACCGGGCTCGGATTCGTCGGCGTTGACGACGAGATAATGCGGGCGGCCGTCGCTTTCCTTCGGCATGAAGGACCACTTCAGGCCTGTCGGGAAGCCAGCACCACCACGGCCACGAAGGCCGGAAGCCTTCATCTCGTTGATGATCCAGTCACGTCCCTTTTCCAGGATCTGCTTGGTGCCATCCCAGTGGCCACGGCTCATGGCGCCCTTGAGCGATTTGTCATGAAGGCCGTAGATATTGGTAAAAATGCGATCTTTATCGTCGAGCATGGTTCACCTAACTTATCGCGGCTTCTTGCCGAAAACTTTGATGTATTCGGCTTCGCCGCCCTTGGCCAGCGCCTCGGCCTGCTTGACCCAATCGTCCCGTTCGATGCGGCCCTTAAAATTCAGATAGCCGTCCACCCATTCGCGTTCGGCCTTCTTCCAGCCCGCAACCTGCGTGAAGGTGAAGATGCCGAGTTCGTGGAGCGTACCTTCGATCTTCGGGCCAACGCCGGAGATCAGTTTCAGGTCATCCGGAGCATCCGGCTTGGCAATGCCTGCAGGACGATTCTTGTCCTCGAGCGACGGCTTTGCAGAAGCGCCGCCTTCAGCCTTGGTCTCGCCGGAAACCTTGTCATTCGCAGCGGATTCGGACTTTGCCGTCGCCGGCGTCTTCAATGCTGGATCGGTTTCCGGAGCATCCGTTTTCGGGCGGGCGGCGTTCGATGGCGGCACGCTGACGGCGGCGTCATCGCTGGCCTTCTTGGCGCGCGGCGCTGCCGGCTTCTTTTCCGGGGTGAGCAACGTGGTCAGTCCACCGACGGGAGCCGAGAAGATACGGTCGATCTGCGGGCCCGGCTTGACGTCGGCGCCCTTGCCTGCGTCGAAACGGTCGATGATGTATTCCAGCTGCGGAACCGTCAGGTCTTCATAGGTGTCCTTG
Organism: Rhizobium sp. Root1204; assembly: GCF_001424965.1. Classification (NCBI taxonomy): domain Bacteria; kingdom Pseudomonadati; phylum Pseudomonadota; class Alphaproteobacteria; order Hyphomicrobiales; family Rhizobiaceae; genus Rhizobium; species Rhizobium sp. Root1204. The sequence continues at coordinate 79,940 of NZ_LMCZ01000004.1, forward strand.
AAGATCATCACCATCGGGGCGTTGACGCAGGTCCCCTGACATTCGACTTCTTCCCAGGACAGCGTGCCGGATTCGTTCGGCGTCAGCGGATTGGGGTGAATGCGCTTCTTGCACAGGCTGATCAGGTCTTCCGAGCCGCGCAGCATGCACGGCGTCGTTCCGCACACCTGGACGTGCGCGCGCGTGCCGACCGGCTTCAGCTGGAACTGGGTGTAGAAGGTCGCGACTTCAAGTACACGGATATAGGGCATGGTCAGCATGTCGGCGATGCTTTCGATCGCCGCCTTGGTGACCCAGCCATCCTGCTCCTGCGCCCGCATCAAAAGCGGAATGACCGCAGATTGCTCGCGGCCCTTCGGATATTTCTTGATCGTGGCCTTGGCCCAGACCGCGTTTTCCTTGCTGAACGCAAAGGCCGCTGGCTGGACGTTTTCTTCGGCTAGTCGACGAACGGACATTCTTCCCGCACCTTATCAGTTAATCGAACCGCACCGCGATGTCGTCAGGGTGACGAATTCGCAGGCATAGGCTGACTGGTCTTTTTGTAAAAATACGATGTAGCGCGTGCCGTTCGGCACTGCGGCCCTGATCTCGTAGCCCTGGCTCAGAAGCCTGCCCATGCCGCTACCCGACGAACCGCTCATCGCAGGTTCGCCGGACTTCGGCGCGGTTTCCTGCGCAAATGCAGGCGCCGCAGCAAGCATCGAGGCCAAAACTGTCAGGACCATCCTGCGCATCAACGATCAACCTCGCCGAACACGATATCGAGCGAGCCGAGAATGGCGGAAACGTCCGCCAGCTGGTGGCCGCGACAGATGTAATCCATGGCCTGAAGATGGGCGTAGCCCGGGGCGCGGATCTTGCAGCGATACGGCTTGTTGGTGCCGTCGGAGATCAGGTAGACGCCGAATTCGCCCTTCGGCGCTTCGACGGCCGCATAAACCTCGCCCTCCGGCACGTGATAGCCTTCGGTGTAGAGCTTGAAATGGTGGATCAACGCTTCCATCGACCGCTTCATCTCGCCACGCTTCGGCGGCACGATCTTGCCGTCAAGCGACGACACCGGTCCGACCTTGGCATCGCCCAGAAGACGGTTGACGCACTGGCGCATGATCTTGGCCGATTCGCGCATTTCGATCATGCGGATCAGGTAGCGGTCGAAGCAGTCGCCATTCTTGCCGATCGGAATGTCGAAATCCATGTCAGCGTAGCATTCATAGGGCTGCGACTTACGCAGGTCCCAAGCGGCGCCGGATCCACGAACCATAACGCCGGAAAAACCCCAGGCCCAGGCATCATCCAACGTCACGACGCCGATATCGACGTTGCGCTGCTTGAAGATGCGGTTGCCCGTCAGAAGTTCGTCGATATCGTCAACGGTCTTCAGGAACGGATCGATCCACTTGCCGATATCTTCGACCAGCTCGTGCGGCAGGTCCTGGTGGACGCCGCCCGGACGGAAATAGGCCGAGTGCATGCGTGCGCCGCAGGCACGCTCGTAAAACACCATCAGCTTTTCACGCTCTTCAAAGCCCCAGAGCGGCGGCGTCAACGCGCCGACGTCCATGGCCTGTGTCGTAACGTTCAAGAGATGCGACAGGATACGGCCGATTTCCGAGTAGAGAACACGGATCAGCTGGCCGCGGATCGGCACTTCCGTCGCCGTCAGCTTCTCGACCGCCAGCGCATAGGCGTGTTCCTGGTTCATCGGCGCGACATAGTCGAGCCGGTCGAAATAGGGCACAGCCTGCAGATAGGTCTTGGTCTCGATCAGCTTTTCGGTACCGCGATGCAGAAGACCGATATGCGGATCGACACGCTCGACGATTTCGCCGTCAAGCTCGAGAACAAGCCGCAAAACGCCGTGCGCCGCAGGGTGCTGTGGTCCGAAATTGATGTTAAAATTGCGGACGTTATGTTCGTTCATTGCCGCTTGCTCCAAGCCTGACAAGCCCGCATGTTCGCGAGCCCTCGGCCTTCATTTCACTTCGCGTTTGCTTTTTCATCGCCAGGCAGAACGTAATCCGTTCCCTCCCAGGGCGACATGAAATCGAAATTGCGGAATTCCTGCTTCAGTTCGACGGGCTCATAGACGACGCGCTTGACTTCATCATTATAACGAACCTCGACGAAACCGGTCGTCGGGAAGTCCTTGCGCAGCGGATAGCCTTCAAAACCGTAGTCGGTCAGGATACGGCGCAGGTCCGGATGGCCGGTAAAGAGGATGCCGTACATATCGTAGGCTTCCCGCTCGAACCAGTCAGCGCCGGGGTAAACGGCGCAGGCCGAGGGCACCGGCTGATCTTCTCCGGTCGCAACCTTGACGCGGATGCGCAGGTTCTGCTTCGGCGACAGCATGTGATAGACAACGTCGAACCGGTCCGGACGCTGCGGCCAATCGACGCCGCAAATATCCGTAAAGTTAACGAAGCCACAGCGGGCATCGTCACGCAGGAACGTCAGAAGCGCGATCAGGTTGTCGGCCGTGGATGTCAGCGTCAGTTCGCCATAGCTGATGACGGCATCCGAAATCAACGCACCGCGTGTTTCGCGAATGTAAGTAGCAAGTCCATTCAGGGCTTCACTCATGTTCAAGTCCCCTGCCCTTACCGTTCGATCGTGCCTGTGCGGCGGATCTTCTTCTGCAGCAGGAGCACACCATAAAGGAGCGCTTCTGCCGTGGGAGGACAGCCCGGCACATAAATATCGACCGGCACAACGCGGTCACAGCCGCGCACTACCGAATAGGAATAGTGATAGTACCCGCCACCGTTGGCGCAGGACCCCATCGAGATGACGTAACGCGGCTCAGGCATCTGGTCATAGACCTTGCGCAGAGCCGGAGCCATCTTGTTGGTCAGCGTACCGGCGACGATCATCACGTCAGACTGACGCGGTGAAGCGCGCGGTGCAAAGCCAAAGCGCTCCGCATCGTAACGCGGCATCGACATCTGCATCATTTCGACAGCGCAGCAGGCCAGACCGAAGGTCATCCACATCAGCGAGCCGGTCCGGGCCCAGTTGATCAGTTCGTCGGTCGACGTGACCAGAAAGCCCTTGTCGGCAAGCTCATTGTTGATCTCGCCGAAATACTTGTCGTTGCTACCGATCAGCTGGCCGGTTGAGGGATCCACGATCCCCTTCGGCTTTGGCGCAACGAGCGTCGTGCTGGATGTCAGTTCCATTCCAGCGCTCCCTTCTTCCATTCATAGATAAAGCCGATGGTCAGCACCCCGAGGAACGACATCATCGAGAAGAAGCCGAACCAGCCCATATCCTTGAACGATACCGCCCAGGGAAACAGGAACGCCACTTCAAGATCGAAGATGATGAAGAGAATCGACACGAGATAGAATCGGATATCGAATTTCATGCGGGCGTCATCGAAGGCATTAAAGCCGCATTCGTAGGCCGAAAGCTTTTCGTCGTCAGGCGCCTTGTAGGCGACGGCGAACGGCGCGATCAGCAGCGCCAGCCCGATAACCAGCGATATACCGATGAAAATCGCGATCGGAATGTAGGAGCCGAGAAGATCTGTCATTGTATCCGTCCCTGCCTGCGAGGCGCGCTGGAGAAGCGCAAAACAAAGGCTCACAGGCCGAAAAATATGTTGCAACGCCAAAGTGGTTAGCGCAGCCAGCGCCGCTGTGCAAGCCTTGAGAACGGTTTTCACCCCCTTGTGTCGCGGGAATGAAGACCGGCCAAAAGCTAGCATCTCCGGTGGGCAGGCGCAAATACCGGGGAATCGCGGCAGCCCTTTGCAAGACAGAGCGCCAAGCCCTTGCGCCGCAACGCCGGGGACATATGGTCGCGCTCGCTAAAATCGATTGAAATCAGAAGGCAGAAACCCCGGACGGGAGCAATGAAAGCGTACCTGGCGGACCAACGGGAGCTGCAACAAGACTGCATGGCCCCTATCCGCGTTTTGCATGGGTGGCGATGGAGCCCGCCCCACTTCCGCCCGAAAATCCACGGCTGACCGCGCAACACCGAAGGCTGTCTTTAGCGCATTTCGCAACCCTGAAGAACAAACACAACCTTCACGCAAGCTTGTATAGGCAACATCACCCTAATAGAGGGACGGCTCATGGACGATATTCCCTGGCATGAGAGTGTTTTATTCGAATTGAACGACCGTCAAGACGTGATCACCGTCTCCAGCTCGCTGGAAGCCGCAGACCTTCTGCTCAACAAGTGGCCGAAGAAGCGTGGACCCAGCTACAAGCTGGCGGTTATGACCTGCCTCGATTCGTTTCGAGGGAAACAACCGCCCGAACTTGTCCGGCAGGATCTGATCGCCGCGGCGATCGAAGCGCATATCTATGTGAAGCCGCGCTCTATCAACACCTGATCACGATGGCCCGTCATTAGCATAGCGGGAGGCCGGCCTGCCCGATAGGCATCCGCCGCAAATTTCGTCATTACCCGCAAAGGTGCAGCGGAAGATTTGCGTACCGTGAAGGAATCGTGGGCTGCCCCTTCCCCCGCCGTCATGCGGAAATGCGAGCTTCATGCGGCCGCCCGCGCATGTCAAAAGACGGCAAGAACCGACCGGGACCTGAGGTCCCGTCGGCTTTCAAATCACACTTGCATTTGAAATCTTAGCGGAAAATGGCGCGAGTGACGGGGCTCGAACCCGCGACCTCCGGCGTGACAGGCCGGCACTCTAACCAACTGAGCTACACCCGCGCATTATAGTACAAACCACCCGGACATAAGCAGAAACTGCTATTCTTGAAATGGCGCGAGTGACGGGGCTCGAACCCGCGACCTCCGGCGTGACAGGCCGGCACTCTAACCAACTGAGCTACACCCGCGCATTTCATTTCAAGTCGTCCAGATGCTTTTGCATCCGCTCGAAGCGGCTAGGCCGTTTCGATGAGCGGCTAACTACGAGGTTCGTCTTTGGGTGTCAAGCAGGTTTGGAGACAAAACAGTGACAGCCATCGAATTGTTTCCACAGGCTCGAAAAAGCGTCCTTCAAAATTTCACAGGAGCAACCAACGCACCTCCGTTTCGATCATAATTTGTCCCGCCGCCCTTCCCCTTTTTGTCTCCACAGTAGCAATGCCGGTTTTCCACATCCGATTTGTCAGGCGACAGCCAGCGATACCGGGACTTTGAAAAAAAAACGAAAAAATCTTCCAATCCGCTCTTGCGGTTTTCCGCCGATACGCATAGATCACGGCCACCGACGCGGCAGACACTGCTTCTGCTTCGCGAAGGGCGATTAGCTCAGTTGGTAGAGCGCCTCGTTTACACCGAGGATGTCGGGAGTTCGAGTCTCTCATCGCCCACCATTTTCTTTTCATCTAAATTTGACAGCATCCCTCCATCCGGGTGTTTTTGCGCGTTTCCTTAAACAGCAGCATCAGAGCCTCTTGCCATATGGCAGAGGCGTTGCCATCTGTGGCGAGCAAAATTAAGGAGCCTGCCCCTCCACGGACTGGACAGCCGGGACTGGGTATCGAGGCGTTAAGAGGGAAATATCACATGAGGAAAGCAATTCTGGCAGCGACGCTTGCTGCAGGCCTTACTGCCTGTAACGCCATGCCCGAAATAAGCCCTATCCCTGGCAGCATCACCTATGGCGGCCAGCCGGCAACCAAGTTGACCAAAGCCCCGGTCGGCAGCGTCCTTCATCACCAGCTGAACGACCAATATGGCAAGCGCGCCGAGGAAACCTACATCATCCAGCCTGACCGCTCTCTGAGGCTCGTGCGCAGGGAGCAAATCGTCGACCCCAACTAAATCCGCCCGCCTTCGCGGACGAATTTCACGGCCTGAAATCCAAGGCGCGACGCTGTCGCTGGCTAAACCTCTTCCTTTTTCCGGACCGGCGCCTTGCGCTTGGGTTCTTCCGGAGCGTCCGGCAAATAGGGCTTTTCGCCCTTCGGCGTCGGCGCCAGGAGGTTTTTCAGCGCCGACAGACGGTCCCTGAGCAAGGGCCGAAACCGCGTCGCGCGATAGGGCATGTCGGCGGCGCCATACCCTTCCGGCCCGTCGTCATTGCCCCGGTGGATTTCGGCCAGTTTCACACCGATGAATTCCCCATCGATGTAATGCTTGTAAGGCCCGACCCAGCGAATCGTATAGATTTGGCCTTTGCGGATGCCCTGATCGATCGAGACGTTCTTGAACTTGTCGTCGATGCAGACGACCTTTTGCCCAACATGAAAATTGTACATCGGCGGAACCCTTCAGCGGCAGTCTGCGGGCGCATGCTCCCGCGACGTAAACCTTCGTCTTCAGATAGCTGTGTTCTCCCGCCTATTGCAACGCGGAAACGGCAAGAATCGTCGGCCTGGTTTTGTTCTGCGCGTGCCGGGACGCATCACGCCGATTGGTATTGTTCTTCGCTCACCAGTTCCATCCAGTCGACCGCCTTGCCGTCAAGCGCTTCCTGGATGGCGATATGGGTCATGCCGGTCGTGGCAGTGGCGCCGTGCCAGTGCTTTTCACCCGGCGGAAACCAGACGGTATCCCCCGCCTTGATTGCGCGAACCGGCTCACCCCAGGTCTGGGCAAGGCCACTACCGGATGTAACGAACAGCGTCTGACCGAGCGGATGAGTGTGCCAGGCCGTTCTTGCTCCCGGCTCGAAGGTGACGGACACGCAGCGCATGCGGGCCGGCTCCGGCGCATCATGTATCGGGTCCTGCCGAACGTTGCCGGTAAAATAATCTGCCGGTGGGCGAACGGATGGGCGCGATCCGCAAGCTTTGATCTCCATGGCGATAGGCTCCCTGATATTTGCCGCCATCCGGCGGACGTCACTAATAGGCGGAACATAGCGCGTTCCGGCCCAATGTCTCCCCGTCACATCCGAGACCACGCTTCAGCAAACTCCACAATCACAGCGTATGGATCGTTACGTCCGGGCAGGCCGTGCGGGCGATGTCGCAGAGATGCTGATGATGGGTCAGATAAATCACCTGCCCAACCCCTGCCATTTCCGCCATCAAGGAAAAGGCGTGCCCGGCACGTCCATCGTCGAAGGTCTCCATGATGTCATCGGCGATGAAAGGCAGCGATTCGCGTGTCGTGGCGATCTCGTGATAGCCGGCCATGCGCAGCGCCAGATAGAGCTGGAAGCGGGTGCCCTTGGAAAGATCGCGCGCCAGTTTCGATCCACCACCGGCAGCATTGGCGATCAAGAATTCCTCGCCCTTCTCGGCCTGTGTCGTCAGCCCTACATAGTCACCGCCGCTGATGACGCTGAACGCCGTTGACGCCCGGCGCATCATCGCGCTGCGATGACGCTCGCGGTAGAGCCTGAGCGCCGTTTCACCAGCCAGAATGCCCATGCGCAGCCGCAGATAGGCGGTCGCGCGCTCCTCGATCTCCGCCAGCACCGTGCGGCGCTTTTCCTCGATATGGGCCGCTGCATCGCCGCCACCGATGGCCGCCAGCGCCCTTTCGGCATCGCGCCGTTCAGCATGCAATTCGGCACCGTCGCGCTCGGCCTGTTCAAACCGGGCCTGCAAGGCCGCCATTTCCAGCCGTAGGCCGTCTGCGTCGACGGCACTCAGCAGCATTTCCGCTTCATCGGCACGTCCAACACCAAGCCGGGCGGCCAGATCGGCCTCAGCCTCGGCAATCCGCTCGCGCAGTCGCTGACGCGCCTTGACCGTTTCCAGATGGGCGCCGACTTCCAGCAGCGAGCTGCTGTCGAACAGATCCAGCATGCCGCGCTTCTGTGCGTCGTGGCGTTCGCGCGATTCGCCCAGCGCCCGCCTTTCCGCGATGCGAGCATCATTCTCGTCCGAAAGACGCCGGAACAACGTTTCCTGCCGCTCGGCACCGGCCAACCGGTCGCGAATCGTCTGAACAACGAGGAGCGGTTCATCCGATACTGCGATGGCAAGTTTTTCAGCCAGCGTCCGGACAATGGTTGCGAAGGCCAGTTGATCTTTTCGCATGCCATCGATTCGATGATCGAGATCAGCCTTGCGCTGGATCAGTTTGTCCAGATCCTGAAGGATTGTCAGGACAGGCGTAATCTCCTGTGGCGACAAGGGCGTTGTTGCCTCGGCGAGCCACGTGGCACCAATAGCCTCCTGCCAACGCGTGCTCCACTCCGCCATGTCCTCGGAAGCGGCCGACCATGCGGCCGTGCGCAAGCGCAGCGCAGCCCCGGCCCGCTCCACCGTTTCCGCAGCCGTGACATGCGCCCGGTGGGCGGATTGCAGATCGTGGATAATATGCTCGGCAAAAGCAATCGCATCCTCCAACCGCGCCGGCATGCCCTTCACCACACCGCCGTGCTCCAGCACCTCTGTCAGTCGCTGCATGGCCTTGGCTTCATCCGCCACGGCAAGCCGCGCGTCCTGCTGGGCTGTGCGCAGCTGGTTACGCACCTCAAGCGCCGCCACCCGCCGCCCAAGCCACGCCACCAGCTGGTTCAGCTTGGTATTCTCGGGCAATCCACATTCAACAGCTGCAGCCGAAATCTCCGACCTTAGCGCGGCAATCGCGGCATGCGCCGCCTCATGTTGCTGACGGAACGCCAAAAGCTTGCCGTTACGCTCGGCGACGGAGAGCGAAAGTCCCCTTGCCTGCGCAAGGTCCTGCGAATGCGCCAGCCTGAGGGCCGCTGCCTCGTCGTCCTTCTTGAGCACGTTTTCGAAAACGCGGGCGCTGTCAGCGTCCAGTTGTGCCGCATGCGCCTGCCAGGCACGGTCGCGCTCCTGGCGCAGCGTCAAGGCGGCATCGTCGGCAGTAAAGCCGCCTGTCCGTGTCAATTCGTGAAGCTTGGCTTCATCGCCAGCCGTCAGCGCCGCCTCTTCGGCAATACGGTCGTCAAGCCGCTTCAGCTGTTCCGTCAGCGTTGCCCGCCGCTCCGTCCATTCGGCAAGGTCGGTTTCCTCGGGGACGGAAATGACCGTCAGGCTATCAGCGTCGAACGAAGCGGGCGACAGCGTTGCAAGCTTGTCAGCCAGGAGGTCTTCCAGCGCTGCGATCTGACGGTTGGCCGTCTGCTGCCGCAGCAGGCAATCATTCTGACGCAGAGTCCGTAACATGTCAGTCAAAGCAGCGGGTTCCCCGCCCTGCGAAGAGCCGCCGGACACAAGTGCCGCCTGAACCTTGAGCGCTTCCGCATTTTCCGCCTCGGAAAGCGTCTTTTCCCGCAGGGCAGCATCCAGCCGCTCGTTCAGCGCGGCATGCTTCTGTGCCAGATCTTGCAGCCGGCCGGCGATCGCGGCGGGCAGGATGAGTGCAGCGGCATCAGGCATGTCAGCCCGCTCGAGGCGACCGACACGGACAGCAATGTCGGCGGCGATCTTGGCACGCTCGTCAAGCCGATTCGGCATATCGCTGGCAGCCGTCCGGTGGCGGGCTTCCAGACCTGAATTTTCCAGATCGCGGATATCCCCAGCCAGCGCCAGCACCGCCTCATCCCGCTCGATGGCAATAACTTCAGCGGCTCTGCGGTCGATATCGGCGTCCAGCTGCACCAACCGGGCGTCGATTGTGGTTTCCTCACGCTGCAATTGCGGCAAAAGGGCATGCCAGGCGGCTGGTGGCTCCGGCAGGTCGGCGAAAGCAGCAAGCTCGGAACGCTGGCCGCGCAATCGGGCGAGAATCGGCAGCGCTTCGATGCGGTCGCGGGCGTGATCGAGAGACACGCGCAGTTCAGCCCGTGCCTTTGCGGAGGCATCATGCCGCTCGGCAGCTGCGTCGCGCACCTTGCGCAAAGCGGCAAATTCGCGGGCGTTGATATCGATGGCGGCTTTCTCGTCCTTCAGTGCCTCAAGCTCAGCTTTCAACTCCGCCAGCTTATGTTTCCGGCCCTGCGGCTTGTAGAAAGCATCCGCCTGAGCTTTCAACCCGGATAAGATGGCGCTGCTGTCCGGCAAGCCGGAGCTGGCCGAAAACAACAGGGCGCCAAGCTCCCCTTCACTTTTCAGGATACTTTCGCCGCCCTTTTCGATGCTGTCGTCATCGAGCGAAAACATCATCTGATAGGTCGCCCGGTCGATCGAACCCAGGGCCGCTGAAAACAGGTTGTCCGGCAGCGGCTGGTCGTCAGGCCCCAACAGAGAGTTCTGATTGCGCTTTACCCGCGAGACGGAATGCACCCTGCCCCCGGTCTCGATGACGCCGCCGACCCGCATGGTCGCATAGGGATGCAGAAAACCGTAGCCGCTCAGCCGCTCGATGCCGAACAGCAGATCGAGGAAAGCGGAAAACAGCGTTGATTTTCCCGCCTCGTTCGGGCCGTAGACGAGATGAAAATCTGCATGTCCGGGGCGTGCGTCGCCGAAATTCAGACTGCGGCCGGTGAATTTTCCATAGCGAAGCAGATCGAGACGGTTAAGACGCATCAGAGATCGGCCCCCGCATCACTGCCATGCAGATAGGCAAGCACATCATCACTGCCGGCAAGAGCGACAGTTTCGGCCAACCGCACGGCCGCCTTCTCGTCCCCGGCCAGGCTTTCGCGCAATTCGCGCGGCAACTGCAGCAACAGTTCATCGAGCACTGCGCTGGCTTCCTGGCGAAAGGCGTGGGACGTCAGTACGTCGGTGCGGATCAGGCTGGCCAGTTCCTCCACCGGGTCAGGGCCGGTCAAGGTCGTTTCTGCGTCCATGCCCCGGCAATCGATATCGACTTTCTCAATCCAGCACCCATTGAGACCGGCGCCAAGATTGGTGATTTCGGCCAAGAGGAAATCGGGATCACGCCTGAGCTTCCAGACCAGCGGCGTTGTACCGGTCAGTGAGATTCTGAGGATGAGATGGTCAGCATCGGCCCCGTTCCGGAGCGACGGCAGAGTTTCGCCTACCCTCTCCAGCATTTGCCGCCAGTCCTGTACGCCGGTCAGGTCGATCGCAACACGCTCGAATACCGCCTGTCCGATTGGATGCTCGCGGTACCCCAGTACACCATCATCACCGATGGTAACCAGTGTCACTGTCTTCGGCCCCGCCTCGTTGATGTCACGCCCCTGCGGCATGCCAGGCATGACGACCAACGGGTTCTCACAGTGAACCTGCCGCATGTGGACATGGCCGAGCGCCCAATAATCAAAACCGTGTCGCGCCAGTTCGGCCACGTTTGTCGGCGCATAGGGATCATGGCCCGGCGTACCGGCAAGGCTGGTGTGCAGCATGCCGATATTGACGGCATCGGCAACCGGCGGCTGGAAGGATGGCAAGAGGCTGTCAGGCGCATGCGGATTGGCAAAACTGATGCCGTGGATATGGACGCCACGGCCATCGCCGAGAGATTTGGCAAGCACCGGCTTTGCCCGGCCAGCGAACACATGCACATTGGACGGAAAGGTCAGCTCGCGGGTCATTGCCGACTGCGAATCGTGGTTGCCGCGAATGAGGAACACGCTGATCCCCGCCGCCTCCAACCGGCGCAGTTCGCTCGACAAATAGAGCGCCGTGTTCATCGATGTCTGGGATCCGTCGTAGAGATCGCCAGCGATCAGCAGGGCATCGACACTCTCTGCCAGGCACAGGTCTACGATCCTTGCAAGGGCGGTGCGGGTCGCACCGCGTACCAGTGCCGCAAGTTCCGGATTTTTCAACGCAAGACTGCGCAAGGGTGAATCGAGATGAAGATCGGCGGTATGGACAAAACGAAAGGGCATGGCGGACCATGGCCTGCCGTCCGGCCTTGCGTCAATGCCACACATGCCTCGCCGCAGGGTCTATTCAGCGCTTTCAACACAGCAACATTATTGGGGAAATGCGGGACCTTGGCGCAAGGGTCCCGAATTAGACTTGACTATAACGCTAACAATACCGTCATTTGACATGGCCCCTCACAATATCCATATGAAACATCATGAAATCCACATTCGAAGTCTCCGACAAGCTCTTTGAGCTTTACCATCGCGTTCACCGCCTCATCAACGAATCGATGACGGAGGAAGGCGTGTCGTTGGCGCGCAGCAAATTCCTGTTTTTCCTCAGCAAGCTTGGTCCCTGCCGGTCGACTGATATCGCCGGCGCGCTGAATTTTGCGCCGCGGACGGTGACGGAAGCCATCGACGGGTTGGAACGCGACAAGCTGGTGGTGCGCAAACCGGATCCGGAAGACCGCCGGGCAAAGATCGTGTCGATCACCGATGTCGGACGCGTCGTTCTGGAAGCCGCCGAACATCCGCGCAAGCAACTGATCGAGGAAATCTTCTCGGCGCTTGACGATCAGCAGCTCGACCAGATGCACGACATCGTCAGCCGGCTTGTGGTCAAGGCGGAAGAGATTCGCAAACGCAAGGAAACCGAAGAGGCTGGCAGCAAGGCCGCCGAATAAACGTCCCGCTCGCCACAGCCTTTTGCCTGCGAACAGACCAAATAGAAAAGGCCGGAGCATCATGCTCCGGCCTTTTCCGTTTCCAGGACTTAAGCGATTACATCGCGTTCATCGTACCGATCGAGAAGAACAGGGTTTCGCCCGAGGAATCATCGACACCGTCATTGTCGGTGACCACGAAACCGTTGCCGGCCGCATCGACGGTAAAGCCTTCGACCTTGTCGACGACGTAACCGTTGGTGGCCTTCAGGTCAGGGATGAAGTCGCGAACCTCTTCCTTCTTGACGACCGGCAGGTCGCCGCCGAGCTTGGCTGGCTTCAGATCTGCAAGAGCCACGCGGTACAGCTTCTTCAGCTTGGCAGCCTGGCCGATCAGGTTGTCGCGCTCGATGATATAGGCATAGTCGCCATGAGCCGTGATTTCGGACAGGCCGACCCAACCGCTTTCCGTCTTTTCGAGCGGGTAGCGCACAGCGCCCCATTCCTTCGACGAAGGCTTGTAGGAAACCAGCTTCACAAAACCCTTCTCGTCATCGCCCCATTCGCGCTGCACGGCCATCCACAGCGTCATGTCGTCGCCTTCACCGACGCTGGTGATGCCTTCGAAGCCAAAGCGCTTTTCGTGAGCGCGCAGTTCGGCAGGAATGGCGATTTCCTTATCGATCTCGCCCTTCGCCGTCACATGAATGATGGCATGCGAGTAGAGCTTGTCGGCATCGCCTTCGTTGGCCAGCCAATAGCCGCCTTCGCCATCGGGCGTCACACCTTCGCTATCGAGCTTCTGAGCTGCAGCACCGTTGCGGGTGATGCGCAGTGCATCGACGATCTTCGCCGGCTTGGCGGTCGCGTCGATCGTGAAGATGGTCGGCTGCGAAGCGTAGAAAGAATCGTTGACGGCAAGGAGCATGCCCGGCTTGTCCTTGACCGGTGCGAGGCCCGAAAGCGCGCCAAAACCGATCAGCTCTCCGTCCTTTTCGGTGGAGACGATCTGCGGATAGGCCGCCTCGCCTTCCGCGCGCTCATAAAGCATCACATGCGAGCGTGCGCCGCCGTCTTCGACGAGGTCAACTTCGTTGGCGGTCGCCAGAAGATTGCGGCCCGGGATGGCCACGGCACCTTCCGGGCTTACGCCGGACGGCAGAAGCTGGAGAAGTTCAGGCTCTGCGCCGGTGTCCTTGTAGACCCCGACGATGGAGGCGCGCTCTGCCAGAACGAAGAACAGGTTGTCGTCACCGAACTTGGCGACTTCCAAGCCCTCCGGCTCGACACCCTTCTTGTTGCGCTTGTCCGGGTAATGGCCGATCTTGGCGATCTCGCGCTCAAAGCCCGCGCCGTTCTCATAGAGAACCTTGCCGTCCTTGCTGAAAATGGTGAAGCCGCGCGCGCCACCCTTCCAGTCACCTTCATTGGCAACGACGAGGCGGTTGTCATCCAGCCACTTCACGGCGTCAGGCTCGCGGGCAACGTCCTTCATCTCGCCGGTGAACTTCAGCGCACCGTCCTTCTTGGTGTCGACACCTTCGAGGCTGACGGTTCCGGCGGAGAAGTGCGACTTCACCGTACCGGTCTTGCCGTCGATGATGACGACATAGTTGTTTTCCTGCAGCGTGAGGGCAACTTCGTCGAGGTTGTTGAAGGAAACGAATTCCGGTTCCGGATCTTCGCCAGCCACGTCGGCGAGACCGGTCAGCGTGACATGCTTGATCGAACCGCAATCGACCATGCCATCCTTGAGCGACAGGAGAACAAGATCACCGGCCGGCATCTGCGGCAGGTCGCCGTCATTGACCTCTTCATCGCGCTCGTTCTCGATGGCGATGGCAGCGATCGTCCTGTCCTTGTTCAGCGCGATCGAGTCCGGCTGACCACCGAGATCGCAGGTCGTGTCGATCTTTTTCGAAGCGAGGTCGACCTGGGCGATGAGGCCCGACGGCTTGACGAAGCTTTCGCGCGTGTTGACGGCGACAAGCGCCTTGCCCGAGGCAACCGCGACTGACGTCGGCTCGCCTTCGAAGGTGACAGAACCGGCTGCCTTCGGAGCCTTGGCGTCGGTGATGTCGATGATGCCGATCGCCTTGTTCGGGCTGTCGGAGTAAACAAGCGTATTGCCGTCTTCGGAAGCGGCGATGATTTCGGCCGAAGTCGGCGTCGCCTTGTCCTTGCCCTCAGGCAGGTTGTCGGCGACCGCGAAGGACGCGATACGGTTGAAGACCGGCTCGGCGAGAGCCACGGATGCCGTCGAGGCGGCCAGCGCTGCGGCGAGTGCCGCAGTCAACGAAAATCTCTTCATGATAAACCCCCTTGGTAAATCGGATACCGGGGGGTTTTGATCGCGCTCTGTAACAGGCGCATGACAGGATGAACAGATTAGACATTGGGCACGAACCGATGGCGAAACGCGTCCGCAAATGAAAAGAGGCCCAGGAAAAACCCGGGCCTCAAATCAACCTGCTATCGAACCGTTGGCGTTTTCACCACGGTGCTGCAGACGAAACATGAAACTTAGTTCACGGCGTCCTTGAGACCCTTGCCGGCCGAGAACTTCGGCACGTTGCGGGCAGGGATATCGACTTCTGCGCCGGTGGACGGGTTGCGACCCTTCGATGCTTCGCGGCGGCTGACCGAGAAGTTGCCGAAGCCAACGAGGCGAACGTCGCCGCCGTTCTTCAGTTCTGCCTGGATAACGTCGAAGATTGCATCAACTGCAGAAGATGCATCTGTCTTCGAGAGTCCGGCCTTCTCGGCAACTGCGGACACGAGCTCATTCTTGTTCATGTTTCCACCCCTTTCAATACTGGTTCGAAACGACTCAATTTTCAAGCCGAGGGAAGCATACGCGCGCCCCCCGCCTTGGCAAACCCAATCGCTCCGAATCCCATGGAATGCAAGGCTTTGCGCGGAGTTTTACATAAAAAAGACCGGCAAAAATGCCGGTCTTCCACTGTTTCTGCTCCAAATCAGTACGCAACCTGCGGCAGGCACTGCTTGAAGTTCAAGTCAAGCCCTTAGTGGGCAATCGACACGCCGGCGTCATCGGCCGGATCGGCCGTTGCAATCGGTGCCGCCTGCTTGGAAGGATCCCATTCGATCGCAACCGGAACCCGTACCAGCGCGTGGCTCAACACCTCGCCGATATGGGAGACCGGAATGATCTCCATGAGGTTCTTCACGTTGTCCGGAATATCCGCCAAATCCTTGGCGTTTTCTTCCGGGATCAGCACCTTCTTGATGCCGCCGCGAAGCGCTGCAAGCAGCTTTTCCTTCAGGCCGCCGATCGGCAGGACACGGCCGCGCAGGGTGATTTCACCCGTCATCGCCACGTCCTTGTTAACGGCAATCCCGGTCATGATCGACACGATCGCCGTTGCCATGGCCACACCGGCGGACGGACCGTCCTTCGGTGTAGCACCTTCCGGCACGTGCACATGGATGTCGCTCTTGTCGAACAATGGCGGCTCGATGCCGAAGTCGATCGCACGCGAGCGGACATAGGATGCCGCCGCCGAAATCGATTCCTTCATCACGTCGCGCAGGTTGCCGGTCACCGTCATGCGGCCCTTGCCGGGCATCATCACGCCTTCGATCGTCAGAAGCTCGCCGCCGACTTCCGTCCAGGCGAGACCGGTGACGACACCGACCTGATCGGTACGCTCGGCTTCGCCGTGACGATAGCGCGGAACACCGAGATAGTCGTTGATGTTCTCGGCAGTGACTTCGACCTTGCTGGTCTTGCCCTTGAGGATCTCGGTCACAGCCTTGCGGGCGAGCTTCATCAGCTCACGCTCCAGGCTGCGAACGCCAGCTTCGCGGGTATAGGTCTGGATCACCGCAGACAACGCACCATCCGTCACCGAGAATTCCTTCGGCTGCAGAGCGTGGTCGGCGATTGCCTTGGGCAACAGGTGCCGCTTGGCGATCTCCAGCTTTTCCTCTTCCGTGTAACCGGCAATCCGGATCACTTCCATGCGGTCCATCAGGGGCGCCGGAATGTTCAGCGTGTTCGCCGTGGTGATGAACATCACGTTCGAGAGGTCATATTCGACCTCCAGATAGTGGTCCATGAACGTCGAGTTCTGTTCCGGATCCAGCACCTCCAGGAGCGCCGACGACGGATCGCCGCGGAAATCCTGGCCCATCTTGTCGATTTCATCGAGCAGGAAGAGCGGGTTGGACTTCTTGGCCTTCTTCATCGACTGGATGACCTTGCCGGGCATCGAACCGATATAGGTGCGGCGATGACCGCGGATTTCGGCTTCGTCACGAACGCCACCGAGTGCCATGCGGATATATTCGCGGCCGGTCGCCTTGGCGATCGACTTGGCAAGCGAGGTCTTGCCGACACCCGGAGGACCGACGAGGCACAGGATCGGCCCCTTGATCTTCTGCGAGCGCGCCTGCACCGCCAGATACTCGACGATCCGTTCCTTGACCTTGTCGAGACCGAAGTGATCGAGATCGAGAACCTGCTCAGCATGGTTGAGATCGGTCTTGACCTTGGACTTCTTCGACCACGGAATGCCCAGCAACCAATCCAGATAGTTGCGCACGACGGTGGCTTCCGCCGACATCGGGCTCATCTGGCGCAGCTTCTTGACTTCCGCATCGGCCTTTTCACGGGCCTCCTTGGACAGCTTGGTCTTGGAGATACGGTCTTCCAGTTCGGCCATCTCGTCGCGGCCTTCCTCGCCGTCGCCAAGCTCCTTCTGGATCGCCTTCATCTGTTCGTTCAGGTAGTATTCGCGTTGGGTCTTTTCCATCTGGCGCTTGACGCGCGAGCGGATGCGCTTTTCGACCTGCAGAACCGAAATCTCACCTTCCATGAAGCCGAGCGCCTTTTCAAGGCGCAGCTTGACGCTGGTCGTCTCAAGCATTTCCTGCTTTTCGACGATCTTGATGGAGAGATGCGATGCGACGGTATCGGCCAGCTTCGAATAGTCCTCGATCTGACTGGCGGCACCGACGACTTCCGGGGAAATCTTCTTGTTGAGCTTCACATAGCTCTCGAATTCCGACACCACGGAACGGCTCAGCGCTTCGATCTCGACCGGATCTTCTTCCGGCTCGGAAAGCGGATGTGCCATTGCCTCATAGAATTCTTCACGGCCTGTATAGCCGTCGATCTCGGCGCGCGCGCGACCTTCGACCAGAACCTTGACGGTGCCGTCAGGCAGCTTCAACAACTGCAGCACATTGGCGATAGTGCCGATCTGATAGATCGCACCTGGTTCCGGATCGTCGTCGCTGGCGTTGATCTGGGTGGCAAGCATGATCTGCTTGTCCGTGCCCATGACTTCTTCCAGCGCACGGATCGATTTTTCACGGCCAACAAACAGCGGCACGATCATGTGCGGGAATACCACGATGTCGCGCAGCGGCAGCACCGGATAGGTCGCGCTCTCGATTGCCGGAGACGTTTTGCTCGTCATGTCATTTCCTTTCCGTCCCGTTTCCGGGCCCGTTACCCGAAGCGTTCAAGGGCGCTTCCGGTCCTCATTCTTTCCACTGTCAAGTGGAGTGTGTGACGTCTGTTTTCAACCCTTTCGCCGACTACCGACCTGGGAGGCGGCGTAGCCGGATAGTAAACGGCATCTGACTGTTGCGGGCCTTGCCGCAGGAGTTAACGCACACGCTTCGTGCCGGACACATCGACACAGAATCGTTACATAATCGCGTTGTTATCCGCTTTTAGCAATCGCTGATTCTCGCGAATATTCCTCCCGCAGTGACATCCAGCGGTCAAGCTTTCGACCGATGGATATCCGCAGAATATGCAGGGCTGACCTGCACTTATTGCTTAGGCGCGCTGACCGGCAGGCACGGTGTACGCCGTACCGGAAACTCTACGCATGAAAAAGGCCCGCACATGGCGGGCCTTTTAAAAAAACTTCCGATCCGGTCAGGCCGAAACGTTGGCCTTTTCCTCGGAACGCTCCGAGTAGATGTAGAGCGGACGGGCAGATCCCTTGACCACCTCGTCGGAGATGACCACTTCGCGAACGCCTTCCAGGGTCGGCAGTTCGAACATCGTATCGAGCAGGATCTTTTCCATGATCGAGCGCAGGCCGCGCGCACCGGTCTTGCGGATGATCGCCTTGCGGGCGATTTCGCGCAGGGCATCCTCGTGGAAGGTCAGTTCGACGTCTTCCATTTCGAACAGGCGCTGGTACTGCTTGATCAGGGCGTTCTTCGGCTCAGACAGGATCTGGATCAGTGCCGGCTCGTCGAGATCCTCGAGCGTTGCCAGAACCGGCAGACGGCCGATGAATTCCGGGATGAGGCCGAACTTGACCAGATCTTCCGGCTCCAGTTCGCGCAAGACTTCGCCGACGCGGCGGTCTTCCGGAGACTTCACCGAAGCGCCAAAGCCGATCGAGGTCTTTTCGCCACGCGCCGAGATGATCTTGTCGAGACCAGCAAAAGCGCCACCGCAGATGAACAGGATGTTGGTCGTGTCAACCTGCAGGAATTCCTGCTGCGGATGCTTGCGGCCACCCTGCGGCGGAACGGAAGCGACCGTGCCTTCCATGATCTTCAACAGTGCCTGCTGCACGCCTTCGCCCGAAACGTCACGGGTGATCGATGGATTGTCGGACTTGCGCGAAATCTTGTCGACTTCGTCGATATAGACGATACCGCGCTGCGCCCGCTCGACATTGTAGTCAGCAGCCTGGAGCAGCTTCAGGATGATGTTCTCGACGTCTTCGCCGACATAACCGGCTTCGGTCAGTGTCGTGGCGTCAGCCATCGTGAACGGGACATCGATGATGCGGGCCAGTGTCTGGGCAAGGTAGGTCTTGCCGCAACCGGTCGGGCCAACGAGCATGATGTTCGACTTTGCAAGCTCGATGTCGCTTCCCTTCGCGGAATGCGCCAGACGCTTGTAATGATTGTGGACGGCAACCGACAGGATGCGCTTGGCCTGCTGCTGGCCGATGACGTATTCGTCGAGAACCTTGATGATCTCCTGCGGCGTCGGAACGCCATCGCGGGACTTGACCATCGAAGTCTTGTTCTCTTCGCGGATGATGTCCATGCAGAGTTCGACGCATTCATCGCAGATGAACACCGTCGGTCCAGCAATCAGCTTGCGGACCTCGTGCTGGCTCTTTCCGCAGAAGGAGCAGTATAGGGTATTCTTGGAGTCACCGCCGTTGCTACCGCTGACTTTGCTCATATCACTTTCCTTCCAGCACGCCGGACACCTCTGGCAAGGTGAAACGGACTACTCAACCCGCTCCGCACATTTTCCGCCTTCATGCGCAAAATGACGGCGCTTTCGGGAGTACGAACCGGCTTCAAACAACCATGTTTGATGTCCGGCAGCAACGAATCTCCCACCGAATACCGAATGCTAGGACTTCAAACTTCAACATAGCATTAACGGTCGATATTAACGGCTTTGGCCTGCGGATAAAGCCCTATGAGAGTTACAATTGTGTCACAAATGCATCTATCCGCACACAAAAGCTTGAATTTATGCGTCCGGCGTTGATTCCATGGCCTCACGCGACGTGATGACCTTGTCGACAACACCCCAGCTCAGGGCTTCGTCCGCCGTCATGAAGTGGTCACGATCAAGCGTCTGTTCAACCTCTTCATAGGTCCGGCCCGTGTGCTTGACGTAGACTTCGTTGAGGCGGCGCTTCATCTTCAGGATATCGCGGGCATGCCGTTCGATGTCGGAAGCCTGCCCCTGGAAGCCGCCGGACGGCTGGTGAACCATGATGCGGGCGTTCGGCGTGGCAAAACGCATGTCCTTGTGGCCGGCGGCCAGAAGCAGCGAGCCCATCGATGCGGCCTGGCCAATGCACAGCGTCGAAACAGCCGGTTTGATGAACTGCATCGTGTCGTAGATCGCCATGCCGGCGGTAACGACGCCACCCGGCGAATTGATGTAAAGGGCGATTTCCTTCTTCGGGTTTTCCGCCTCGAGGAACAGCAGCTGGGCGCAGATCAGCGTCGCCATGTGATCTTCGACAGGCCCCGTCAAAAAGATGATGCGTTCTTTCAGGAGACGCGAAAAGATATCGTAGGAGCGCTCGCCGCGATTGGTCTGTTCAACGACCATCGGCACCAGAGCCATAGCGGTATCAACGGGATTTCTCATGTCAAACCTTTGTCAATCTGGCGCGCAAACCCTTTTGCACACCGGGAATCATCGGGAATATCTCTTGTCCATACATAGAGTGTCCAAGTACCCGACTTCAAGTCGCGAAGTCTTCATAACGTTAATACACGCCCCGAACCGCAACGTTGCACGCCAAGCGCCTAGAGGATGGTTTAGCGAGTTCTAACGGTCAGGATAGAGTGCAGGCCGCCATTTCCGCTTTTCCACACAGGCTTTGGTGCATTCTGAGTGAAAAATCGGTAAATGCGGATCAAAGTTGCGATTCGATCGGCAGAATGCCGATGACGCCGGCAATCAGGCGGCGCCAGAAGCCGGCTTCCGGCTCGCGGCGAAGGACACGCACCTCATCGCCTTCGCGATCGTGCCAGCGCAGGCGTCCCTTTTCGAGCGACAGGCGAAAGCTGTTTTCCGGGCTGGTTTCGGCATCGAAAATTGCCTCGACCTCCCTGACCAAAGCGGGGTGAGTAAAGAGCACTCCCATTTCCGTATTCAGCGACGCCGAACGCGGATCAAAATTCATTGACCCGACGAACCCGGACTTTCCATCGACGGTAAACGCCTTGGTGTGAAGGCTGGCGCCGCGCGACCCGAACAGCGACATCCGCTGCTGATCGCCGATTTCGTGCGTGGCTTTCAATTCGAACAGGACCGCTCCGCTCCTCAGCAGAGCCTTGCGGTAATTGGCGTAGGCACCATGAACTGCAGCGACATCGGTGGCGGCCAGCGAATTGGTCAGAACCTCGACCCGGACCTGCCGCGCAACCATCCGCGTGATTTCGGCGATCCCCTGCACGCCGGGAATGAAATAGGGCGAAATCACCCGGACCCCATGCTGCGCCGATGTCAGGACCGGCATCAGCTCCCGCATGACCCAGTTGTTGCGCTTCTGCAGAAATGCCTTTTCCGGCGGGTCCGATACCAGCATGGCAGCGCTCGTCCAATGCAGCGCCGTATTGCCAGGCAACAAGACCCCGTCCGGTATCACGGCCTCGACATGGGCGAGATAATGCCGGCCGCCCGGCGTCGCCGCGACTGTTTCCAGCTTGGCTCTGAAGGCTGGCAGATAGTGCGCGCGCGGGGTGCGCAGCGAGCCGATCGGCACGACCACGGGACTGTTCCAGTAGCGGTCGAAGACCACAGCCGCATCGTCGGCGACCGGCCCGAGCATCCAGACATCGAGATCGCGGAAATTCGACTGTTCGTCGGCGTCGAAATAAGCGTCGCCGATATTGCGGCCACCAGCGATCACCAGCCGCCCATCGGCAATCCATTGCTTGTTGTGCATCCGCCGCGTGGCGCGAAAAGGCCGCATCATCATTTCGAGCCCGCGCTTGAAGCGGTCGGTGCGCGCTCGGCTTGGATTGAAGAGCCGCACCTCGATATTGTCGTGACCATCCAGCGCCAGGCACATGCGGTCATGCAGGCCGGCATTGATATCATCAAGCAGGAGCCGCACCCGGACACCGCGATCGGCAGCGGCCAAAACTTCGCGGATCAGCATCCGCCCGGTCAGATCGTTCTTCCAGTAATAATATTGCAGGTCCAGGCTGCGCCCGGCCCGGCGCGCCGAGGCGGCCCTCAATGCAAAGGCAGCGACATTGTCAGAGATCAGCGCAATTCCGTTAAGGCCGGCATGTTCCGCCAAAAGAGGCTCTGCCAGCCGATCGAGTTCCGTTTCAACGCCCTCTGGCTGCAGCGCGGACGAAGCCGGTCCCTGGAGCCGCCGCCCGAAACGGCCATAGGTATAGACGGCAACCAGCGCCAAAAAACCGAACACAGAAGCGGACAGAGCGACGATATGGGCGCGCATGTGACTACGGCCTGTCGATCATGGCTGAGCGGCGGAAACCGCTTCGACCGGATTCCCCTCACCCTGCGCCGCCTTGAGGTCGATATAGGCTTTGATCGGGAGATGATCGGACGCGACGCGTGACAGCGGCGTGTTGTGGACCTCGACAGCGGTGACCAGATTGTGCGGGCTGCCCATCACCCGGTCGAGCGCCAAGAGAGGAAAGCGTGACGGGAAACTCGGCACCGCCGTTGCCGCATGATCGAAGATTGGGCTGAGCGAACTCAGCGCCGAGCGGCGGCCCATGCGCCACTCGTTGAGATCGCCGATCAACAGCGTCGGCCGCTCGTCCGCCTCGCTGATGGCGGCAATGATCGCTTCCGCTTGGCGGGCGCGGGAATGCCGCAGCAGACCGAAATGGGCAGCAACGATGCGCAGCGGACCGGCCTTCAGATCAAGATCGACAACCAGCGCACCGCGCGGCTCGACGCCGGGCAGCTTCAACTGATTGACCTTGGCAACGGCACCCTCCCGAAGCAGCAGCACATTACCGTGCCAGCCGTGCCCCTTGGCGGAGAAAGCGGCAATCGGCACCGCAATCAGGTGGCAATCGCGATGCAGCCGCTCCAGATCAAGCAGCCCTGCCCGCTCGCCAAACCGCTGATCGGCTTCCTGAAGCGCAATGATATCGGCGCCGATTTCGCTGATCACGTCGGTGGTGCGGCCGGGGTCGAAGCGATTGTCGGTGCCAACGCATTTATGGATGTTGTAGGAGGCGATCACCGTATCGCCACGCTCGCCTGCCGGATCCCTGCCCGCCAGCGACACGCGCTTTCCGCGGATGGCGGCCAGAATGCCCCCTGAAAGGCTGGTATGCGACGAAGCCATAGTCTCTCTCTGGTCGTTGCCGTTCATCATCCAAGACATAGACATGTCGCTCAGCAAGGCAAGACGATATCCGGCGCGAGCGCGTTTTTCGCCATCCGGCCGGTGATTTTCCGCGTGGGGAAATCTGGCAGTGGCGTGACAATCTCCTTGTCGCCCCACCATCCTGGCCATAGATCAGAGCGTAGCACGCCATGACATCCAGTGAGAATGCAAATGCCCATACCTTCCGCCATTTCCATCACGCCCTCGACCCGCTCCGCCAGCATCGACGTCCGCGATCCGCAATTTTACAAGAACCCGCTCGCAGCGTATGCGCAGTTGCATGCGCAATGTCCGTCGTTCTTCTGGGAAGAGCAGCAACAATGGTATTTTGCGGGCTACGACCAAGTGAATAGCTTGTTGCGTGACCGACGTTTCGGCCGGCAGATCCTGCATGTGGCAACGCGCGAGGAACTGGGCCTGCCGGAACCCAAGCCGCATCTGGCGGATTTCGACCGGCTGGAGGCCAATTCCCTGCTTGAGCTTGAGCCGCCGGCCCATACGCGGCTGCGCACGCTGATCAACCGCGCCTTCGTCTCGCGCCAGATCGAGCAGCTGAAGCCTGAAATCGCAGCCCTTTCCCATTCCCTCATCGACGGGTTCGAGAAGGACGGTCAGGTCGAGCTTCTGAAAGCCTATGCCGAGATCGTGCCGGTCACGGTGATTGCCCGCATGCTCGGCGTGCCGGTGGAGATGGCGCCAAAACTGCTCGACTGGTCGCACCGGATGGTGAAGATGTATGTGTTCAATCCATCATTGGAGACCGAACACGATGCCAACGCCGCTTCGGCCGAGTTTGCCGATTACCTGAAGGGCATCATCGACTGGAAGCGCCAGAACCCGGCCGACGATCTCCTGACCCATATGATCACCACCGAAAAGGACGGCGAACGGCTGTCTGACGACGAACTGATCTCGACGGCGGTGCTGCTGCTCAATGCCGGGCACGAGGCCACCGTGCATCAGTTGGGCAACGCGGTGCGGACCCTGCTTGAGACAGGAACATCAGCAAAAGACGTGTTTTTCAGCGATACGGCCACCGAACGCACCATCGAAGAAACAATGCGTTATGCCGCCCCCTTGCACATCTTCCAGCGCTACGCCCTCTCCGACATCGAACTTGAGGATGGTATCAGCCTGAAGAAAGGCGACAAGATTGGCCTTCTGCTCGGGGCTGCAAACGTCGACCCGCAGAAATTCGCCGATCCCCTCGCCTTCCGCCCCGACCGGAATGAAGGCGCTCATGTATCGTTCGGCGCCGGCCTGCATTTCTGCATCGGTGCGCCGCTGGCACGGCTGGAGTTGAAGCTATCGCTGCCGATCCTGTTCGAACGGCTGCCGGGCCTTCGGATGACAGGCAAAGCGCAGATCAAGGACAGCTATCATTTCCACGGCTTGGAAAAGCTGCATCTGGAATGGTAGACGGATAGGGCGCGGCTCTCACGCCGCGCCATTCCCTCTCTCTACTCCGGAAAATCAGCCCCTTCGGTCACATCGGCCCACGCTTCAAAATCGCGGCGCAACGTCTCGATCTTGGCCCGGCCACCGGCCAGCGCCGCCTTGCCCAGGAGCAGGCGCAGCGGTGGATCTTTTGCCTCCACGGCCTTGATGATGGCTTTGACGGCGCGCTCGGGATCGCCTGCCTGCTTGCCACTGCGTTCACGGATGACCGAGGCATTCCTGCCCGCGGTATCGCGGTAATCGTCAATCGATTGCGGCGCCTCATTGGCCGAGCGCCCGGCCCAGTCGGTTCGAAAACCGCTGGGCTCGACCAGAAGAACCTTGATGCCGAGTGGTGCCACCTCAAGGGACAAGGCTTCGGACAGGCCTTCGACGGCAAACTTCGTAGCATTGTAGAAGCCGACGGCGGGGCCACCTCGAATTCCGCCGATCGACGATATGTTGACGACGGTGCCGGAGCGCTGCTTGCGCATGGCGGGCAAGACCGCTCTCGTCATTGCAGCGAGGCCCCAGACATTGATCTCGAACATGCGGCGGACTTCGTCCAGCTCGCTTTCCTCGACTGAACCGAAATAGCCAATCCCAGCATTGTTGACGAGCACGTCGATGTGGCCGAAGCGGGCAAGCGCCGCCTTCGTCGCGGCTTCGACCTCTTCCGGTTTGGTGACATCGAGCTTCAAGGCGAGCGCCTTGTCTTCATGGCCTTTGACGAGGTCTTCAACCTGCGCCGGATTGCGCGCAGTCACAACCGTCGGATAGCCCAGTGACAGCGTTTGCTGGGCCAGTTCCCGGCCAAAACCGGTTGAGCATCCGGTGATGAACCAGACAGGTTTGTCGGCTTGAGACATTGGATTTTCTCCTGACGATGGAAGAGACGGTGAGCACCGTCCCGGGATAACCTCCATCGGATATAGGAGAGCTAAATCCGAATGACATAGTCCTTGCGAGTCGTTTCAATCACTTCCCAGGTTCCCTTGAAGCCGGGTCGGAGAATCATGCTGTCGCCGGCCTTCAGATGCGTTGCGGCACCGCCGTCTTCGGTCACGATCGAAACCCCGGACAGGATGTGGAAATACTCCCATTCGTCATAGACGATCCGCCACTTTCCGGGGGTCGCTTCCCAGATACCGGCATAGATGCCGCCTTCGGCTTCCTCGAAATTCCAGGTGCGAAACGTGGGCGTGCCGGAGATCAGCCTGTCCGGTGCCGGGGCGCCTGCCTCGGGTTCAATGGACGCCGGGTCGAATGTCAGTGCGTGGGTCATGAATGCTCCGCAATGGACAAAGAGGTGGCCGGCGAACCGGCCACCTCTGGATGGATCAGGCTTTCGCCAGCGACTGCTCGAGATCGGCGATGATGTCGGCGACATCCTCGATCCCGACCGACAGGCGAACGACTTCCGGGCCAGCGCCGGCTGCCGTCTGCTGCTCCGGCGTCAACTGCCGGTGGGTGGTCGAGGCAGGATGGATGACCAGCGAGCGGGTGTCGCCGATATTGGCAAGATGCGAGACCATTTCCAGGCCTTCGACAAAACGCTTTCCAGCTTCGTAACCGTCCTTCAGGCCGAAGGTGAAGACGGCGCCGGCACCGCGCTTGGAATATTTCTGCTGCAGCGCGTAATTGGCGTCGCACTCAAGGCCCGCATATTTCACCCACGCGACCTTGTCATGGCTGCTCAGCCATTTGGCGACGGCCAGCGCATTGTCGCAATGGCGCTGCATTCTGAGCGGCAGCGTCTCGATGCCGGTCAAAAGCAGGAAGGCGTTGAACGGCGAAATCGCCGGTCCAAAGTCGCGCAGGCCGAGCACCCGGCAGGCGATGGCAAAGGCGAAATTGCCGAAGGTCGCATGCAGCACCATGCCGGCATATTCCGGACGCGGTTCCGACAGGATCGGGTATTTGCCGGATTTCGACCAGTCAAACGTGCCGCCATCCACGATGACGCCGCCCATCGAATTGCCGTGCCCGCCCATGAACTTCGTCAACGAATGCACGACGATATCGGCACCATGCTCGATCGGCTGGATCAGGTAAGGCGTGGCCATCGTATTGTCGACGATCAGCGGCAGGCCGTGTTTCTTGGCAACGGCGGAGATGGCAGCGATATCGACGAAGGTGCCGCCCGGATTGGCAAGGCTCTCGATGAAGATCGCCTTGGTGCGATCATCGATCTGGCTTTCAAACGAGGCGATATCACCCGTATCCACCCAGCGCACCTGCCAGTCGAACGACTTGAAGGCATTGCCGAACTGGTTGACCGAGCCGCCGTAAAGCTGGCGCGCCGCCAGGAAATTGTCGCCAGGGCTCATGATCGCGTGGAACACCAGAAGCTGCGCCGCGTGGCCGGAGGCAACCGCCAGCGCTGCCGTACCACCTTCAAGGGCCGCCACGCGCTCTTCGAGCACGGCCTGGGTCGGGTTCATGATTCGCGTGTAGATATTACCGAAAGCCTGCAGGCCAAACAGCGAGGCGGCATGATCGGTATCGTTGAAGACGAAGCTGGTCGTCTGGTAGATCGGCGTTGCCCGCGCGCCCGTGGTCGGGTCCGGTGCGGCGCCCGCGTGAACCGCAAGCGTGTTGAAACCGGGTTTATTCGTCATGGATGTGTCCTCCCTTGAATCAAGTTCGGCGCACTATTTCAGAGGCGACACCGTGCGGTCAAAGACTGTTTTGCCCGATTTGCACGCCGGGCGAGCAAGGAATTCCAAAACGGCGTTGTGATGCCTCGAAAATCACCCGACCAGCCGTGGATATTCGATCGCCGGGCAACGGTCCATCACCACCTGAATGCCATTTTCTTCAGCTTTTGCGGCAGCTTGGTCATCACGCACGGCCAGCTGCGTCCAGATGAATTTGGGCCGGTTTTCCAGGGCAAGAATTTCGTCAACCAGGGCCGGAAGTGCATCTGCAGCACGAAAAACGTCTATCATATCGACCGGCTGAGAAATATCCGCGAGCCGGGCATAGACCTTTTGGCCGTGGATTTCCTTGCCCGCCTGCCCCGGATTGACCGGAAACACCGTGTAGCCCTTGCGCAGCAGGAATGCCATGACGCGATAGCTTGGCCGCTCGGCATTAGGCGACGCGCCAACCAGGGCGATGGTTTTCGTCGAGCGCAGAATGTCGGTCAGATAGTAGTCCGGATACACATCATGATTCATCGTCGAATTCCGCGGTTGCAATCTTTGGGCCGATAATTGGAACAGCATTTCACGGTGTCAACCGATCACATTCGCGATTGCACGTAAATGCGTGGGAGGCAACGGCCGCCGGGTGGCCAAATCTGGCTGTGTGGTCAAAATCACATTGCTTTTCAAGGTTCGCCGCCGCAAAACTCGGCGACTACACCTTTCTCTCGCCTATCTCCGTCTTCTCGCATTTCTGAAGGTTTCCCGTGCCTCTCGACGTCATCGCTCTCGTTCTGTTCGGAGCGCTCCTGCATGCAACCTGGAATGCACTGGTCAAGGCCGGAACGGAGAAATCGCTGGATGCCGCGATGATCGCGCTGGGGGCAGCCGTCGTCGCCCTGCCCTTCCTGCCCTTCATGCCGCTGCCGCATCCGGATGCCTGGCCGTTTATCCTGGTCTCGGCGCTGTTCCAGTTTGCCTATTTCCAGCTCGTCGCCGCGGCCTATCGCGCTGGTGATATCGGACTTGTCTACCCGCTGATGCGCGGCGTTGCTCCGTTGCTGGTCGCGGCAAGCAGCGGCGCGATCATCGGCGAAAACCTCTCCAGCGGCGCGCTCGCCGGCGTACTGACGATCTCGACCGGTGTGCTCACCCTCGCCTTCGAAGCCCGCAAAGGCGGCACACGCGCCATCCTGCTGGCCCTCGCCAATGCCGTCGTCATCGCCAGCTATACCTATGTCGACGGCATCGGCGCGCGGCTGGCTCTCAACCCGATTTCCTACACGCTGTGGATGGCGCTTTTGCCCCCAGTGCTGTTGTTTTCCTGGGCTTTTGCCAAACGTGGCTTTGCGCCGGTGCTGTTCCACGTCCGCCATCAATGGTGGCGGGGGCTGATCGGCGGCGGCGGCTCGATCGGCGCCTATGGCCTGGCGCTTTGGGCGATGACGAAGGCGCCAGTCGCGACGGTCGCAGCGCTGCGCGAGACTTCGATCCTGTTTGCCATCGTCATCTCGATCGTGTTCCTGAAGGAGCGTGTCAGCATCTTCCGCATCACCGCTGCTTGCCTGATCGCGCTGGGCGCGCTTATGCTGAAGCTGGCTTGAAAAACGTCGAAACGGCATATGTACAAGATCACGTACAGAGGACCGGTCATGAAAGTCATCAGCTTTTCCGAACTCCGCGCCAACATGGCCAAGCACTTCGACCGCGTCGAAGAAGATCATGACGAACTGATCGTGACGCGGCAAAACCGCGAGCCGATGGTCGTCATGTCGCTCAGCGATTTCGAAAGCTGGAAGGAAACGATGTATCTCACATCGAACCCCGTCAACAAAGAACGGCTACTGCGATCCATTGCCGAGCTTGACGAGGGCAAAGGCATCGAAGTCGATTTCGACGCACTTTTGTCCGGCAAATGAAAATCCAGTTCTCGCAGGATGCGTGGGAAGACCTGCAATACTGGATCGCGACTGACAGCAAAACCCTGCAGAAGATTCTGAACCTACTGAAAGAGTGCCAGCGGACCCCATTTTCCGGCACAGGAAAGCCTGAACCTCTACGAAATGAGCTTAAGGGCTGGTGGTCTCGCCGGATGACGCAGGAACATCGGATTGTCTACCGGGTTTCAGGCCCCACCGAAAACCAGACGCTTGAAATCGCGGCTTGCCGAAGCCACTATTCCTGATCTCCCTTCCACTCCGGCGTCCGCTTGCCGAGAACCGCCTCGATCCCCTCCTTCGCATCTGACTTCAGCATATTCTCCACCATCACCCCGGTGGCAAAGTCATAGGCCTCGGTGATGCTCATCTCGGCCTGCCGGTAGAACGCCCGCTTGCCGATCCGCAGAGCCTGCGGTGATTTCGAGGCGATGACGGCGGCGTATTTGTTGACCACCTGCTGCAGGTACTGTTTTGGCACGATGCGGTTGACGAGGCCGAAATCCTTGGCGGTCGAGGCGTCGATGGTTTCACCGGTCAGGAGCATTTCCATCGCCTGCTTGGGATGAGCCGCACGTGAGACCGCCACCATCGGCGTCGAGCAGAACAGGCCGATATTGACGCCGGGCGTGCAGAAGGTCGAACTGTCGGTGCAGATCGCCAGGTCGCAGCTTGCAACGAGCTGGCAGCCGGCCGCCGTTGCCAGGCCATCGATCTCGGCGATCACCGGCTGCGGCAGCCGGTTGATCTTCAGCATCAGATCGGCGCAGAGCCGCAGCGACTTTTCAAAGAAGGCCCTGCCCTCGTCTGCGTCAGTGCGATGCGCGGTCAATTCCTTCAGGTCGTGACCGGCCGAAAAGAGTAAGCCAGAGGCGGCAAGGATCACAACGCTAACGTCATCGGATTGAGAGGCAGCGTCCAGTTCCGCGCTCAGCGCTTCGAGGAGCGCAATCGACAGGACGTTGGCAGGAGGATTGTTGAGTGTCAGCCGGAGCACATTGCCAGAAAGCTCGCGCAGCACCGGGCCTTTGGGTTCTTCCTTGTGCAGGGGAACGATATCCGCCATCTCTCTTCTCCTTTGTAAGCTCTGCCATTGCGCTTGCCGGGTCAGCGTCTGGTACGCTGCCGCAGGCGCCGTTTCAAGCACCCTGAACTCGATAGGACTTTCGTCCGGCTTGCTCCCACGATCCCTCGCCTTCTAAAACGTTTATATATCAGGAGTGACCATGCCGCTGGAACCCATCCTCACCGTTGCCGATCTCAACCGTTTTCTCGAAACGGATTTTTCCGAGGTGCATACCGATGGCAAGATCTTCGAGGTCATCGCTACCGGCTCCGGTTTCGCGACGATGCGACTCGATCCGCAGGAAAAGCACCTGCGCCCCGGCGGCACCGTCTCCGGACCGACGCTTTTCGCTCTAGCCGATGTCACAGCCTACATTACGCTGCTTGCCCATATCGGCCCGGTGGCGCTCGCTGTCACCACCAATCTCAATATCAATTTCCTCAGAAAACCCAGGCTCGGGCCGCTACAATGCACCTGCCGCATCCTGAAGCTCGGCAAACGGCTGGCGGTGCTCGATGCCGCAATTTCAGAACTTGATGGCGTTGAATTAGTCGCTCACGCTACTGCCACCTATTCGATTCCACCGAGATAATTTGTGGTATAAAAATACCACAATCATAACCATTTGTTTTATAAAGACATTTTTTCAAACTGGCCCAAACGGCAATCTTGACCGCATTTCACGGTTTGCGTATAAGCCGAACCAGATCGCGGTCCCTTGGGGCCGCTTTCATTTTTGGCTGGCTGAAAGCCTGCCAAATTCAAGCAACAAGAAACGCCCGGCGGCAACGTATCGGGTTCCAACGAAAGAGTTTTAACATGTCAACCTTCGTTCAGAAGCCTGCAGAGGTGGAGAAGAAGTGGATCATCATCGACGCCGAAGGCCTCGTTGTTGGCCGCGTCGCCACTATCATCGCCAACATCCTGCGTGGCAAGCACAAGGCAACTTACACTCCTCACGTTGACGATGGTGACAATGTCATCGTGATCAACGCCGAGAAGGCAGTCCTGACCGGCAAGAAGTACACCGACAAGAAGTACTACTGGCACACCGGTTACCCGGGCGGCATCAAGGAGCGCACCGCGCGCCAGATCATCGAAGGCCGCTTCCCGGAGCGCGTTCTCGAGAAGGCTGTCGAGCGTATGGTTCCGCGTGGTCCGCTTGGCCGTCGCCAGATGAAGAACCTGCGCGTCTACGCAGGCACAAACCATCCGCATGAAGCACAGCAGCCGACCGTCCTCGACGTCGCCAAGCTGAACAGCAAGAACGTAAGGAGCGCCTAATCGTGGCTGATCTCTCTTCTCTGAAAGACCTCGGCACGGCTTCGGAAGCTTCGGCTCCGGTTCATGTCAAGAAAGTTGACGCTCAGGGCCGCTCCTATGCGACCGGCAAGCGCAAGAACGCCGTCGCCCGCGTCTGGGTCAAGCCGGGCTCCGGCAAGATCACCGTCAACGGCAAGGAGTTCGCTCACTACTTCGCACGTCCGGTTCTGCAGATGATCCTGCGCCAGCCGATCGTTGCTGCTGCCCGTGACGGCCAGTTCGACATCGATGCAACGGTTGCAGGCGGCGGTCTTTCCGGCCAGGCCGGTGCCGTTCGTCACGGCATCTCGAAGGCCCTCACCTACTTCGAACCGGGCCTGCGCTCGGTCCTGAAGAAGGGTGGCTTCCTGACCCGCGATAGCCGCGTTGTCGAGCGTAAGAAGTACGGTAAGGCCAAGGCCCGCCGTTCGTTCCAGTTCTCGAAGCGTTAATCGTTTCAGGAATTACGATTTGGAAAAGGCGGGCTTTGTCCCGCCTTTTTCTTTGTCCGGTGCTTAGAGCGGCAGTTCCGTCGAAAACTTCAATTCCCGCAGCACGAAGCTCGACACCACCGTGCGCACATGCGGATTGCGCATCAGATAGCGCGTCATGAACGCCTCATAGTTTTCCACATCGCTCGCCCGGATTTTCAGCATGTAGTCGAAAGCGCCGGAGAGCGCGTAACATTCCATGATTTCAGGCCGCTCCAGCACCACGGATGCGAACGAGGCAACCGCCTCCTCGTGATGATCTTCCAGCGTCACATGCGCGATAACGCAGAGCTTCAGATCGAGTTTACCGGGGTCGAGCAGCGTCACGCGCTTGCGGATGACCCCGTCGGCCTCCAGTTCCTGGATCTTGCGCCATGCCGAACTCTGCGACATGCCGGCCTTTTCCGCCAGATCGGCCAAAGACAGGCTGCCGTCGGCCTGGACAAGCTGCAGAAGCTTGCGATGGAAACTCCCAGATTCTTTCATTTTTGAAGATATCCCCGAAAAATCCTCCCAAGATTATGGAGATATCCAGCATGAAAGAAAGAAAAATCCTGTGATCCCGGAGCATAATTGCAGGGAAACGTGCATCTGGGAGGATCGACGCCATGACCAAGGAAAGCAGCTACACCGCCAAACTGCCCGGCCCGGACGGGATTTATCCCTATACCGCCGAAGAGGATGCCATCTGGGGCGAACTCTATGAGCGCCAGATGAAGCTGCTTGCCGGCATGGCGTGCCAGGAATATCTTGATGGGGTCAAAACCCTTGGGCTCAAGGCCGACAAGGTGCCGCAGCTTGCCGATGTCGACCGCCGCCTGCATGAGACGACCGGATTTGGCGTCGAAGGCGTGCCAGCTCTTATTCCACCCTCGCGCTTCTACGAACTGCTGAGCCAAGGCAAATTCCCGCTCGCCACCTTTCTGCGCCGCCGCGAGCATATCGACTATATCGAGGAACCGGACCTGTTCCATGAGGTCTTCGGCCACTGCCCGCTGCTCACCAACCAGAGCTACGCCAATTTCGTCCGCCATTTCGGTGAAGCCGCCGTCAAGCTGGGCAAGGGCTATTCCTGGCACCTGTTCCGCATCTTCTGGTTCACGGTCGAATTCGGCCTGATCAACACGCCGCAAGGCCGCCGCTGTTTTGGCGCGGGCATCGTTTCATCGCCCAGCGAAGCAAAGGCGGCGATGGACGGCACGGAATGCGAATTCCGGCCATTTGATCTGATGAGTGTGCTCAGAACCCCCTATCGCATCGATATTGTCCAGCCGATCTATTATGTCATCGACAGCTTTGCCGATCTGGAAGCGATCGTTGAGCAGGATATCGGCGCGATGATTGAAAAGGCAAAATCGCTCGGCGATTTCGCGCCGACTTACGAAGCCAAGGCCTCCTGAAAGATCGATTGCGATAATCCGGGTCTTGCCTTCCCGCCACCGATTGTCCAACGTCTGGCCACACAACAGACGGGACCGATCATGGCCAACAAGACGATAGACCACGCAATCACCGCCACATCACTGAAGAGTGCCGCAACGGATCCCACCCATGCCGGCATCCTGTCCTTCATGCGCCGGAAATACACGAAGAGCCTGAAGGGCGTCGATGCCGTCGTCTGGGGCATCCCGTTCGACGCGGCGACCTCCAATCGGCCCGGCGCCCGCTTCGGGCCGCAGGCCATCCGCCGCGCCTCCGCGATCTTCGACAATGATCCGCAGTACCCGTTCGAGCGCGACCTGTTCGAAGACATGGCGACGATCGACTATGGCGATTGCCTGCTCGACTACGGTCATCATGCCGCCACGCCGGAAACCATCCGTTCAGAAGCGGAAACCATTCTGAAAAGTGGTGCCTTCCTGCTGACGCTCGGCGGTGATCATTTCGTCACCCTGCCGTTGTTGCGCGCCCACGCCGCCGTGCACGGTCCCCTCTCGCTTGTCCAGTTCGATGCCCATCAGGATACCTGGGCGGACGAGAAGGGCCGGATCGACCACGGCTCCTTCGTCGGCCGCGCGGCACGCGAAGGCCTGATCGACACAGCAAGCTCGATCCAACTCGGCATCCGCACGCATGCGCCTGATGATTGCGGGATCCGCATTCTCTATGGCTACGATCTGGAGGAAATGAGTGCCGGTGACATTGCTGACGTCATCCTGCGCCATGTCGGTGACCGTCCGGCCTACCTTACCTTCGATATCGACTGCCTCGACCCCGCCTATGCGCCAGGTACCGGAACACCGGTCGCAGGCGGCCCGTCCTCGGCAAAGATCCTCTCGGTGATCCGCAAACTTGGCGCGCTGACGATCAAGGGCGCCGATGTCGTCGAGGTGGCACCCGCCTATGACCATGCCGATATCACCGCCATTGCCGGTTCAACCATCGCAATGTATATGCTCGGCCTTCATGCCGAACAGCTGGCGGAGCGGCGCGGATAGCGACTGGGGCCGCCCTGTTGTCAAACTGATTCAATTGCATGCCAAAGTGATTCCGGAAGACCCGATAATCCCTTGGCAGGACAGGATAAAACCATGAAACCGAAGATCTTTATCGATGGCGAACACGGCACAACGGGGCTGCAGATCCGCAGCCGCATGGCTGGCCGCTCGGATGTGGAACTGCTGTCCATTCCGGAAGCGGAACGCCGCAATGCCGCCATTCGCGAAGATCTCTTGAACAGCGCCGATGTCGCGATCCTCTGCCTGCCGGACGACGCCTCAAAACAGGCCGTCACCATGCTCGAAGGCAACAACAAGGTGCGCATCATCGACACCTCGACAGCCTATCGCATCGCGCCGGACTGGGCCTATGGCTTTGCCGAAATGGACAAGGCGCAGACGGCGAAAATCCGCGATGCCCGCCTCGTCGCCAATCCCGGCTGCTATCCGACCGGCGCTATCGGCCTTATCCGCCCGCTGCGCCAAGCCGGTATCCTGCCGCAAGACTATCCGATCACGGTCAATGCCGTTTCCGGCTATACCGGTGGCGGCAAGCAGATGATCGCGCAGATGGAAGACCCGGCCAATCCCGATCGGATCAGCTCGCCGAACTTCCTTTACGGCCTGACGCTCAAGCACAAGCATGTGCCGGAAATGCAGATCCACGGCATGCTCGATCGCGCGCCGATCTTCTCGCCCTCCGTCGGCCGCTTCCCGCAGGGCATGATCGTGCAAGTACCGTTGTTCCTCGATCAGCTGAACGGCAGCGCAACACTCGAGACCATCCACGCTGCTCTCTCTGCCCATTACGCAGGCCAATCAATCGTCGAGGTCGTGCCATTGGACGTCAGCACGAAGATGGCGCGCGTCGATGCCGTCGAGCTTGCCGGCAAGGACACGATGAAGCTGTTCGTGTTCGGCTCGGACGGCGGCGAACAGGTCAATCTGGTTGCCCTGCTCGACAATCTCGGCAAGGGCGCTTCGGGCGCTGCGGTGCAGAACATGGACCTGATGCTGTCGGCCTGAGAGACATAGCAGCACGGAGCGCCCATCGGGCGCTCGCTCGCGCGCAGGGGTATTTGAACTGACATGGGCGATACCGGCTTTTTCGCGACCCTTCTGGCAAGAATCGCCACCGCGTTGCCGGAGCACGGGCTCTATGCGCTGCTTGTCTGCACCTTCATTGCCGGTCTTGCCCGCGGCTTTTCCGGCTTTGGTGCCGCCCTTATCCTGATCCCGGTCGGCGGTTCAATCGTAGGCCCGAAGATCATTTCGCCAGTTCTGCTGGTGATCGATACGATTGCGGCAGCTGGTATGCTTCCAGCCGCCTGGCGCGGTGCCAACCGGCGCGAGGTCTTCACCATGGCATCCGGCGCACTGATCGGCGTGCCGCTTGGCACAGCGGCCTTGGCACTCGCCGATCCTCTGATCCTGCGCTGGGCGATCACGGTCGTTTCGGCACTGATGCTGATCCTGTTGGTCTCCGGCTGGCGCTATCACGGGCAACCGCGCGCGCCGCTGACGGCCGGTGTCGGCGGCATAGCCGGAGTTTTCAGCGGCGCGGCGCAACTCGGCGGCCCACCGGTCGTCGCCTATTGGCTGAGCGGCGCCAGCGACATGCTGGTGATCCGCTCCAACCTGATGCTCTATTTCGTCATTTCCTCGGCGCTGACAGCCGTAACCTACCTGATCGGCGGCCTGTTCGTCGAACAGGTCTTTGCGCTGACGCTGGTCGTCCTGCCGCTCTATGCCGGCGGTCTTTACGCCGGCTCCCGCCTGTTCGGCCTCGCCAAACCATCGACATTCCGCATCATCTGCTATGTCCTGATCGGCGCATCCGCCATTCTCGGCATGCCCGCGCTGGACGGGCTGCTGCGCTGATCAGGTGCGGACTTCGATTTCCAGCGGCCGCGGATATTCGCCGATAAACGCCCGCCAGTGAGCGATGGCAAAACCGAGCACGACCAGCGCGCCACCCTGATGGGCCACACCCCAGCCGACCGGCACCTGCAAAAGCAGCGTCATGATGCCGATCATCGCCTGGATCGTCACCAGTACGAACAGCAGAACGGACCGGCGCGCATGCGTCGTTTCCGGTGCGTTGCGCAACGAGGCGATCATGTGCATCAGAACGAACGCAAACAGCACATAGGCACCGATACGGTGGACGAACTGCACGGTCTTCGGATTTTCGAACAGGTTGAGCCAGGCGGGTTGTTGGATGAACAGGTCCGACGGCACGAATGCGCCGTCCATCAATGGCCAGGTATTGTAGGAGAGGCCGGCATCAAGTCCTGCAACCAGCGCGCCCAGATAGATCTGGAACAACGCCATGCAGGCGATGATCGCAGCCATCTTCTTCGAGCTTTTCGTCGGTGCCAGATCGTTGGCATGCGGCGCCAGTCCCCTGCCGATCCAGATGCAGGAGACGAAGATCAGACAGGCGATGATGAGATGGATGGCCAGCCGGTACTGGCTGACCTCGGTGCGATCGGCAAGGCCGGAGGAGACCATCCACCAGCCAATGAAGCCCTGAAACCCGCCCAGCGCCAGAATGCCGAGCAGCGGCAGTTTGAGCCGCGGCTCGATCTGTCCGCGAATCCAGAAGAAGGCCAGCGGCAGTGCGAAGATCAGACCGATCGAGCGAGCCAACAGCCGGTGCGCCCATTCCCACCAGAAGATGGTCTTGAACCCTTCCACGGTCATGTCGCTGTTGATCTGCTCGTATTGCGGGATCTGCTTGTAAAGCTCGAACTCCTCCTGCCATTCGGCAGCGGTGAGCGGCGGGATGACGCCGTGGATCGGCTTCCACTGGGTGATCGACAGGCCGGATTCCGTCAGCCGCGTCGCGCCGCCGACAAGCACCAGTCCGAACAGCACCAAAACGACGATGCCCAGCCAGATCCTGATCTGGATGCGATTGCGGCTTACCGTATCGATCTCGTTCAAAAGGCGCCGTTCCGTCGCCAAATCCGCGCTTGCCATCAAGGCCTCCACTTATCAAAATACATGGCCGGGCCGGTTAAAGGCACTTTGTCCTGGGGCGCATGCATCAAAGCCGTTGATTTGCACCAGAGCAGCATGCAAAACAAGGCTTACCCCTTTGCGGCATGCCGTCGCGGCAATTTGTCCTGCGAAACCTGCCAACCGGAAAGTCCTGAATGCCTGTTCGCCTGAGAAAACTGATCGGCACGGTCCTGATCATCATCCTCGTCATCGTCTATGCGCTGGCGGCCACCACTTTTGCCTCGCTTCTGCTTGGCACCTCGCCGTGGTGGATCCATCTCGCCTATTTCTTCTTTACCGGCCTGTTGTGGATTCTACCCGCGATGCTGATCATCAAGTGGATGGAAAAGCCCGCCAAACCACGCTGAACCGAAAGACGAAATCATGAAGATCGCAGTGATCGCCGATATCCACGGTAACGACCTTGCCCTCGAAGCCGTGCTTGCCGACATTGCGGCGCAGGGCATCGGCGACGTGGTCAATCTCGGCGATCACCTGAGCGGTCCCATGAATGTGGCCCGCACCGCCGACATTCTGATGGCACGCGATTTCCCGTCGATTCGCGGCAACCACGATCGCTGGCTTGTGTCGCTTGAAACGGCCAAGATGGGGCTTTCCGACAGCATGGCGCATGCGGAACTGCAGCCGCACCATCTCGACTGGCTGCGCGCCCTGCCCGCGACACTGGTTCACCGCCAAGAATTGTTTCTCTGCCATGCGACGCCCAAGGACGACCTCACCTACTGGCTTGAGGACCTGACGGCCGAAGGCGTGGTGCACATGTCCAGCCGGGAACGCATCGAAGAGTTAGCAAAAGGGATCGACCTTCCCGTCATCCTCTGCGGCCACACCCATATTCCCCGCGCCGTTCGGCTTGCCGACGGCCGGCTGATCGTCAACCCCGGCAGCGTTGGCTGTCCGGGATATGACGATGACGAACCGGTTTTCCACAAAGTCGAGACCGGCTCGCCCGACGCATCCTACGCCATTCTTGAAAAGACGGACGGTCACTGGACCGTTGCCTTCCGGCGTGTTTCCTACGATCACATGGCGATGTCGAAACTTGCTCGTTCACGCGGCCGCACCGCATGGGCAAACGCGCTCGCCACGGGCTGGGTCGGCGATTAAACGGCCTTTTCGAGCATCTCGATATCCGCGCCGGTGATTGCGGCAATGTGACGGGTGACCTTGTCAACCGGCCAGTTCCACCAGGCAACGGCCTGAAGGCGTTCGACTATATCGTCAGGAAAACGCTGTTTGATTACCCTGCCCGGATTTCCGGCGACGACGCTGTAGGGCGGCACATCCTTGGCGACCACCGCGTGAGCGCCGATGATGGCACCATTGCCAATTGTCACGCCCGGCAGGATCGTGGCCTTGGTTCCAATCCACACGTCGTTTCCAACCGTGGTGTCACCCCGGTAGCCGCTGGCATAAAGGCTAAGGTCAAAACCATCGCGCCATGCACCGGGAAAGACGCTGAAGGGATAAGTCGAAAACCCCTGCATGGCATGATTGGCACCGTTCATGATGAACGTCACACCCTGCGCCAGGGCGCAGTAACGGCCGATATCCAGCCGGTCGCCGATGAAATCATAGTGGTAGAGGACGCATTTTTCCTCGAAATGCTCCGGCCCGGCCGGATCGTCGTAATAGCTGAAATCGCCGGCGCTGATCAGCGGTGAACGGATGATGTTCTTGAGAAAGCCGACCTGCGGGAAAGCGGCAACGGGATGGACCGCGCCGGAATCCGGCGTGTCTTGATGTTCAGGCATGGGGATACTCCACCTTTATGTCCAACGGTCATGGTGACATAGAGCGGCCTGGAAACGCGCAGGGATTGCCGCGAATTGTCCAAACCTCGTTCAGTGGCGCATCGGTCTCTCCATGAAAACAGACATCGGTTGTAACAAGGATGGCGTCAAAAATCCAACGCTTCGGCAGCCCCGGTAGCGCGCCTACAGGTGCCGGTTGATCTTATCCATTCGGTAACCGCATTTGATGAAATCCGGGGTAGCTCGTCGGCTGCCCGTCCCATTTAAATGAAAATAAGCGCATGCTCGGTCTAGATGAGACGTCATCCCGGCCCGGAACCGCAAACGATCATGACCGACGTGGACTTCAACATCATGCCCGTGAGCAAGGCTCGCCGCCATGTCATGCATGGCCGGCGCGAGCAGGTCCGCGACATTGCGGTTGCCGAGGGGCTGACATTGAGCGTGCATGTCAACATGCACGCGCTGGAGGTGGACTGGCGCGCGCTGGAGGCCTCCTCCGCCGCATCCCTGCATCAGGGCTTCGACTGGTGCGCCGCCTGGGCTGCGACACATGCCAATCAGCTGCTTTTGGTACGTGGCAGGATTGGCCAGAAGACAGTCTTCATCCTGCCGCTGGAGCTTGTTCGCGGCCGGTTCTTCCGCACGGCCCGTTTCATCGGCTCACCGCACAGCAACATCAATACCGGCCTTTTCGCAGAGGATTTCGATCCGGTCACCTGCCCCAAGCTGGCGGCGGAGCTGATTGCCGATCTCTCAGCCAAGCTGTCGCGGGTTGCCGATATCGTGACGCTGGAGAAAATGCCGTTCGATTGGCATGGCACACGCCACCCGCTCGCCTCCCTGCCTGCGGTTCGCAACCAGAATGCATCGTTCCAGTTGCCGCTTCTTGAAAATTTCGAAGCGACGCTCGCGCAGCTGAATGCCAAACGGCGGCGCAAGAAATTCCGCGTTTCGGAAAAGCGGCTGGAGGCAATGGGAGGCTACGAGCACGTTGTTGCCACCACCTGCACGGAACGGCGGCAGATCCTCGACCTGTTCTTCGAACAGAAGGCCATCCGCT
This sequence comes from Rhizobium sp. Root1204, assembly GCF_001424965.1. Classification (NCBI taxonomy): domain Bacteria; kingdom Pseudomonadati; phylum Pseudomonadota; class Alphaproteobacteria; order Hyphomicrobiales; family Rhizobiaceae; genus Rhizobium; species Rhizobium sp. Root1204. Next base: position 120,223 of record NZ_LMCZ01000004.1, read on the forward strand.
TCAAGGCGCTTGGCCTGCCCAACGTCTTTCAGGACATGGAAACGCAGGCCTTTTTCCATGCGCTCGCGGCCGTGGAGCCAACCGGTGACGGCCAACCGCTTGAACTCAATGCGATCCGTCTGCGTGGACACGGCAATGGCCGCATCGTTGCCATTGCCGGATTGTCACGCAAGGGCGATCACGTCATCTGCCAGTTCGGATCGATCGACGAGGATATCGCCGCGGACGCCAGCCCGGGCGAGCTGCTGTTTTACCTGATCATCCGCAAATGCAATGCCGAAGGGATCAGCCTGTTTGATTTCGGCATCGGCGACCAGGGCTACAAGCGCTCCTGGTGCACGGTCGAGACCATCCAGCGTGATATCGTCCTGCCATTAACGCTGCGCGGGCGCCTGGCCGCGTCAGTGCATCGCGCCGTTGTCCGAATGAAATCCGGCATCAAGAAAAACAGGAAGGCCTATGCTTTTCTGCAGCGGTTGCGCCAGCGCCGGCAAGCGCCGGGCGTGGCAGCTGTGCCGGACACGGACGGCGACTGAAACGATCGCTATCGATCAGGCCGCCCGGCGGCCTGAACTTCCCGGTTGCGGATAGCCCGTTCCCGTCATCAACACGATCTCGCCGAAACCCGCTTCGCCGAAACCGGTAATGAGGTCGATGATCTCCTCGTTGTCGACATCTGGCGCCGAAATGATGATCTGCGTATCGCGCGCGCGCGTCACCCTGCGGATCGCATTCACATCGGCCGGCCCGCATTCGATCAGCACCGTGTCATACGCGTTGGACAGGGCATCGATGATCATCTGCAGGCGCTCTATGCCGCGCATAGCCTGTAGCGGATCGGCATCGCCCTGAGGAATGATATGCGCATCCGACAACCGGTCGGCATGGATCGTTTCCGTGAAAGGAACTTCGCCAACCAACAGATTGGTGATCCCGGCGAGATCCGCCGTCTGGGTCATCAGGCCTGTCGGGCAAGCAGAGCCTGTCAGGTCGATCAGCACGATCTTGCGCCCCTCTTCAGCCACCATTCGCGCCAATGCCACTGCATTCACTGAGCCCTCGTCGCCCGCCGGCGATACGGAGATCGCGACACGCACGTCGTCGGCGCTCAGATGGCCGGCAACGGAGGCAATCGAAAAATCGTCCTCTTCCGGCGCTGTGATTTCAAGCTCTGCCGGTTCGGCTGCAACTGCCGCTGCGGGTATCGGTTCCCGCGCGACAACCGGCGCCGCCTGCGCAGGCACCGGACGGGTGACAGTTTCCGGCACCGGCTGGATTTCCGCCGGCTGGACTTCGAACGGCTCTTCGTCGAACATCTCCTCGCCCCTGCGGCCAACCGGACGCAAGGCCCTGCCACTGAACAGTTCGGAGAGCATGATGACGACGCAGCTGACGAGGAAGCTGGCAAAGGCAGCGACGATCGTGATCGGCAGGACTTTGGGAAAGCTGACTTCCGTCGGCTCAACCGCCTGCGAAATGACGCGCGCGTCGGCGGGGGCCGCATTTTCACCGCTGCGCGACGTCGCCTCGCGATAGCGCGCCAGGTAGGTTTCCAGCAGTTGCCGCTGTGCCGTGGCTTCCCGTTCCAGCGCCCGTAATCCGACTTCGTCCTCGCCGGCCTTGGCCGATCTTGCCTTCAACGTGTTGAGCTGGGCAACCAGCTGGCGTTCCCGCAACTGGGAAACCGTCGCCTCATTTTCGAGGCTGCCAAGGATTTTCTTGGTTTCACCGAGAATCTGCGTCCTGATTCCTTGAAGCTGGGATTTCAGCCCCTTCAGGCGTGGATGCCCATCAAGCAGTGTCGTCGACAGATCGGCAATCTGGCCCTGGATATTGGATTCGGTTTCCTTCAGCCGCTGGATCATCGGCGAGGCGACGACATCGTTCAGCGTATCGACGGCCCGGCCACTGGCAAGCGCAGTGCGGACGTTTTCCGCACGCGCCTCGGCATTGGCTCGCTCGCCGCGCACGCGGGCAAGCTCGGTCGAAATGTCGTTCAGTTGCTTGGTTGCAAATGTGCCGCCGGTTTCGCCGGTCAAAAGCAGATCGGACGAGGCGCGATAATCGGCAACCTTGGCCTCCGCATCGCGCACCTTTTCACGCAGATTGGCGATTTCCGGCTCCAGCCAGCGGCTAGCCTCCGAATTGGAATCGAGCTTGGCGCCGCTTTGCAGCGACAGGAAGACCTTGGCCATCGCATTCGGGATAGCGGCAGCCAGCTTCGGGTCTTCCGACGTGAACTGCACCGCGATTACCCGCGATTTCTCCACCTGATAGACCTGCAGTTTCTTTTGGAATTCCTTCAGGACGCGCTCTTCGGGCGCCATATCGAGCGGATTCTTCTTGATGCCGAACATCACCAGCACATCGGAGACCGCCGACGGCTTCGCGGTCGGGTCGAACTCCGGCAGCTCGTACAATTTCATCTCGCGGGCGACCTGTTTGATCAGATCGGCCGAGCGCAATACCTGCACCTGGCTGGAAATGCCGGATTCGTCGAACGGGCTATCGGCCGTCTGCGGCGGCGCCTGATTGGCGCCACTGAACTCGGCCTGACGCGATTCGATCAGAAGCCGCGCCTCACCCTCGAATTCCGGGCTCATCAGGCTGGCGCCTATAAAGGCCAGACCGCTGAACGCAACGGTTGCCAACAGCACCCTGCCCCGCCGACGCCAGATGGCGCGGAAAAGCCCGGCGAGATCGATATCTACATCCTGATGACCGTCGTTGACGCCCGGCATGCGTTTTACCTCGAACCTTCACAACTCTGCGCCACCGTAAACAAACATGGTAACGCAACAGTTAATGCGATTTCGGCAGTACAACTTATGCAACGCACCCGACGAAGGCGCAAACACATCTCCTCTCCTGAAAATCTTTGCGGCCTTTACCGGCTATTAACCCTAACGGATTGATAACATCAGTCCATGACATGGTTTCCGGAACGCGAGAGCCCGATGACATCCGCCCGCATGAAAACAGGCCCCGCCTTGGCCGTACTCTCGCTGTGCCTTGCAATTTCAGGGTGCAGCAGCTACCAGCCCGCGCCGAAGGCTTTCCATGAAGCAACCATCCAGCCCTATCGCGTCGATAGCGGCGACCGGCTGCGCATCAGCGTCTTCGAACAGGCGGGCCTCACCGGCAGCTACACCGTCGATCAGGCAGGCTATGTCGCCTTCCCGCTGATCGGCGCCGTTCCGTCGCGCGGGCATACCCTGCCCGAAATGGAAAAGACCATCGCCAGCAAACTGCGCGAAGGCTATTTGCGCGATCCGGACGTGACGATCGAGGTCGATCGTTACCGCTCCGTCTTCATCATGGGTGAAGTCGGCCAGGCCGGGCAATATTCCTATGTGCCGGGCATGACGGTTCAAAACGCCATCGCTGTTGCCGGCGGTTATTCGCCACGCGCCAACCAGGCCAATGTCGATGTTACCCGCAAGATCAATGGCCGCATCCTGACCGGCCGCGTGTCGATCTCCGACCCGATCATGGCCGGCGACACGATCTATGTACGCGAGCGGCTGTTCTGACGGCATGCCGGACCCACAGCCGCTGCGCATCATCCATTGTTTCAGATCACCGATCGGTGGAATCTTCCGCCATGTCCGCGATCTGGCGGAAGCACACGCGCGGCAGGGCCATGAGGTCGGCATCGTCTGCGACAGCACGACGGGCGGAAGCTATGAGGACGCACTTTTCGACGAGATAAGACCTTTTCTGGCACTCGGTCTCGTCCGTTTGCCGATCCGCCGGTCCATCGGCCCGGCAGATTTCGCAGCAATGTGGAAAAGTTACAAGGAAATCAGAAGTTTGCAGCCGGATATCCTGCATGGTCACGGCGCCAAAGGTGGCGCTCTGGCCCGGATAATCGGCTCAGCCTTGCGGGTGAACAGGTATTGCGTTGCCCGCCTTTATTCGCCGCACGGCGGCAGCTTGCACTATAGCAGAGCGAAGCCCTCGGGAAAGATCGTATTCCTGCTCGAGCGTCTCCAGGAATACCTGACGGACGCCATCGTCTTTGTCTGCGATTTCGAACGCCAGACCTACGAGGCCAAGGTCGGCAAGCCGAAAACCCGCAGCGAACGCATCTATAACGGTATCGACGACCGTGACTTCGAGACTGTCTATGCCCGCGCCGATGCGGTGGATTTTCTTTACATCGGCATGCTGCGTGACCTGAAGGGACCTGATCTCTTCATCGATGCCTTTGCCAGAACCGAGCGGGCTATCGGCAGGCCCTTGTCCGCGATGATGATCGGCGATGGCCCGCAAAAAGACGAGTATGAACAGATGATGCTGGAGCGCGGTCTTGGCCGCCGCATCGAGATGCTGCCAGCCATGAAGGCACGCGACGCCTTCGCCTTTACCCGCAACGTCGTCGTACCATCGCGCGCCGAATCCATGCCCTATATCGTTCTGGAGGCTCTGGCCGCCCGCAAACCGGTGATCGCCGCACGCGTAGGCGGCATTCCGGAAATTCTCGGTACCCAAAATGCTGCCCTTGCCACGCCCAGCGATGCGCAATCGCTTGCCGAAGTGATGACGGCGGCGATGACGGAGAAGAACTGGGCCACGAAGGTGATGCCGGAGGCCGGTATCTTTAAGGCCGCCTTTGCAACCTCGACGATGTCTGCCAGCATGATGCGGCTCTACCGCCAGCTTGTACCGGAAAAGGTCACCGGACGCGGAACACCCGCCAAAAACCCGTAAACGTTTCTTAGGGGCTTTCTGCTATCCCGAAGGGACACAACGGCCCGGGCGGATATCATGAACCAGATCGACAAACCGGAATCTTTCGACACCGACGCATTGCGCAAGAAGATTTCGGAGATCCGGACCATTGCGCCCGGAGAGAAACGCGGCGAGGAACCGAAGCGCGAACTCAACCCGCTGGCGCGCAGGATTGCGTCGCAGTTCCGCACCGATACCTATTCTCCCGCCATGATCATCGGCCTGATGCGGCTGTTCGAATTCACCGCACTGTTTGCCATCGGCTACGCCATCCACATGCTCTATGTCGCACCGCCGAGCGAGGAAATCCTCGCCTATTGCGGGCTGATTGCCGGAGGCGCGGCGCTGACTGTGATGTTCCTGCAGCTTTGCGACGGATATCAGGTCCCAACGCTCCGGTCCGCCGCCCGGGCCATCCCCCGGCTGATCGGCTGCTGGACTCTGGCCTTCGCCTCCATGACGCTGGTGCTGTTTCTGCTCAAGACCGGCGAGACTTTCTCGCGCCTCTCCTTCGGCGGCTGGTACGTGCTGGGCGCCGTCTTCCTGGCCGCGGAACGCGCCTTCATCGCATTCTCCATCCGCCGCTGGGCTCGTAACGGCATTATGGAGCGCCGCGCCGTCATCGTCGGTGGCGGTCAGCCGGCCAAGGATTTGATCCGCTCGCTCGAACAGCAGACTGACAACGATATCCGCATCTGCGGCATCTTCGACGACCGTGACGAGCGCCGCTCGCCGGGTATCATCGCAGGCTACCCGAAGCTCGGCACCGTTGCTGAACTGGTCGATTTCGCCCGTCTCACCCGCATCGACATCCTGATCATCGCCTTGCCGCTATCGGCAGAGAAGCGCATTCTTGAGCTCCTGAAAAAGCTCTGGATTCTGCCCGCGGACATCCGGCTTGCAGCCCATGCCAACAATCTGCGCTTCCGCCCGCGCAGCTATTCGCATGTTGGCCAGGTGCCGATGCTCGACATTTTCGACAAACCGATCGCCGATTGGGATTCGGTCGCCAAGCGCATCTTCGACGTTTTCTTCAGCATCGTCGCGCTGCTCCTGCTCTGGCCCGTGTTTATCGGTGCTGCAATTGCCGTGAAGCTTAGCTCGCCGGGCCCGATCATCTTCAAGCAGAAGCGCCACGGCTTCAACAACGAGACGATCGACGTCTACAAGTTCCGCTCGATGTATACCAACATGAGCGACCCGACGGCGCGCAATGCCGTCACCAAGGGTGATCCGCGCGTCACACGCGTCGGGCGCTTCCTGCGCAAGTCCTCGATCGATGAACTGCCACAGATCTTCAACGTGCTGCGCGGTCAACTATCGCTGGTCGGCCCACGCCCGCATGCGGTTCTTGCCCAAACCGCCGATCGCACCTATTCCGACGTCGTCGAAGGGTATTTCGCCCGCCACCGCGTCAAGCCGGGTGTCACCGGCTGGGCGCAGATCAATGGTTGGCGCGGCGAGATCGACAACGATGAGAAGATCAAGTTCCGCACCGCTTTCGACCTCTACTACATCGAAAACTGGTCGCTTTGGCTGGACCTGAAGATCCTGTTCCTAACGCCGATCCGGCTTCTCAACACGGAAAATGCCTATTGAACACGCCAGCCGCCACGTCTGCCGCGGGATTTCGCCCGCAGATGGCTGCCGTCGCCATGCTCGGCTCGGCCATGGTAACGTTTGGCGTCTTTCTGTCGGGCTTCGTCATCGCGGAGCCTGCGCCTTACGAAGTCTTCATGGCGGGCCTTATCGGGGTCTGGTTTATCTTCGGCCTGAAAATCTCGCGCTCGGTTGCGCCGCTTCTGGCCTTGCTCATCCTGTTTATGACCGGAGGCATTCTCTCCCTGACAGTGATGAGCGACCTCGCCACGGCACCGATGTATATGGCGGTGTCCGGCTTCCTCTGCCTATCCTCCGTGTTTTACGCCGCCATCATCGAAGCCCGTCATGAGCGGCTGAAGCTGATCTTCGATGCCTGGGTCGCAGCTGGCGTCATCACCTCGCTGCTCGGTATTCTAGGCTATTTCGGCGCCATTCCGGGCGCTGCGAATTTTACGCTCTACGACCGGGCCAAGGGTGCCTTTCAGGACCCCAATGTCTTCGGCCCCTTCCTCGTGGCGCCTTCGATCTACCTGATGTACCGCCTGCTGACGGAGCGTATAACCACTGCCCCCCTCAGGGCCGCCGCCATCCTGATCATGGCGCTCGGGCTTTTCCTTTCCTTCTCGCGTGCAGCCTGGGCGCTCTATCTGTTTTGCGCCTGCGCCCTCGTCCTCGTCATGCTCCTGAAGGAACGGACAGGCGCCTTCCGGCTGAAGATCCTTGTGCTTGCCCTTAGCGGTGCGTTGCTGATGGTCGTGGCTCTGGTTGTTGCGCTGCAGATTCCACAGGTTGCCGACCTATTTTCCAGCCGCACCCAGCTCGTCCAGGAATATGACGGCGGCCATCTCGGACGCTTCGCCCGCCACAAGTTCGGCTTTCTGATGTCGATGGAAAAACCGCTCGGCATCGGCCCGATGGTGTTCAGCACGATGTTTCCCGAGGACGAGCACAATATCTGGCTGAAGTCGCTAACCTCCTATGGCTGGCTCGGCTTCGTCTCCTATGTCACGCTGATAGCCTGGACCATATCGATGGGCTTCCGGTTCCTATTGCTCGACCGTCCCTGGCAGCCCTACCTGATGATCGCCTGGATCGTGCTGATCGGCCATGCCGCCATCGGCAATGTCATCGATACCGATCATTGGCGGCATTTCTTCCTGCTGCTCGGTGTTGTCTGGGGTTGCGGCGCGCTCGAATACCGCTACCGGCGCAGCCTGAACAAAGGGCAAACGCACCGTCCTGGTCCGTCGCCAACGCTGCGTTAACGTCAACCCTGTACACAGAGGGGAATGGATCGGCTCCATATCGGGACCGGCGGCGGATTGTCAGAATGAACATCGACCCCTTTATCCCCGGTGCTGCAAACGGCCTGCGCATCGTCCAGGTGCTTGAGCCGAGCGGCGGCGGATCAGGCCGCCATTTCCTCGATCTCTGCCGCGGACTGCATGAGCGCGGCCACCATGTAGAAGCGGTTTATTCGCCGCTCAGGGCAGAAGACGCTTTCGTCCGCGAATTGAAATCGCTCGCCCTGCCCGCCGTGCATGCTGTCGCCATGAAGCGGTCTCCGGGTCTGTCCGACATTGCCGCGCATCGCGCTCTGCGCCGTATCATCGATGGCGGCACGCCCTTTGACATCGTCCATGGTCATAGCTCGAAGGCCGGCGCGCTGACCCGCCTGCGCCTTCCCGGCGTCCACGCCCCGCGCGTCTACACCCCGCATGCCTTCCGCACCATGGACCCGACGCTCGGCAGGATCGGGAGGCTGATCTTCGGCGGCATAGAGACCATCCTGGCCAAACTGTTTACCGACCACCTGATCTGCGTGTCCGACGACGAGCATGCCCATGCCCTGTCGCTTGGCATGCCCGCGCGAAAACTGTCGGTCATCATCAACGGCGTGACAACGCCACCGCTCGACATGGCAAACACGGTGCGGGCGAGCTTCGGCATTTCGGCAGATACGTTCGTCTTCGGTTTCGTCGGCCGCCTGTCCTATCAAAAAGCACCCGAGCGTCTAATCGAGGCCTTTCGCAATGCCGCCTCACGGTTGCCAGGCGCCGAATTGATCATGGTCGGCTCCGGTGACCTTGAACCGGAAGTCCGCACAGCCATCGCCGAAAGTGGCGTGCAGAAGCGTATTCGCCTAACCTCGGCCTTCACCGGCCCGCAGGCTGTCCCCGCCTTCGACGTGCTGGTTATGCCGAGCCGCTATGAAGCGATGTCCTATGTCATGCTGGAGGCTGCCGCATCGGGAAAACCGATCATCTCCACCGATGTCGGCGGCGCATCGACCGCGATCGAAAAGGACAAGAGCGGCCTGATCGTGCCCAATGACGGCGACACCGCCAAGCTCGCCAATGCCATGGTGGAAAGTGCTGATCCGGGCCGATATCGCCAACTGACCGAGGCAGCGATTGGCCGGATGGCGAATTTTTCGATGAGACAGATGATCGACAGAACCGAAGCGGTGTACCGGCGGTTGGCCACAGCACGATAGGTCAAACCAACGGGACAATGGGCTGGGCAGACCGGCAGGCGCAGATGAGGCACCTGTATAAAAATTGAAAACGCTGAAATGCCCATCAACCACGCAGGGGACGGTATGATTTCACCCTTGAGCACACCAGCCCTGTTTGCCGCCGAACGTGCGCCGTGCAAGTCCCTCTGAGACCAGCATATCGCCGATTGAACGCCCCTGCCCGACCATGACCCGGGCATCCTGACCGGAGACGTTGGCCAACTGAATGTCACCGGCATTGAGAAGCTCCCAGAGCCGCTTTTTCGCCAGGGAGCCCAGCTTGCGCTCGTCGTCGCACTTGGCCTGTTTGATTTTTGGCGCCTGGATGCCGGCGATCTGAATTTTTTGCCGACCATACCAGAAGGTGCCGCCATCGACGACGCAGTTTTCCAGCGTTTCGGTGCAGAAATAGAAAGTCCCAGGCTTGCGGCCAGAAGCCGTCTGCTCACCAACAGTTTTCAGCGCAGCAACATCCACGGCTGCCTGCTCCACAGGCCGCACGGCCGGCATCGCAAGCGCAGGTTTTGCGGAAGGTAGTGATTTCTCTACCTGCCTTTCCACAGCGGGCTGTTTTTCGACGGGCCGCGGCTTGGCGATCGATGCCGTGTAAAACGGCGCCGTCATCGGCAAAAGTTGTGCCCGGTGATCGTAAGCAAGGACCGCGCTCACCGACAATACGCCGGCCAGGTACCATGGCCACATGCTCGTTTTGGCCTGTTTGCGGCCTGTGCGCCGCTTCTGGCCTTTTCTGACCGCCGTCTTCGCCATTACCCGAATCCCCTTTTCGCCCGCGTATTATCGCGGCAAGGGATTGCCGAAAACTTTAAGCATCAAGAAAATCAGCCGCCGTCCCGCATGTTCGCCGCAATTTTCCCGACAACAAAAAACGTGCCGCTTTTTCCGGAGATTTACGCCGTTTTCCGAAATCAACACTTGCGCGCCAAGTCCCGATTATATACGGCTCTCTTCGGTTCGGAGCGTAGCGCAGCCCGGTAGCGCACTTGACTGGGGGTCAAGGGGTCGTGGGTTCGAATCCCGCCGCTCCGACCATTTTCTCCTTGAAGCCCCTGTCGACACCGCCTTTCCATTTCTTCAGCTACCGGAAGAACGGAATGATAGGTGGCGGGGCATCCCTTCGGGAACCAAAGCGCCCACACCGATCCCGGACACCCGATATCCCGTCCGGCGCTCTTCCGGGCAATCCGCGCACACTGTGACGCCGCCGGCCGGCGTACCCGCTATACGATGAAGAAATCGGCGTTGGTCATCACCAGGTCATGGCCGACGGTGGCAAACTGAACGGCTGCCGCCACGCCTGTTCCATCCTTGTCATAGCTGAGTGCACCAGTCGCCGCGTTGTAGATGATACGATCTGACGCATCGGCGGCCGCGGTTCCGATATGAAAGGCAGTGGCGGCAAGCGTGCCCGTCACGCTAAGGGCGGTGAATATGGCATTCTCCAGCTGCACGGTGTCGTTTACAACGACGAAATCGCGGATCGTGTCGATGTTGGTCGAGCCAAGCGCGCTATTGAAGAAAAATGTATCGTTGCCCGCGCCGCCAATCAGGACATCCTTTCCAAGACCACCATTGATCAGATCGTTGCCCGCACCACCGGACAGCGTGTTGGCATGATTGCCGCCATAAATCGCGTCATTGAACTTGGTTCCGATAACGTTGGGTATGTTTTTCACCGTGTCGGTGTTTCCGAACCCGTCCTTTGCCGTATCGGCCGACAACCCGCCTTGCGCCCCGGTGCCGAGCAGGTTGACGATGACGCCCCGCGTCCCGCCGCTTGCGGCGTCCCGGCTGTAATCGACCGTATCCGAGCCGGAATTGCCATTCAGGGAATCGTTACCCCGGCCGCCGATCAGCGTATCAGCACCGCCCCCTCCCCACAGAGTATCATTACCGGCGCCTCCATTCAAAACATTGGCAAGGCGATCACCGGTCAATTTGTCGGCGCCCGATCCGCCGGTAACATTCTCGATATTACGGATCTTGTCTTCCGCTACGCCGCCAACGGTGACCTTTACGTTGGTGGCGCCTTTGAGGGTGACGGTAACGGCGGCAGTCTTGTCGGTATAGAGCGCCGTATCGGCGCCTGTCCCGCCATCAAGCACGTCCTTGCCGCCGCCGCCCTTGAGGATATCGTTACCGGCATAGCCGGAAAGAACGTCGGCCAATCGCGTGCCGTTCAATGTGTCCGCGCCGCTCAATGCCAGGCTCAAAAGCCCTTGCGTGTTGTTTTGCGATGCAAAGTCGCGAACCGTCGTCGCGGCGATGCTCAAGCCGGTAATCAGCAGTGCGGTGCTATTGTTGATGACATACTGTACCGATGTCACGGTGCCGCCTGTTGGCGCATTCGTGGTATCGAACGTGAACCCGCTGCCCTTAAACAGCGTGTAGTTAGTCGCATTATCAAAATACTTCGCCGACACCGGCGATACCGTCGAAAAATCGTAGTCAAAGAGTTTATCGACCTGAAGCGTATTGAACTTTATCGCAAATGCGGTTCCACCGCTTACAACAGCCATTTCGCCCTCCAGCGCCAAATGAATATTAGATTTACATCATATACATTTGGCGCTGACCAGTCGACCAAATTAAAGCGGTCGCGCTCCAAGTGTTGCGGTCTGGCCGCTCATCATCGAGCCAGCGCCGCACACAGCATCAGCCAGGTGTTAATGCACCGAAATATCGGTCTCCGGCTCTTCGAGAAAAGACTCGATGCCATCGCGCTCGACGGTCGCCAAAAACTCCTCGAAGGCTTCCTTGTCCGTGGCAAAAGGCTCTTCCCAGACGGTCAGGCCTTCGTCCTGATCGATCACTTCCATCGTCCAGCCGTCCGCGCTGCCCTCCTTGCGGAAGATATCGACAAGCACGGTGATGTCGTCTTCGGTAAACTCGCCGGAAAAATCGGAATGTTCGAGCTTCTGTTTCTTCGCCATGGTCATCATGCCTGTTTCGTGTTGGTGATAGTGGCCGTAAGGCGGCCCCTGGAACGTTCGCGCGTCGCGCCGCCCTCGAGCCGCTTGGCCGCTTCCTTGATTTCGAGCGGTGAAAAAAGAGTGCGGTATTCCGGCCGTGTCATCGCGGCCTCTATCGAGAATTCGGCTTTCCTGGCCTCGATCAGCCGTTCCAAGCCGGTCGTTCCGGGCTTGAACACCAGCTCCCTGGCAGCCTCGACGCCACCTTTCAGGATGACAAGACGGCGAAACAGCACTGGCCGGAAGCCAATCCGCGCACAATGATCGTAGAGCGCCAGCATCTCGCCGTGAAATTTTGCCTGAAGGGTCTCGCTCATCTCGCTCTTTTCTCAATCATATCCCGGACATATGGAGATGCAGGCAACGGACGCCAAGAGGCTTTTTACCGAACCAGTACGACAGACAAAAGACCCGGCAATCGCCAAGGTTTACGCTCCGGTCACTCCTGAACCGCAATCTCTGCTTCGGCAGCAGCGGCCAGAAACGCTTTTCGGGCGTCTTCGGCCGGGCGCTTGCCCTCGATCACCTCGGCGCAGATACCAAGCGCCCGGTCGAGCGCCGGCGCATCTTCCAGCGGCCAGTCCTCGATCATCGCCCACGATGCTTCGGTGGTATTGGATATCGTCACGTATTTGCCTGGTCCCTCCAAGGCGAGCGTCACGCTTTTCGTCCAGGGCTTTTCCATTGTCTCGCCTTGCTCAGAATGTCTGTCGCGGTCCTACCATGAACGGCATGGCGCCACGAGAGTAAAGGCCGGCAAACACAAGACCGACCGCAGTCTCAACGCACCTGATCGAGCAGGCGCTTGCATTCCAAAAGGTCGTAGAGCGCTTCCTGCAGCAGCGCCCTGTCTTCCTTGCCGACGGATGTCTTGCCCACCGAGATTTCAGGAGCCTCGTCATTACCGCCGACGAACGAGAAGAACCGGCGGCTGGCGGGCGCCTTGGCACGGCCGACGATCTGGTCTTCATCTGGATTGCCGAGCTTGGGCTGCGCAGGCTCCTCGATATTGGCGGCTGCGAGCGCCTCGACGGTCGCCAGATCGCCGCTGGCAATCGCCGCGACGAACTTGTTGCCGTTCATCTTCAAGAGCTTCTGCACACCCTTGATCGTATAGCCGTGATCGTAGAGCAGATGACGAATGCCTTTGAGCAGATCGACATCTTCAGGCCGGTAGTAGCGCCGGCCACCGCCGCGCTTCATCGGCTTGATCTGCAGGAACCGTGTTTCCCAAAACCTCAGCACATGCTGCGGCAAATCGAGATCGTCGGCCACTTCACTGATGGTGCGAAACGCATCCGGGCTCTTGTCCATGTCTTCCCCCACTCCGCGTCGAAGATACGCGGTATGCACCACGCGACTCTGGCTGCGAGCCTATATCGCAGCAATTGCTGATGATTACACGAATCATGCGCAATTCAACGGCTTATGGACGTGTTTTCAACCACTTTAATGGTGGACGGTAAGATTTAGGAGGCCGGCGATTGCGGTTTCAACTTGGCCTTGCGCTGGAGATGCGCCTTGAGGACGCGCTGTTTCAGCACGTTGGAAGCCTTGAAGGTCATGACACGGCGCGGAGAAATCGGCACTTCTTCGCCGGTTTTCGGATTGCGGCCGATGCGTTCGTTCTTGTCACGCACCTGAAACGTCGCGAAGGAGGAAAGCTTGACGCTTTCGCCCCGCACGATGGCGTTACAGATTTCGTCGATCACCGTCTCGACCAGTTCAGCCGATTCCGTTCGGGAGAGACCGACCTTGCGAAAAACCGATTCGGCCAGGTCTGCTCGTGTCACCGTTTTTCCGCTCATCTTCCCCCACCGATTTTCTTAGATTATCGATTAGCCCGGAAAGAGTATTGCCCTTGTCCATTCCGGTCAAGCGTCTGCACCATATCACATTTTTTTACCAGCGCAGCAGCACGGACCCCCAGGTGAAACCGCCGCCCATCGCCTCGAGCAGGACGAGATCACCCTTTTTGATGCGTCCATCCGATGCCGCGACACTCAGCGCCAGTGGAATGGAGGCTGCCGAGGTGTTGCCATGGAGATCGACCGTGACCACCACTTTCTCAAGCGGAATGCCAAGTTTCTTGGCCGAACCATCAATGATCCGGCGGTTGGCCTGGTGCGGCACCAGCCAGTCGAGATCGTCGGCCGTCGTACCGGTCGCCTCGAAAGCAGCCTCGATCACGTCGGTAATCATGCCCACGGCATGCTTGAAGACCTCGCGGCCCTCCATGCGCAGATGGCCGACCGTGCCGGTGGTCGAGGGACCACCGTCGACATAGAGTTTTTCCTTGTGGGCACCATCCGAGCGCAGCTGCGCCGTCAGGACGCCACGATCAGCCGTCGTGCCCGCGCCTTCCTGCGCTTCCAGAACAAGCGCGCCAGCACCGTCGCCAAACAGCACGCAGGTGGTACGGTCGTTCCAGTCGAGAATGCGCGAGAATGTCTCGGCACCGATGACCAGCACCCGCTTGGCGAGCCCGCCACGGATATAGGCGTCCGCCGTGGTCACGGCAAAAATGAAGCCGGAACAGACGGCCTGCAGGTCGAAGGCTGCGCCATGGTGCATGCCAAGCCGGTTCTGGATATTGACGGCGGTCGCCGGAAAGGTGTTGTCGGGCGTCGACGTCGCAACAATGATGAGATCGATATCGGCCGGCGTCAGGCCGGCATTGGCGAGAGCCGCGCGTGCAGCCCCCTCGCCCAGCGATGCGGTGGTTTCCCCCTCGCCTGCGATGTAACGTTGGCGAATGCCGGTGCGCTGCACGATCCATTCGTCGGACGTGTCGACCTTGTCTTCGATTTCGCGATTGGTCATCACCCGCTGCGGGAGCGATGCCCCGAAACCGCGAACCACAGAACGGATCATACTTTTCAAACCTCGTCTGCCGTGCCGGTCGCTGCACCTTCGGAAGGGCGCGAGGCATGGTATTTTTGCAAATCGTTTTCGATCTTGGCCTTTAGCCCGTTGCGGACCATGTCGTAGCCGACATCGATGGCTGCGGCGAAACCTTCAGCGTCGGTTCCTCCATGACTCTTGATCACGACACCATTAAGGCCGAGGAAGACGCCGCCGTTCACCTTTCGCGGATCCATCTTCTCGCGCAGCCGGTCAAACGCACCCTTGGCGAGGATGTAGCCGATCTTGGCCAGAAGCGTGCGTGACATCGCGGCGCGCAGATATTCGGCGATCTGACGGGCCGTGCCTTCGGCAGCCTTCAGCGCGATATTGCCGGAAAAACCTTCGGTCACCACCACATCGACCGTACCACGGCCGATATCGTCACCCTCGACGAAGCCGAAATAATCGATGCTGTCGATACCGGCTTCGCGCAGCAATCGGCCGGCTTCCTTGACCTGCTCCTGCCCCTTGATCTCTTCGACGCCGACATTGAGCAGGCCAAGCGTCGGACGTTCGACCTCAAACAGCGCGCGCGCCATGGCGCCGCCCATCAGGGCAAAATCCATCAGCTGCTGCGCATCGGCGCCGATCGTCGCACCGACGTCCAGCACGATGCTCTCGCCCTTCAGGGTCGGCCAGATGGCTGCGATGGCCGGGCGCTGGATGCCTTGCATCATCCGCAAGCAGAATACCGACATCGCCATCAGCGCGCCGGTATTGCCGGCGGAGACAACCACATCGGCCTCGCCCTTGTTGACGGCGTCGATCGCCTGCCACATGCTTGCCTTGCCACGCCCGCGCCTGAGCGCCTGGCTTGGCTTCTCATCCATGGCGATTGCCAGTTCGGAGGCATGAAACGTGCAGTTCGCCTTGAGCTTGGGATACTTTTCCAAGAGAGGAGCACATTGCTCTTCAAGACCATACAGCGCGAAACGGATATCGGGATGCCGTTCAAGCGCCTTGGCAGCGCCCGGAATGACGACCTGCGGACCGAAGTCGCCGCCCATCACATCAAGAGAAATTCTGACCACGCGTGCCCTATCCTTTTTTCCTGCCACACTGCATGTTTCGTTCCGGCGCAATCAGTGGGCGATGGAGACACACGTGTTTTCATAACGTTTGAGACGTAACGGCCCCACTCACGGAGCAAAACGGCCCAACGGGCTGGATTTCGGCCAAAATACCGTTTTTCACTGATGTGACAACCGATTTGTGCCACACCTCGCCGTTCACTCAGTCCTTTTTCCAATCCTTGAGGGCCGCAAAGGGATTTGGACGGACATCATCTTTTTCGCTGCTTTCGATCCGCTCGCCGAAGCTCGCGCCCTGCTTGCGCGGATAGGGGTCGATAGCAAGTGCAGCGTGTTCCGTAACGGCCAGACCGACATCGATGGTGTCACCGGTAAACATGTCGGGAAGATCGGGGCCTTCCGGATCGAGAATCATCTCGCCGCTGTCATTGGCGGCGATCCGCGCCAGCCGCGACCCTTCAGGCACGAAAATCGCTTCTATGGGTTCATCGATCAATGCTTCTACCGGCTCCAGCGTCACGACGCAGGCCTGAACGATCCTCGCCTCCACACGGCCCTTGACCTTGACGCCATCCTTTTTCCAGCGCGCGATCTGCAGCTCAGCTGTGAGCGACTGTACTTCCAGAACATCCCACAGTTCGCGCAGTGCCTCGCACTCGGCTTCGCTCGCTGCGAGACGAACCGTCACTGCATTGGCGGAAATATTGCCGACCTTGACCGGATAGGAAAATGCGGGTTTTTCGTCGTGGTTCATCGTCTGGTCCTTTCGGGCGGCGGTACCGCCCAAGATAGTGCTGCCGGCCATTATACGGCGCTACCCCCGCATCGTCTTGGACGGATATCAGGTGGCCGCTTGCGGCAGGTCGATCCGGCCGGTTTCTACGACATCCTCGGCCTCCAGCGCAAGCTGGGCCTCTGCAGCCAACAGATAGTCGGCCAATCCGAGCATCGACAGCGCTTGATCGTCCGTCTGCGGATGGAAATTGCGCTTCAATGCCGCAGCGAGTTCGTCACGGTCCCGGCGCTCAAGCGCTGCCGCGTAACTTTCTAGCCGGCCATAGAACATCGAGGCGAACTTCTTCATCCGCTTGGGCACGCCGACATCGCCAACGCCGAGTTCACGGATCGAATGATCGACGTCCTCGAAGAACGCATCGATGATTTCCTGGGCGATCTCCTGGCCGGCACGCTTAGAACTGCGGGTGCGGCGGAAATAGAGGATCAGCGATGCCGACAGCATCTCGAAACGGCCCATAACCGTGTCCGGCACGTCGAGGTCGGTATACAGATATGGACGCCGGGCGGCGGCGGTCAGAAGCGCATATTGGCGCTTAACAATGGCCGCATTGCCATTTTTTTTCCCGAACAGTCCAAATATCATCATAAAGCCCAAGTTTGCCTGCTTCAAAATGCGCTGGCCTGCGCATCCTGCTGTTGCATGATTGCGGAAGCTGGTTTACCGAAGCAG
Organism: Rhizobium sp. Root1204; assembly: GCF_001424965.1. Lineage (NCBI taxonomy): Bacteria > Pseudomonadati > Pseudomonadota > Alphaproteobacteria > Hyphomicrobiales > Rhizobiaceae > Rhizobium > Rhizobium sp. Root1204. Next base: position 137,473 of record NZ_LMCZ01000004.1, read on the forward strand.
GCACGAAATGCAATGGCGCATCTGCCAGCGTTACCTTGGGGGAGATGTCGTTGACGAAACGGTATCTCAGATCAGACATGAAATTTCTGAATAACGTCGCTTTTACATTGGCAATTTGCGTAACCACCCTTTCCGGCTGCAAGACGGCCGATATGCTGAACACCAGCGAAACCATCAACCAGGGCTATGTCGTTGATCAGGAGACACTGGCGCTGGCGCCGGTCGGCTCCAGCCGCGAGCAGGTGCTTTTGTCGTTGGGAACGCCATCGACGACGGCCACCTTCGACAATGAAGTGTTCTACTACATTTCCCAGAAGCGTCAGCGCCCTGTCGCCTTCATGAAGGCAAAGGTGGTGGAGCAGAGCGTGCTCGCCGTCTATTTCGACAAGGACGGCGTCGTTTCGCAGCTGGCGCATTACACGCTGCAGGACGGCAAGGTCTTCGACATGATTTCCCGCACCACGCCGACCGGCGGCAAGGAGATGACCTTCCTCGGTCAGCTGCTCTCCGGTAATGGCATCGGCAAGAGCATGGCGAAATCGGTGCTGGGTAACAGCAACAACCGCTGATCTCCATGATCACGCCCTGATAAAAAAACCGCCGGCGCTGCACGCACCGGTGGTTTTTTCTTGTCTGCCAATCGCCTGTCCGCAACGCCCTGGCGGCGCTGCGGACCTGCTCTGGCACACTACCCCGCGAGAATTGCCAGAAGCAGCAACGCGACGATGTTGGTGATCTTGATCGCCGGGTTGACGGCCGGACCTGCGGTATCCTTATAGGGATCGCCAACCGTATCGCCGGTCACGGATGCCTTGTGGGCTTCCGAACCCTTCATATGACGCGTGCCGTCCTTGTCGACGAAACCGTCTTCAAAGCTCTTCTTGGCATTGTCCCACGCGCCGCCGCCCGAGGTCATCGAGATGGCGACGAAGATGCCGTTGACGATCACGCCGAGAAGCGAGGCGCCGAGCGCTGCAAAGGCGGACGCCTTGGAGCCGGAGATCAAAAGCACGCCGAAATAGACGACGATCGGTGCCAGCACCGGCAGCAGCGACGGTACGATCATCTCGCGGATCGCCGCCTTGGTCAGCATGTCGACCGCACGGCCATAGTCCGGCCGGTCGGTACCGGCCATGATGCCGGGCTTTTCACGAAACTGACGGCGAACTTCCTCCACCACGGCACTGGCCGCACGGCCGACGGCCGTCATGGCGATACCGCCGAACAGATAAGGGATGAGACCGCCGAAAATCAGGCCGGCGACGACGTAAGGGTTGGACAGATCAAACGAGATCGTCCCGACATCGGCGAAGTACGGGTACTTGTCACCGTTGGCGACGAAGTATTTCAGGTCGTTCGAGTAGGCAGCAAACAGCACCAGGGCGCCGAGACCGGCCGAACCGATGGCATAGCCCTTGGTGACAGCCTTGGTGGTGTTGCCGACCGCATCGAGCGCGTCGGTCGACTTACGAACTTCCGGGGGAAGACCGGCCATTTCGGCGATGCCACCGGCATTGTCGGTGACCGGACCGAAAGCGTCGAGCGCCACGATCATGCCGGCAATGCCGAGCATGGCGGTGACGGCGATGCCGGTGCCGAACAGACCTGCCAGCTGGTATGTCGAGATGATGCCGCCGACGATGACGAGCGCCGGCAGCGCTGTCGATTCCAGCGACACGGCGAGCCCCTGGATGACGTTTGTGCCGTGGCCGCTGACGGAGGCCTGGGCAATCGAATTGACCGGCCGCTTGTTGGTGCCGGTATAGTATTCGGTGATCACCACGATCAGCGCGGTGACGACGAGGCCGAGAATACCGCAGATGAACAGGTTGGTGCCGGTAATGTCCTGACCGCCAACGGTGCCGATCGAGCCCCAGCCGATGGTCAGCGAGGTGGCTGCACCCAGACCGATGATCGACAGGAGGCCGGTGACAATCAGGCCCTTGTAGAGCGCGCCCATGATCGACCCATTAGAGCCGAGCTTGACGAAAAAGGCACCGATGATCGAGGTGATGATGCAGGCACCGCAGATGGCGAGCGGATAGGACATGACCAGCGCGAGATTGGCCCCACCGGCAAAGAAGATCGCCGCGAGAACCATGGTGGCGACGATCGAGACGGCATAGGTCTCGAACAGGTCGGCAGCCATGCCGGCGCAGTCGCCGACGTTGTCACCAACGTTGTCGGCGATGGTGGCCGGATTGCGTGGATCGTCTTCCGGAATTCCGGCTTCGACCTTGCCGACGAGATCGCCGCCGACGTCTGCGCCCTTGGTAAAGATGCCGCCGCCGAGACGGGCAAAGATCGAGATCAGCGACGCGCCGAAACCGAGCGACACCAGCGCATCGATGACTTCACGCGAGCCTTCGGCATGACCAAGGCCCACTGTCAAAATGAGGTAGTAGATGGTGACGCCGAGCAATGCCAAGCCTGCAACCAGCATGCCGGTGATCGCACCTGACTTGAAGGCGATATCAAGGCCTGCCGCAAGGCTGATGGAGGATGCCTGCGCGGTGCGGACGTTGGCGCGGACCGAAACGTGCATGCCGATGAAACCGGCCACCCCCGACAGGACTGCACCGATCAGGAAGCCGATGGCGGCTGTCGCAGAGAGAAGAATCCAGGCACCGGCAAAGACGACGGCACCGACAATGGCAATGGTCATATATTGACGTGTGAGATAGGCCTGCGCCCCCTCGCGTATGAAGCCTGCAATCTCTTGCATGCGGGCATTGCCCTGATCGGCAGACAGCACCGATTGCGTCGCCCAGATGGCATAGACCACCGAAAGCAACCCGCATGCGATAACGCCCAGAAGTATGGTCATTTCGCGATTTCCTCCATTTAGCCTGCAGGCTCACTCCGTTCCGCAGGCCCCCAAAAAGCGCAGCAGACCAAGCCTCCTCTTCAAGCATGGGCCGCATACGTGGCCGCAGAGTGCGGTGGCGAATCGGGATCGTCAAGCCGCCACAATCGGAAAAACCCACGTTTTTCGGTATGTTGGCGGTGGCTTACAGGTGTGGAATACGGCTTTGGGAGATAAATCTCAGATTGTGCGCCGCCTTTCGGCGACAAACAGCGAAATGAGCAGCAAAAGGCAGAATGCCGTCACCGGCCAGACGGCAGCGCTCAGCATGTCCCAGCCATAGGCCGTCAGCACCTTGCCGGAACCAAAAGAGGCAAGCGCCACCGCGGTAAACAGGATGATATCGTGAAAGCCCTGCACCTTGTCGGCTTCCTGCGGCCGGTAGCTGGAGGCGACAATCGCCGTTGAACCGATGAAACCGAAGTTCCACCCGGCGCCAAGCAGGATCAGAGCACCCCAGAAATTCCACAGCGCAATTCCCGCATGCGCCACCAGCGCACACAACATCAGAATGACGAGGCCGGCGGCGACAACCCTCTCTGCGCCATAGCGGCTGACCAGCATGCCGGTAAAGAAACTCGGGGCAAACATCGCCAGCACGTGCCATTGGATGCCGAGCGTCGCCAGATCCTGCGAAAAACCACAGCCGACGACCATGGCGATCGGCGCGCCGGTCATCATGAAGGTCATCAGCGCATAGGTGGAGATGCCGCAGATCATGCCGGTGAGAAAACGCTGGTTGAGCACAATCTCGCGCAATGGCCGGACGGGACCGGCGGCAGTGCTGCCTGCGGCAGGACGGGGATCCGGCAGGCGCAGAAACGCAAGCACGGCAATCGCTACCAGGCAGGTGGGAACGAGCGCGATGAAGGCACCGGCAAAGAATACCGGCGCCAGCGCATCCTTGGTCAGGATGACCAGCTGCGGCCCGAGCACGGCCGAAACCATGCCACCGGCCAGAATCCAGGAAATCGCCCTTGGCTTGTAGAAGCGTGGAGATGCGTCGGCCGCGGCAAAGCGCAGTTTTTGGGTAAAGCCGCCCGCAATGCCGGAAATGCACAGACCGAGTGCAAACAGCCAGAAATCGCTTTGAAACAGCGCATAGGCGGCGACCAGCCCACCGCCTGCACCCAGAAGAGCGCCAACCATGAAGGCTGCCGTGCGGCCGAGCAATCGGGACATGATGGCGACGAAAACGGCACCGAGGGCGACGCCGACGTTGAAACCGGTCAGCGGCGCTGTTGCCAGCGACTTGTCGGCGCCGAGCAGCTGATAGCCGGCGACGCCGCCGACGGAAAAGACGATCGGGCCGATGGTGCCAAGAATGGCCTGGGCTGCCGTCAGCAGATAGACATTGCGGCGGGCTCCGCGCAGTTCATGATCCATGCCCTGCATCTCGCCTACCTGCACTGTCATTGCGTGACCTTACTTCTTGACGTCAGTTCTGATTGTGCGAGCGATCCGGTCGAGCACGGCGTTGACGAGCTTGGGCTCATCCTCTTCGAAGAACGCCTTGGCGATCTCGACATATTCGGTGACGATGACCGCGACCGGAACATCCTTGCGTTCGCGCAGTTCGAATGTACCGGCACGCAGGATGGCGCGAACAGTCGAATCGAGACGCGACAGCGCCCAGTCGTCCTGCAGGGCCGTGCCGATCAATGGATCGAGCAGGCGCTGGTCGCGCACGACACCGGCAACGATCGAGCGAAACCAAGAGGCATCCGCCTTCAGATAGGTATCGCCGTCGATTTCCTGGCCGAGCCGGTGGGCTTCGTATTCGGCGACGATCTCGAGCACGCCAGTGCCGCCGACATCCATCTGGTACAGTGCCTGGACAGCGGCAAGACGGGCCGCTCCACGCTGGTTTGCCTGCTTGATCGGCTGGTCGGCCGGCGGGTTGGTAGGAGTGTCGCTCACTGTTCGCCGCCCAGCTTGATCTTCAGGTCGATCATGGTCAGCGCTGCACGGGCGGCAAAGCCCCCCTTGTCGCCTTCGCTCTTCTTCGCGCGGGCCCAGGCCTGCGCGTCGTTTTCAACGGTCAGGATGCCGTTGCCGATCGCAAGGCTTTCGCTGACGGCAAGATCCATCAGAGCGCGCGAGGATTCGTTCGAAACGATGTCGAAGTGGTAGGTCTCGCCACGAATGACCATGCCGAGTGCGACGAAACCATCATACTCGGTGCCGCCATTATCGATGCCATCAAGAGCCATGGCGATCGCGGCCGGAATCTCCAGCGCGCCGGGAACGGTCACGACGTCATAGGTCGCACCGGCATCCTTGAGCGCCGATGTGGCGGCGTCGAGCAAAGCGTCGGCCATATCGTCATAGAAACGCGCTTCCACAATCAGGATATGTGGTTTTTCTGTATCGGACATTTGTCACCTGTCTGAAATTGGGGGCCGGACATCTCCAGCGCAGGCGGCGGTCAAACCACGCTCTAGCCCCGTTGGCAAGCATTTTTCGCTGCAGGGGTGGATTTGGCGAGGCGTTTGATGATCGTTCCATGCACAACAGCTGAAATTGCCGCCATCTTTTCAATCCGATGGCGTCTCTATACAAGTTTTGCCGAGGTGGAGAAAAACATGACAAAGATGCAGAAACCCGTCATCAACCCGGCCGAACTCGACCTCGAGCATTGGCAGGAAGGCACGTTCTTTGAATCCCGCGACGCCGCCTTCGGCGCCCAACTTGGCCTCAAGGATCTCGGAATAGGTTATGGTGAAGTTCCACCCGGTAAATCCGGTTGTCCGTTCCACAATCACCATATCGAAGAAGAGTTGTTCGTCATCTTGAGCGGAGAAGGTGAATACCGCTTCGGGCCGGATCGCTACCCTGTCAAACCCGGCGACGTGCTCGGCGCTCCCGCCGGCGGGCCGGAGACCGCCCATCACCTGATCAATACCGGCACCGTCCCCCTCACCTACTTGTCCATTTCGGCAAATGCGAAAGCAGAGATCGTCGAATATCCGGATTCCGGCAAATTCCTGGCGAAATCGCGCGCAACACCCGGCGGCAAGGCCGTCTTCCGTTTCGTTGGACGCAAGGAAAGCGAAACCGATTATTGGGACGGCGAACCGGGAATCTGATCGAATAGCGAAATCAACATTTCAAACGGACTGAACAGCCTCATGCACAGCGTCCCCACCATCGAAACCGAACGCCTGATCCTTCGCCCCTATCGCCGCGATGACTTTCCAGCTTACGCCGCACTCTTTGCCGATGCTGAAGTCACCCGCTTCGTCGGCGGCATCCCGTTTTCACGTGAGCAGGCCTGGACCCGCTTTCTGCGCCAGGTCGGCATGTGGCACTATTTTGGTTTCGGCTTTCTGGTCTTGCAGGACCGCGCAACCGGCCAGTTCATTGGCGAGGCCGGTTTTCACGATCTGCACCGTGGAATCAGCCCTTCGGTCGAAGGTACGATGGAAACGGGCTGGGCGCTGTCACCGCGCTCCCATGGCCAGGGCCTCGCAACAGAAGCAGTCAGCGCGGCCCTGAAATGGGGCGATCAGCAATTTCCATCGCTAAAGAAGACCTGCATCATCGATATCGGCAACCTCCCATCGCTGAGAGTAGCCTCAAAACTGCAATTCAAGGAAACCGGACGGACGACCTATCACGGAGCAAATGTGATTTTGCTGGAGCGGTGACGTTCTGCATCACGTTGCCGCAACGGCAAAATAGGCCATCAATGCGGAGAATGACCTGATCCAACCCGGACATCCGGGGTGGATCAGAATTGACATCGGTCAAGCCAGCTATTCGGCTTTCGGTGCCGGAAACTCTGCCAGCCGTGCGGCATAGCGGGCCATCGTATCGACTTCGAAATTGACGAAATCACCAGCCTTGCGCTGCCCCCAGGTCGTCACATCCAGCGAATGACGGATGAGCAGCACGTCGAAATCCGTGCCGTTGACAGCATTGACCGTCAGGGATGTGCCATCAAGCCCGATAGAGCCCTTCGGCGCCACGAATTTCGCCAGATGTTCCGGCGCACGCAAGCGAAACCGGGTGGCCTCACCTTCCGCCTCGACGGAGAGGATTTCGGCTTTGCCGTCGACATGGCCTGACACCATGTGACCGCCCAGTTCGTCGCCGATCTTCAGCGACCGTTCCAGATTGATCTTCTGGTTCGCGGTCCAGGACGCAATCGTCGTCAACCGCAGCGCCTCTTCCCACGCCTCGACCTCGAACCAGCGGCCATTGGCGCCCTCTTCCGGCAGCGTCGTAACCGTCAGGCAGACGCCGGAACAGGCAATCGAGGCGCCGATATCGATGCCCTTGGGATCATAGGCCGTGGCAATACGCAGCTTGATGCCCTCGTCGAGGGGCGTAATGGTTTCGACGGTGCCGATATCGGTGATAATGCCGGTAAACATCAGAGGGTTCTTTCGTATTCGTAGGTGTCGAGAAGGTCATCGCCAAACGTGTCTGTCCGCAGATGAACGAAGCCCACCGGGATCAGCTTCCTGTCAAGTGGGGATGGTACCCCCTCCTCGCCAAGGGTCAGCGGCGCGGTAAACAGCAGAATCCGGTCAACCAGCCCGTCATTGAGAAACTGTTGTGCCGTCCTGGCACCACCTTCGACCAGAAGCGAGGACACGCCCCGCGTTGCCAGAGCGGCGAGCAGATCGGCAGGCACGTTCGGGTCGCAAACCACGACCTCGACGCCAGCAGCTTCCAATGCCTGCTGGCGTTCTGAAAAAGCGACCGATCCATCGCTTTGGCCGGTAACGATCAGGACCGGCACGCTGCGGGCCGTCTGCGCCAACTTCGAGGTGACCGGCAGGTTGAGATCGCCATCGATGACGATGCGGAGTGGCGAGCGGTGCTCCAGCCCGGCGATACGGGAGGTCAATTCCGGATCGTCGGCAATCGCCGTGCCGATACCGACAAGGATGGCGTCGGTCTCGGCGCGCAGCCGGTGGACGATCTCCCGCGCCGGGGCGCCGGTGATCGGGACCTGCCCCTGCCCCTTTATGCCGATCATGCCATCGGCCGAAACGGCAAGTTTGAGAGTCACATACGGCCGGTTGCTGCGCTTGCGCATGAGGTAACCCTCAAGCTCGCGCTCGCCCTCTTCTTCCAGCACACCGGTGACAACCTCGATACCGGCATCGCGGAGCATATCGATGCCGTGGCCCGAGACGCGCTCGTCAGGATCAACCACGGCGACGACGACCCGGGCAACGCCGGCAGCAATCAGCGCATCGGCGCAGGGCGGGGTCTTGCCGTGGTGGGAACAAGGTTCGAGCGTCACGTAGGCGGTAGCGCCGCGTGCCAGCGGCCCGGCATTGGCCAACGCCTGTGTTTCCGCATGCGGCCTGCCGCTCAGCGCCGTGACGGCACTGCCGACGATCCTTGCGCCATCGCCGTCATTGCGGACAATGACGCAGCCGACCGATGGATTGGAACCGGTGGCACCCAGGTGCTGGTGTGCGAAACGCAGCGCCTCCGCCATGAACCGCTCGTCTTCAGCCTTGTCTGCCATACCCATCCCCCAGCCTGCAAACGTCAAACGCCGCCCTTTCGGACGGCGCAAGTTTTGGCGTCGATCAGGCGCCGGGATCCCGGGCAATCTTGGCGCTGATCTCAGCGATCACCTTTTCGAAATCATCCGCATGGGAGAAATCGCGGTAGACCGAGGCGTAGCGCACGAAGGCCACATCATCGAGCCCCTTCAAGGCTTCCAGTACCTGCAGGCCGATTTCCTCCGACGGGATTTCGGTTTCGCCGGAGCTTTCCAGCCGCCGGACGATGCCCGACACTGCCCGTTCGATCCGGTCGCGGTCTATCGGCCGCTTACGCAGCGCGATCTCGAACGACCTGAGCAGCTTGTCGCGGTCGAACGGCGCCTTGCGGCCGGTCTTCTTCAGGATCATCAGTTCCCGAAGCTGCACCCGCTCGAAGGTCGTGAAACGGCCACCGCAATCCGGGCAGATGCGCCGGCGGCGGATGGCGGCGCCGTCCTCCGCAGGACGGCTGTCCTTCACCTGGCTGTCTTCCGATCCACAATAAGGGCAGCGCATTCGGGTTCCTTGACGAGAGCTGAAAGATTACATGTAGGGATACATCGGGAAACGGTCGGTCAGCTTGACCACCTTTTCACGCACACCGGCTTCGACCGTGGCATTGCCTTCGTCGGAATTGGCGACCTTCAGACCATCGAGCACTTCGACGATCAGGTTGCCGATTTCGCGGAAGTCGGCTTCCTTGAAACCGCGTGTCGTGCCGGCCGGCGTGCCGAGGCGAATACCGGAGGTAACGAACGGCTTTTCCGGGTCGAACGGGATACCGTTCTTGTTGCAGGTGATGTAGCCGCGGCCGAGTGCGGCTTCCGCCCGCTTGCCGGTGGCGTTCTTCTTGCGAAGGTCGACCAGCATCAGGTGGTTGTCGGTGCCGCCCGAGACGATATCGAGGCCGCCGGCCACCAGCGTTTCCGACAGAGCCTTGGCGTTCTTGACGATCTGGGCCGCATAATCCTGGAATTCCGGCTGCAGCGCCTCGCCGAAGGCAACGGCCTTGGCAGCGATGATGTGCATCAGCGGACCGCCCTGCAGGCCCGGGAAAACGGCGGAGTTGAACTTCTTGGCCAAATCCTCGTCATTGGTGAGGATGACGCCGCCACGCGGGCCGCGCAGCGACTTGTGCGTGGTGGTGGTGGCAACATGGCAATGCGGGAACGGCGACGGGTGCTGGTTACCGGCAACGAGGCCGGCAATGTGCGCCATGTCGACCATCAGGTAGGCGCCGACTTCATCAGCGATCTCGCGGAAGCGCTTCCAGTCCCAAATGCGCGAATAGGCAGTGCCACCGGCGATGATCAGCTTGGGCTTATGTGTGCGGGCCTTTTCGGCAACTGCGTCCATGTCGAGCAGGTTGTCGCCTTCGCGTACGCCGTAGGAGACGACGTTGAACCACTTGCCGGACATGTTGACCGGCGAACCATGCGTCAGGTGACCGCCCGAGTTGAGATCGAGGCCCATGAAGGTGTCGCCCGGCTGCAAGAGCGCCAGGAACACGGCCTGGTTCATCTGCGAACCGGAGTTCGGCTGAACGTTGGCGAAATTGACGCCGAACAGCTTCTTGGCACGCTCGATGGCGAGTTCTTCGGCGATATCGACGAACTGGCAGCCGCCGTAGTAGCGCTTGCCCGGATAGCCTTCGGCATATTTGTTCGTCATGATCGAACCCTGCGCTTCCAGAACGGCGCGCGAGACGATGTTTTCAGAGGCGATCAGCTCGATCTCGTGGCGCTGGCGGCCCAGTTCCTTACCGATCGCACCGAAAATTTCCGGATCGGTGTCGGCAAGCGTACGGGTGAAGAAAACATCGGGATTGACGGCTGAAACGCTCATTGTGAAAGCTCCTCGAGAGACTGTGGCACGGTGTTTATCGTCCTCGCATGGCAAGGGCAATATGGGCTATGCGATTTGCGCCATTTCCCCCATCTGCAGCGCCGGGAATGCGGTTGGGATCGGCAACGAAAAAGGCCGCGTCCCCTTTCAAAGGGACGCGGCCTCGGTGTTATTCAATGCAGACCGGCTTATTGCGGCAGGTTGTCGCGCTCGACGGAACCGGCGGCCTGCTCGATGCCGGTGGTGGTCTGCAGCGCCAGTTCCTGCTCGCCATCCATCTCGTAGATGTCGTCGCGGAACTGAACGATGCCGTCGGTTGCCGCCCAGGCGGTGATGTACTTGAAATAGACCGGAACCTCGACTGCGAGCTTGATCGGAGAGTTCTGACCCGAGCGGATCGTTGCCTCGATCTGCTGGCGCGACCAGCCGGGCGTGTCGCGCAGCAACCAGGTCGTCAGGTCACGCACGTTCTGGACGCGCACGCAGCCGGAGGATTCGAAGCGGGCGAGCTTGTTGAACAGGCCCTGCTGCGGCGTGTCGTGCATGTACTCGTTGTTCGGGTTGTGGAAGTTGATCTTCGTCGACGCCATGGCGTTGGTCTTGCCCGGATCCTGGCGGAACGTCAGGTTCGGCGCCTTCTCGGCATTCCAGTCGATCGTTTCCGGGGAAACCTCGTTGCCCTTGCCATCGATCAGACGGATGGAATTCTTCTTCAGATACTCCGGATCCTTGCGCATCAGGGGAACGATGTCCTTCTCGACGATCGAGCGCGGAGACGTCCAATAGGGGTTGATGATGACTTCGTAGATCTTCGAATTGATGATGTGGGTCTGGCGGCTGATGCGGCCAACAACGGCTGTATGGCGGGTCGCAACGCGGCCATTTTCGACGGCTTCGATGTAGGCTGCCGGAATATTGACCAGAACGTAACGCTCGCCGAGATCGCCGGACATCGACTGGAGGCGGACGATGTTGGTGTTCAGCTGACCGAGGCGCACGTCGGCGGCAATATTCAGCGCCTTGATGGAATACTCGCCAAGCACGCCGTCGGCCGGCAGGCCATGGCGCGCCTGGAAACGCTTGACCGCGCCATCAACATAGCTGTCGAATGAATTGGAAATGCCGGCGGATTGCGGCAGATCGCCCGAAATGATCAGGCGCTGGCGCAGAGCCTGCACGGAGGGATCGACAACGCCCATTTCCAGGCGAACCGACGAATTGACCTGCGGCCAGCCCCCGGCCGAAACGATCTGCTGGTACTGGCCAACGGCGTTCTGGGTATTGGCAAGTGTGTTCATACCGAAGATCGGCGAGTTCGACACGACCGCCGTGGCGCTGCGCGAAGCTTTGGCGTCGAACTGGTCATCCCAGGCGCCGCGGCGCGGTGCATTGATGATCTCGTCGAGCGCGTCCTGCGCAAAAGCGCCACCGGCGAATGTCGCAGCACCAAATGCTGCGGCCGAGGCCAGGAAGCCACGGCGAGAGACTGCATCAATTCCGGTTTTTTTCGTCATAGTTCCTACCATCCAATGCTGCGAAGCAAACCGCAGAGCTATCATGAATACGGTTAACAAACGTAAACTATACTTGCCGTTCCCTACGCCCAGTTCACATTTGTGAGAGTGCGAACGCAACGTGCGGCCAGTCACCGTTGGGCAACAGAAGCAACGCAAGGGCCGCATTTTCGTATCTCGTCGCTGTCACAGTAATATGGCCAATTCGTGTCGCCTTGCATGGATCCGAGCAGAGGAAAGGACACGCTTCAACAGCGCTGATTTTAGGCAACACCACCGGTGCACGGCCCGCAGCTCACGGAAATCCTTGAGCCGGACAGAGCATAACGCGGCGCAACCGGCCACACCAAAATACAATCTTAGAGTTTAAATTTATTTGCAACAAACACTTTACGTTGAAAAACAGATGTGAGTTAATGAGCCTTAAATCACCATGCCTTTGCTTCCCGGGGGATATGCAAAATGGTTCTGGCTTTTCGGCTCTACGGCAATTTTCATTGGCCGCCACACCCGAAGATCGACGCGCTTCCAGCCCGGACCCGCGACGGGGTTGTCGAAATCCACTACCTCGAAAAGGGGGCGGCCGGGACCTTCCGGCCCGCGCTGCGATGGACGCCTCGCGAACAGTTTTCTCAGTCAGGCTCTCCTCCAGAAATCACAGAAAACCTCTTTGATCTCACAGTCAAAGACGCCGTTGATCGGTTCAAAGACGATCAGGATTACGCAATCTGGATCGACGCCGGAAAACAAACCACCGATACGGACTGGCTGGCATTTCGTGGCGCATTTCTGATCGAGCAGTACCGGGCGTCCAATGCTCTAGCGGAAGCAACGCTCGATCTGCGATGGCCGCTGGTGCGGTCCTGCGCCTATGCACCAGGCCACACGGTCTTTTCCGGATTGGACGTCGGACGCCGAGGCGGTCCACGCTATTGCCTGAACCTGCACTTGCCGTTGCCCGCCCGCCGCACGACGCTCTTGTCCGGCAGTCAGGCAGATCCCAGCGCGTTTCCGTTCTGCGTAGTCTATGAGCCCGGCAAAAAAAGTTCATTCGAGAGGATTCTTAATTTTACCACCCTCGTCGGCGGCTGGATCGAAGGTGATTCCGTCGACACCTCGGCCGCGCCGGTATCGGGCACCTCTTTCGTGTTTAGCGATGGCAAGTATCCGGCAGACGCCTCTCTTGGATCGTTCGGATTTTCGGCACGCGGGCAACCCGGCCAGGGTGAATTCGCCGTCTATGATGGCAAGCAAAAATCGGCAACGATCGACGCCGCCAAATTCTGGCCGGAAAATTCGCGGCCATTCACCCAGGATATTCTAGCCCGTTTCGGTTTTTCGATCGATCCCGCTTCGACCAAATGGCCACGCCTGAAGGCCGGCGGCACAACCGCCGATCTCAGCCTTCGCTTTGGAAAGAACAAATCGGACGCGAGAAAACCCGTCTTCACCTACCGTATCGCCGTTTCAGCCAGCGATGGCGATCCAACCTCTGCCGACGATATCACGAGGAGCGGTGACGCCCTCAGCCTGCGGCTTTCGAAGGAGACGGGCGGCTGGGTCAAGACCGCCAGCGCGCTATATGCCGATTGCAGACTGTCATGGGACATAGGCGACGGCGATATCTGGAGCAAAGAGGCCCGGCGCTGGTCTCCGAAGGTTGATCTCAGCTTTCACTGGAAAAACAACATCCCGGCCGGTGAAAATTTCGGCGGCAGTCCGGCAGCGGAGGCAGATCTCGATTTTGGCCTGCTACGCCATGCGGCGCATACGTTCAGGCAAACCCGCGAGGCGCTGGCGCCGGTCGAGGCCGCCCAGCCGCGCTCCGTGCTTCCCGACCTACAAGCGGATGGCAAACAGACGGTCTGCTTCTCTCTATACGGCCCATCCCTGGAGGCGCGTTTCATCACCAATGGCACAGAAACGGAGCCCGATACCGGACTGCTTGCCTGGGGACGCGCCCTTCGAACAGGCGCACCGGAAACGCCGTTTATCCGGCCACGGCTGCGGCTGTCGTTGGCTCAGATGGCCGACCTCATCCCCGGTTCGGACGACACGGCGGGACTTGTAGACAACACGCTCAGGCTGATTGCCAGTAACCTGACATTCTTCAATGAGCAAAAACCTGCGGCAAAGATCAATCTGACCCTCTCGGGCGATGGGGGGTGGGCGGCGGCCGGAAGCGACGAAATCGCCAACGAACCCTTCTTTGCGTCTTATGTTGTGGAAACCCTACCGGCTGGCACCGCATGGTCCGGGCGCCTTTCCTCGCTGGCATTCGATCTGAGCCCGGTTAAGGGACCGCTGCCGGCCAAACCCGACGATTTGACCCTGACCTATCTGCGCGCCGGTGGTTCTGGTACGCGCCAAGGGAATAGCGATGGCGCTCCTCCTCTCGACCTGAAATCCGGCCGGATCGCCGCCTCGATCCACCTGGTTCTCCCCGTTACCAATGTCAAGCCGGTCAGCATCGACGTTTCACGGTTGGACCGGTCGGGGCGCACAGCGCCACTTCTCATCCCCCAGAAAGCTGCCCCTGGCACGCAAGGCGGCCCCTCCGGCTACCGTTATTGGCTGAGCGTCCGCGAGACCGTCGCGCCGACACTGGACCGGCGGATCGAAGCCGATATCTATGAAAGCGCGCCTGACGCGGGTGAACAGAGCTATGTGGTGCTATCGCAGGAACCGTTTTCGCTGTTCCGCTACAGCCACCGGCCGCTTAGCGACCGCGGTGATGCCGGCTCGGCATCGGTCGCCTATTATTCCGGCGATGACCGGATCTGGCAGTATCGCAAGGTTGCCGATTACTACCATTATATCCTGCCAGCGCAGGCAGTCGCCGAGAGTGCCGACAAACCGCGCCGCCTGGAAATCCACGACTTAAAGGACACCGATGCAACGGACCCCTCCGACGCCTGGCGGCCCTATGCCGTGGGAGCGGACACCGGCGAAGACAAGACCGGTATGAAACGCCGCGCGGTGGAATTCCGCCTGACCCCTTCGACCGAATTCTGGATAAGTCCGAGCGACGTCGAGCGGGGCTATTTCATGCCGGAATCCAGCAGCCATGACATTTTTCGCCAGCGCGGCGAGCATGGCCTGGGTGCCGCACTAACCTTCTTGCGCGGCGAATTTCTCTACGGCCTTTCGGTAGGCATCGACGTCTCGAGAGGAGACGCGATGTCGCGCCAGGCGCGGGTCGCCGAGATCGAAGCCCTGACCGGCAAGATGACAGGCCCGACCCGGAATGCGGATGCCGCAAATGACCTCGAGGCACGGTGGAATGCACTTTGCCGCGCCATCGACCGACGGCCGGAACGGCTGGAAATCTGGGCACGGGATCCAGATTCGACCATCGATTTTACCCCTGCCCGTTTTGCCAGCGGCGTCACCTATGCCCTGCGCGGTACAGCACTTCACCGCCCGCCTTTGGCGAAGCTGGAAAAGCCAGAGGACCACGCGCTTTGGCCGAAGGCCGGCCCATCGAGACCTCTCAACGGGTATCTGGACGAGACGAGCAGACAGGACCTCAGCAAGCCGCGTAGCCATCCGCAGGGCCTGAGTGGCGGCGCCCTATGGCCGGTCGAGTCCGTCAACCTTTTCAACCATCTGCTGGAAAGACCGGAGTCGAGCGGCGGTACGATCGAAGCCATCGCCCTCTCGCCAACCGGCGGCGACGCGGCACAGACTGCTGCCTTTCTCGGCGGTATCGTCACCATCATCAGCGAAACCCGCAACGGCCATGTGGAGCGGCAGAAGGTGGAAGTGCTCGGCCGCATCGGCGCTTTCTGGCACCGGGCAAAACATGTCGTTGTCTACGAACGCAGCGTCAACGCCTCCGCGCAGTTTGCCCCGAAATTCGTGGAGGACCAGCAGCGCACCCGTTCCCGCCGGCCGATCCTGCGCAAGGTGGCGGAATATATCGAACTGCTGGAGCCCGAGCGCAGCTATCCGGACTTCGCCGAAGCTGCCCCCCGCTGCGCCGGCTTCCTGGAGCGGCTGCGTTTCAACTCGAAAATCATCAATGTCGACAGCGCCTGGAGCAGTGAGGTCGGTGATTTTGGCTGGAAGATCCCGCTATGGAACATGCTGAGTGCCCGCGAGCGGCCGCAGGTCTACCCCATGCCGGATATCGCCTTTGTCAGCACAGCCGAAGGTGACGGCGATAATCCCGTGGTCTCGCAGGAATGCCTCGATACAGACAACCTGTACTTCTTCTCCGACTTCAAACAGGACACAAGCAACACCAATGGCTGGCGGCCGTATCTCGACATCGATTATGCCAACATGCCCATTGCCAAGGAGATCGCCGCTTGCGCCGACCCGAAGCCGGACGGTGCATCCAACGCTGGTCATCGCCGCCGCGCAGTAAGCCGTGTCCTGCCCGGCGTGCGCCGCTTCACCTGGCGGCTCGCGCCTGCCGCCCAAAAAACGACGATCAATGCCGGCCGGGCCGGAAAGCCCGTCTATGTCGGCCTCGACAGCATCAGCTTCATGCGCGCCGTACACACAGCCAAGGAGCAACAGACATTACGGCCTGAACTGATCGCGGTGATGGGAAACGCCGGCATCCTGCGCAACCCCGAAGATGTGGAGAAGCTGAAAAAGATAGAATCGCTCGCCTATTGGCAGGCCGATGGAACAGGCGCTCTCCTTCCAGCGGCAGCCGAATATTCCGGGGCGATCGGCAATCTGCTCGATCGCATCAGGGCGAAAGACAGGACCGGCGTCGAAGCCGCATTGAAGGATTTCCAGGAAAAATGGACTTCAGGCGGTCTCATCGAACAGCTCCGGCAAGCAATCCCGCAGGCTGCCGGTGACGGCGCAAGCGTGCTTGTCAAGCTAAAGCTGCTCGACAAGACCATCGACGATGGCCAAACGCACTGCGCCAGGCTGAAATCAGAGGCAGCTGGGATGATCCGGCGCAAAGAGATGCTGCTTGCCACCGCCATGTCCGACTGGGCCGCCGATATCGAACACCGTCTGCCGGCGCTTGTCATTGATGGAAAACCGATCACGACGAAGACGCTTTTGATCGAGGCGCTGACCGGCCTTATCACGGAACATCTGCGCCCAATCTTCGCCGAAGCGTCTCAGGATGTCGGCAATGCCGGACAAAGTGTTGAAAAGGCCAAATCCATCCTTGCCGGTGTCGATATGGAGATCGAAGCGATCCATGCGCGTGCTCGGCAGCGGCTCGAACAGTTTTCCGCCGGTTATGACCGTGAAAAACCCTGGTCGGCGGAACGGCGCCGCGCTTTCTCTTCCGGCTTGCAAGCCACAGTCAGCAATGTCGCTGGCGATATCACTGCTGCCGTGGACGAAGCCCGCCAACGTTTCGCCGCCGAACTGTCTGGAACGGGCCAAGCGATCGGCGGCCATCTGGCAAAATCGCTGACCCAGCTTGCCCACCTCGCGGACACCAAAATTGCAGGCGCGGGGATCGTCAAGGACAGTATCTCCCGGCTGCTTGCGCCGCTGACCTTGGCGATAGACGCCCTGTCTCCGGCCGCAGGATCAGGCCAACTCGATACAGCCATAGCCGCCATTACCACGATCAGCGACCAGATCAAGGCCGAGCCGGGCATCGACAAAAAGCTGGGCGACGATGCCATTCAGGCGCTGGATGCGTTGCAGGAAGCCGCCGATCAGGCGAAATCGATAATCCCGGAAACCCGCGTGCTTCTGGCCAATGCAAACACGTTGACGGACGAGACGCTCGCGGAATTTGCCGCGATCATAGCCAATTTAACAGCCCAAGCATCGTCTCTCGTTAAAACGCTTTCCGACAAAACCGACGGCATAGTGGCCCTTGCGACAGCTTTTCTGGAAAACGGTTTTGAAGCAATTGCAGCGGCATTGTCCAAGCTATGGTCAGATATCGCTGCGACTGCGAAGCTTCTCTCAGGATGGCTCGACGGTAAGCTTTTTGAAAATCGCCATGCCGGTCGATTTTCTGGTGGCAGCAACCGTTGACCACCTGGACACAACCATCGAAGCCCTCGCCGGCCATCTGCAAAAGACCCTTGCTGGAACCGCGTCCGTCATCGTTGACATCGAGAATGGGTTCAAGGCGGCCCAGCAAGCTTTGGCGCCGGAAAGGCTGCTCGAAACTGTCGTCTGCGACAAGGCGATCACGCCGGCGCTTCAACTCCTGCTGGCCCCGATCGACGAAAACCTTACGGCGTCAGACATTTTGCCGGCAATTCATGACCGGCTGACCGAATTGAGCCCTGCTGCGGTAACGGTCATCCGGACGATCAATGCCGACACGCTGGGAGCACTCGACGCGGTAACTGCCGCGTGTACCGCAGTGTTTGAAGGCGTCGACGATTCCAGGGATTACCTGTCCCATATTGCCAACGGCTTCAGTCCATATGTCGATGGAAAGCTCGAAGCCGTGCGAGCGCAATATACCCCGCTGGTGGAGCGCATCACCCAGTCGCTCGATGAACTGGAGACGGCGGCGCAGCCGCTGATCGATGCCGTCAACGCTTTTGACTGTTCATTGCGCAGCCTGCACAATAATCTGTCCCGCTCGGTGGAAACGGCGCGGATGTATGGCGACCGGGTGTTTGATGCCGCCAGCCGCCTGACCAGCGGCGGCGCCATGGCACTGCCGTCAAACCTGCTCAAGCTCTATTCCGCGGTCAGTTCGGCGCCCGAAATCGCTGCTTTGAAAGCCGATATCGACCGCATCCGCTCCGGCTTCGACGATATCAGCGACGTCATCGACACGACCGAGGCCAGCGCCCTGTTCAACCGGCTTGGCGACGAGTTGAAGGCGCTCGGCTTCGACATGGCCTTCGACAAGATTGCCGACAGGCTTCAGCCGAAAGGCTTGACGCTCGCCAACTTCGCCGGGCTGAACCTCGATCATCTTTTCAAGGGGCAGCCACTGGGGACCAGCCTCCAGGAGGGAGTCCGCGCCAGCCATGATTTCGACAAGGCCCAAGGCCGGGCCTGGGTGCAGATCGATATCGACGCCCGGATCCGTGGGCGCCGGACATTGTTTTCACTGGGCGTCTTTCAGGTCGACTTCATCGACATGCATCTGACCGGCCGGGTCAGGCTTGAAGCGTCCAAGGACGAGGACAGGGTGACCCAGACGGGCTTCAGCCGCATCGAGACGACGATTGATCTTATCGCCGGTGGACAGTCGATGGTGAAATTCGAACAGTTCGGGCTGAATTTTACACGGGAAAAGGGTCTGAATGTCGAATTCGACCCGAAAAACATCCGTTTGAACCCCGCGTTCAAGTTCATCCAGGATTTTCTCTCTACGTTGTTTCCGGACGAGGCGGGTGGGCTGAAGATCATCAAGCAGGACAATATTCCTGTCGGTGTTGAGCATGATTTCGTTATCCCGCCGATGACGCTGAATTTCGGCACCAGCGGCGTCTCCAACATTTGCATCGAGAACCACTTCCAGCTGCTCGCCTTTCCGGACTTCCTGCTCGCCAACCGCTTCAACCTGTCGAGCATCGAGCGGCCCTTCATCTTCTCCATCTTCGTCATCGGCGGCACCGGCTATATCCAGATCGACGCGGAATACAGGCCCTTCGACGGCCGCCTGATGGTCTGCGTCGAGGCAGGTGCCGGCGGCTCCGCAGCCCTTGCCTTCGCGGCCGGACCGTTTGTCGGCCAGGTATTCATCACGCTCTCGGGCGTCATGACTTATCGCAAGATGATCGGACAATCCGGCGGCGGGCTTGCGCTGTCCGTCGTGGTGGTGATCGCCGGTCACGTCGAGGTCTGCGGCATGGTCTCGGTCGGTATCACGCTGATGCTGCGCCTGAGTTACCGCGAGAATGGCGAGGTCAATGGCCAGGGCAGTTTGGCGGTGAGCATCCGCATCTCCCGCTTCTTCACGATCAGCGCCCACGCCAACGTCAATTACACGCTGCGCGGCGGCAAGTCGGAAACCTCGGTCAGCACCGGCGTCAGCGGCGAGGTCAACGACACCAAACTCCAAGACAAAATTGACAAGGCCAAACAGGCCGTCGAGCAACTTCAGAAGGCGAGCAACTAGTCATGGCGCTGAAGTCCTCCATCCTCCACTGCGTCCTCGACGCCGAGCCGGACACCTATCATCCGGCAGACCCAGCCCTGAAAACGCTTGCCGTCAATCTCGGCTTCGAATGCGTCACGGATGTCCTTCGCAACGCAATCATCGGAATGGATGATGGTGCGAAACAAAAACGGCAGGAACTTGAAGCGGACGAAAACCTGGCGAAGGACCAGTTCCGCCAATTCGCAACGGCGGTGCAACAGGTTCGCTTTCATCTTTATGAAGCCGACCTGGGTATTCCGGGCACTTGCACGCTCAGCTACAGGGGCGAAATCACCCGGCAGATTTCCGATGCCAGAGCACCGAATTCCGCTGACGACATCATCGCCTGGCTCAGCAAGGCCGCGCCGCCGCAAACAGATATCCACCATTACTGGACGACGCCAGATGCCGGCGTTGCGATGGACAAGCCGATCGAAGCAACCACCGCGCCTGCCACCTACCGGTTGCGCGCCGCCCATGCGTGGAACGCCCCCGTGGCGCACAGGCTCTCGCTCACCCATGTCCTGCGGCTTGAGGGAATCCCGCAGGATGGCTTCTATGTCGTTCTGCCCTCCTTCAGTGGCGCAGCTCCCTCTGCCATCCCCTCCGGGACGCCGCACGGAGAGTTGTGGGATTTTACCTATGACGCAGGTGGCGGCTTTGGCGAGACCACCTGCCGCGCGCAAGCGCTTGAGGTTCCTGCCGCCTTTACGGCTGTACCGCAGGATATCAACGGGTTCCTCAGCGCCGACGGCTATCTCAAAGTTGATCCGGAGGCTGAAAACCTCTGGCGCCTCACCCAATGGTTCGAAGTTCGCGCCGCCTCTCTGATGGCGCCAGCAACGGCGCTGGCCGGCCCAGGTACCGGATCGGCTGAAGACGCCGCCTACGAAGCCTTGTTTCAGTGGCACTACGGCAGCGAAAAGAAGCCTCCTCTTCTCGACATTCCCGCACCCGCCGCTGCTTGGCTGACCGCAGCCAGCCTGAGTGCCGCGCTCGACCCCATCATTATCGGCCTGATGAAACCCGTATCCGGTAACGCGACGATGGGCGATATCCTTGCGCCGTTGATGCTGAACCTTTTTGAGCGCTATCGGGACGACCTCGCCGGGGCTTTCGCGCTGCCGGAAGACTGCTACTCTCTTGCCAAGCTGACCGGCGTGCTACGCAACACCCTGTCGCTGAACAATCCGCTGATGCGCACGGCGGCCGACATGGCTGATGCCGGCGCGCGCCGCGCATTCTGCGAGAGCCTGAAACGGGTTCACGGCCTTCAGCCCACCGGGGCTGAAACGCCGCTGGAAATCCAGCTCCTCAATGTTCTGTTGAACGCATTCGCCAGCGGAACGGCCGTATCCCTTGATGAAAAGCTCCGGCAAAACATCAATGGCGACGGGCAGGCGATCCTGCACCGGGCGCTGGCGGACGCCGGACAGCGCTTACAGGACGAAACCGGCGCCGAGACGGCGATCATCCGAGTGTTCGAAACGACCGAAAAAACTGGAAACGGTGGCGAACCAGTGACCGGGCTGCCAGCCCTCTTTGCGGCTGCCTTTGCAGCAACCCTGAACCGCTCAGGGGATATTGCACTGGTGAATGCCGTGTCGGGCGCCTTCACCGAAGCCTGGCGGTCCTATCGTATCCAACTCGACGGCCCCTTCAACGGTGCCGAGGCAGTCAGGCGCGATTCAGCAAGCGAATTCACCAAGGCGCTGCTCCGGTTTGCCGGTGAGCACAAACAGACGGGAATGCCTGCAGTTCAGCGGTTGATTGCCGTCGCCACCGGCGCCGGCTATTTTGCCGAGCGCTTGCTCAGGCTGCCGGCGGATCCCAAAAAACCGGAGCCGTTTGCCAACGGTTTCCACCGCATTGCCGATAGCCTCGTCAAAGTGCCTTTTCCCACCACATGGCCCGATGGCATCACGCCGGTGACGCCCGCCCAGATTCTCCCGTTTTTCCAGGCAAGTTACCGGGCATCGCTTGCCCCAATGACGCAGTTGGCGGCCACTTCCAGCCGCTTCGTCCCCGACCACGCCCCTGCCCCGCTGCCGATCCAGATCGCGGCCAATATCGACGGTGAAGAAATCGATGCGTTTTGCGACCATTTCAACGGCATTGCGGTCGCCATCCGCCGGATCGATACCGAAACCAGAACCGATCCATGGGCGCATGCGAGCCTCGCCGAACTGACCTGGCCCGTGCCGCTAACCGTGGACCCCAGTCAAACGGCACCAAAACCGACAGTCCCGGCGGCGCTTCATCCCATGCTACCCGCAACAAGCGACGGGCGTGGCCCGATGTTCATCCGCTATGAAGGTCTGCCCTTTGCAGCGACCACGTTTGGCAACACGGCGGCAGAAGCGCTCGCCTTGGCGCCGGAAGCCTTTGCATCCTTTTACAGCCATGGCGCCCACGATACCGAATCATCCGGCTTTGCACATGTCCCGCGCCTTGCCTATGGCCGGAATTTCGAGAGCTTCAGCTTCGCTACGACCAATGCCGGTTCCATGCCGCTATCTCTGCAGGCCGACCTGCCCTGGATGCCGAAGCCGGTGTTCGAGCCCCCAAGCAAGGGCGGCAAGCCGGACCCGCTGCTGGTCACCACAACCTGCTATCAGCGCCGCACCGCGATCGGTCAGATGGCCGTCAACGAGGTGGTGACTGCCAACAAACCGCGCCGCATTGCCATGCCGATCGACGGCGTGGCCCCACTGGCCGAAGACTATCCGCGCACGGTGATGAGTGCATTCACAGGTAGCCCAGCCGTCTGCGATATTTTTCGTGATCGCGACGGCAGCGGCACCCTCTCCATCCCCCAGTTGATCGCCCGGTCTACAATCCATCGGATCAGCAGCACCGTCCTCAGCGGCAAGCCCGCACGGCTGGTTGCCCGGCTTTTCAACACCGTGCCAGCAGGTCCGGATGACGACGGTGTCGCCAAGGCCACACTTGCCTTCCCGAAAGGGTTTGATTTCAGCGCCCTCGAAACAATCACCATCTCGCTGGACTCAGTAAGAGCGGGCACACCCACACATCAGCGTCAGCTCACCATCGAATGCGGCAAGGCCACCGCAAATGCAGCACTGACCACGACGAGACCTATCACTGTCGGCTGGATCCGGCTGTCGTTAGAATCCAACGAGCCCGCCTCTCTGAGCTTTGCCGTGGCGGACGACATCAAGCCACACGAGGTTGGCGCACCATTTCTGCTGCTCGCTCCGAGCGAGGCCCCGTGGAAGGAATCATTGCGCGGCGATGTTGCTGTATTGGTCGACACGCCGCGCGTCGGTTATCTCGATTTCGATCGATGGTTCGCCAATGCCACCCTGCGGGACGCGGTATTGGACGAGACGGCGGCCGCGAACCTGCGGCGAGCACTTCTGACCGCCTATGTCCTGCGCGATGCCGACGAGGGCCTATCGCGAGCACTCGATCGTCTGCCCGACCCGGCCTTCGAAGCTGTGCGCCTGGAGTTGACCGTGTCAGATCAACTCGACGGCAGCATCCATACCGCACAGGCTCTGATCCTGTCCTTCGGTTTCAAGCAGACCATGGCCGGCATCACCCAAAACCTTGCCGAACACGGTACGGGACAATGGAGCCCGGAGGCTCTGCATGACAAACTGTTCAAGCCGATCGAGCGCGCCTTCCAGTTCTCGATCGACATCGCTTCCGGCGCTTTAGGATTAAAGCAGCCGGATGTGTCCGCGCAGGTCAAGACATTGCAGGCCAGCATTCCGCCCGGCACCGTTGCCCGCTTGTCGATGGATGCCTTGGTCCCTGCCCGGCATTTCGCCCCCTCAGGCAAGCACCCGGCCGTTTTTCATCCGGGATTGAAACAGCAAGCCTCGCGCCGAATTGTGCCTCATGGTTTGACAGAAGCATTTTTTGCCTATCCGTCGGCAGCCATCCGGATCGAAACCATGCTGGATGGCATGCACGCCATCGATGCAGAAAGGGGCAAGGAACGGGACAAGCCCGCCATCCAGCTTGCCGCCAGTATGATAGCCGTGCGGCCGATCGAGCGATCCCGTCGCTACGATCTGCAGACACGTCCCGCGCTGCCTGATCCCGGCCAAAAGAACCACGCCCGGCAATGGCGGCTGCTCAGCGAGATCGATGTGACGACGCAGCGCTGGCGCCCAAGCGGCAGGCCGATCTACAACCACATCGCACCACTGCATTTCCGCGACGAGGACGCGCTTTCGCACCGGCCGCAATCTGCAACGGCCGCCATGCCGCTCAAGGAAATGCCCGTTAAAGAAAACGGCAAAGACCTCGGCTATCCCCTCTCCCGTTTCGAGCAGGAAGCCTTTTTCGACCGGCCGAATATCGATTCCCAGACGGTGACACAGCGTCTTTTGCCTTTGCCGGCCGTAACGGTGCTGGAACAACATTTATGGGAAGCACCGTCAGCAACCTATTTCCGCCACCGTTTCACCCTTCGCTCCCGCTATGCTGGTGCACTGAAGGAAGTGACCCGCCGCGAAGTCAAGGCGTGGATTACGGACCGGAAACTCCGCGTCCAGCCGGCCGAGGCATGGACGCTGCGCATTGCCATGCTGGTAGACCTTTCTCGAATGCTTCTGACCCGGCCGCAGCAGCGCGCCCTCATTCCGCTGACCAGCCCGCCGCGCGATGATAGCCACGTGCCAAGCACGCCACCCGTACTCGCCATCCTGCAGGAACCGCCCTTTTCACGCGGCGGACTGGCCGACCGGATAGCCGCCGAGATCAAAACCGGCTTCGGATATGGCTTTACCAAAGCCGATGCGCCCGTCGAAATTCTTGATTCACGCAAGGAGATCGGTCCCGATCCCCGCCTGACCTACCATGCCACCGAAGAAAATACCGCCCTCGGACTGGCGCTGAACGCCGAAGGGCCGATGGGATTGACCTTCGATGCGGTCAATGCGCCGGCGCCCGCCTTTCCGAATTCGATGTTCTCGCTGTCACCGCTCGATCTCAACGGCACCGAACAGAATCTCGAAGAGCATTTCCTCGGCATCTCGATGCGGCGCTATATCGATCCGAACTGGGCGGTTGAGGACGGCACCGGCGACCTATCGGGGCTGGATGCCGGTCGATGCTGGTGGATCGACAGCGACATCGCGCTTACTCCCACAAGCCTGCTCAACTGCGTCGCCGATGGCAATGAGACGCCTGTGCTCATGTTGGAGGCGGATGGCAATGGCCTGGTCATCAAGACCAGCAAGGCAGCCGTCGATGGCGGCATCGCCGGTTCCATGGAGAAAAACGTCGCCATTGCCCGCTGGAAACGGCTGTTTGCCAGCCGCCTGGCCATCCTGCACCAGCCCGTCGCCCCCGGCCGCTATTCGGCAGCGGTGTTCGTTCTGCCTGCGCAAAACCAGGGCAATGTCACGCTTGGCCATGGCAACGCGCCGCGTCTTGTCTGCAATATCGAATGGGGACCGCCAAAGGCGGAAACCCCGGCCAACCCAACATCCGTTACTCTGAAAGCCGACGGCACCCGGGCGCGTGCCACCATGGCCAGCGCACCGACCTTTCTTGCCTGGACGCGCACCGGCCGCAACTTCGACACAGTCCACACCCCTGATTTTCACGGCGCCCCCCGGCGCGGCCGATGATACCGATACGTGAGCTTCTTGCCAGGCTCGATCCGAAAACCGCCATGCTGAGCTTTGATCGCAGCGGCTTTGCGGAACGCACATGGCTTTGCGCCTCGACCTTTGCAAACTCTTTGCCGCTGCATGTGCAACGCCACCTCGCCGTTTTGACCACCGGCTACCTGAAGGAGCCCGGCCGTCCGGTCGAGCAATATAGCCGCTCGGCGCTGCTGGCCGGCAAACTGTCGGCGGCGTTGACCGGCGCAGGTGAAGAGGAAGACTGCGTCCGTATCATCGAGTTTGAAACGCCGGCTGCGATCCTGTGCGGTTCGGAAGCGAGCGTTCCCGAAACCTACCGGCGAGCCTATTTCGATCTCATTTCCACCGGCTTTGCCACCCGCGCCGATGCGGCCTCGGCGCGGCTGTTCCTCCGGTTCGCAGGGCCTCCGGCGCATCTGCAAAAATTCAGCCGCCTGACGGTCCGTCTGCGGTTTTCGGAAAACAGTACCGATCCGCATGAGGTCGCCATCGATCTGAAAAAGCATCCCGACGGATCTTTCGTGACCGCCCTTGAACTGTTCATCGAAAGAGCGACGGCAGCGAAACCACTGGCCTACCGGGCGAACCTGTTGTTTTCCAATGGAGAAACGGTGCCGGTCACATCGCTTTTTGCGACAATCCCCAACATGCTGGGCCTGCTCGCCACCGGCAACGACAATCCGGGCTTCTTCCTCGATATCGAGGCGAACGGCGACAAAGATGCGGGCGAATTCTGGGCCGATGTGTCGCTGCTACATTCGCCCGGCCCGGCCTTCATACCGCATTTTGATTTCAACTGGCTGTTTTCGAAGGCCGGTGGCGGCGAACCGGCACTCGATGTCACGCCGGCCGGACTCAATCAGATGGTCGAGGTCCAGGCGCGTATCGTCTCGGTCTCGCCGCCGATCCCGATTTCACCGACAAAATCCCAATGATCCAGCTCATTGCAACGGGAGGACATTATGGCGTTTAAAATTCTGGTAAGAAACGAGGGGGCAACGGCGATTTATGCTGTCGATCAGCAGATCGATCCGGCCATCCGCAAACTCGTTTTCGAAGACATGCTCCAAAAGGGCGATGAGGTCTGGGTGGACGCCCACTACACGGAAGACGATGAGGACAGCAAAGGTACCTTCATCTGGCGTCGAACCGGAGCCTCAGACTATGTCAAGGAAATCTGGGCAGATGGAACGTTGATCGTCGAATAGGCGCCAAACGCGCGAACGGGTGCGCCATGCGCACCCGTCGGCAATCATCACAAGCCTTGGCGATGGTCTTCGCGCTTAGAGCTTGTAGAGCATCGTGTCGTTCCAGAAGCGGTCGAGGCGCTGCAGGAGCTTGTTCATCTGGCCGAACTCGTCAGTGCCGATGCCGCCGACCTTCTGGATAGAGCCGATATGGCGCTCGTAGAGCTTGGCGACCGTTTCGGCGATCTCCTGGCCTTCTTCGGTCAGGCTGATGCGGACCGAGCGGCGGTCGACGCGCGAGCGCTGGTGATTGATGAAGCCGAGATCAACCAGCTTTTTAACATTGTAGGATACGTTGGAGCCGAGATAGTAACCGCGCGAGCGCAGTTCACCGGCCGTCAGTTCCGAATTGCCGATGTTGAAGAGGAGAAGTGCCTGGACGGCGTTGACGTCGGAGCGGCCCGAACGGTCGAATTCGTCCTTGACGACATCGAGCAGACGGCGATGAAGACGCTCAACCAGGTGGAGGGATTCCATGTAGAGCGAACGGATCGCGTCTTCGTGGGGATCTTTGGTGGAAACGACCTGCGGTTTCATTTTGGTGTTCATGATGACTGCCTCACTGTTTTGTTTGGCGGTGTATGTTTCTCTTCCCGCCTTGAGGTAGACACTATCGAATACGTATAAAATTCTACTTAAACACCAGCCTTAACAGCGCCTTACTATCCACAGCCCTTGTCTCAGGGTAAATCAATTCTTGCAGCACGTGCCTGTCGTGCCCGCTGATAGAAGATCGCAGCCCTGAAAAGCACGAAGGTAACGGCCACCGCGGCGTGCAGAATGACGAGCAGCGGCTTCTCCCCGAAAATCTGCGGATAGACCGCAAACATGACGATTTCCGCCCCTGCCGCTGCCACCCAGATCACCGGCCCCCAGGAGACCAACAGCCACAATCCAAGCGCCGCGACAGGATAGATGACGGCCAGTGCTGTCGCCGCCACCCGCCACGGAACAGGCAACAGGTCGAACCGTCCGCCCCCCCCGAAAGAGAAGCCGATCAGCATCGCCCAATAGTTGAGGCCGAACCAGAAACACGACACGGCCACCAGCCGCAGGAACAATCCGAACAGCGTTTCGGTGAGCGAGAGTTTGGGGATTTTCACAGAATCAAGGGCCATGGCGGCGAAGATAGGGCGCGGGCTGGCGCTTTGCCAGACGGATAATCCGCCTATCCTGTGGCACGATGCGTGCCCTGCCCTGCCCTGTCCGGAACGGCTGCCTCTTGTGTCCGGATGCAACGAATGATCAGCGCGCAGCTCTGTTACCGGCGGAGGATCTTGTAAAGGGCAGCAACAATGCCGATCCCGAGAAGCGGCCAAGCCGACCAGAAAATCCCGTGCCATGTCAAAATATTGATCCCGGCAATACCCAGGCTAATGACACCAAGACCTGCAACCAGCCGGTCGAAACGATTTTGAATGGCGATCCAGACCAGCGCCGACAAGACCGCAACTCCCAAAACCGGCCAGGCCGCCCAGAAAACGCCCTGCCACGACAGGATATTGATGACGATCAGCACAGCCACGCCCAGCGCGGCCAACCCGAATATCGGGCGGGTGATCGCCGGAAAGCCGTTGCTCGGCGGCCCGGCGCCATCCGGCGTCTGCCGGATGGCTGCGGTATCGGGCCTTGCCTCAGAGTGGCGCGGCGCGTCTGAAGGCGGCAATGACCCGGCAGTGCCCTCACCGATGCGCACGGCATAGCTCGGCACCCCATCAGCGATGTTCTTCACCGCCAGCGGGCCGAGGAAATCAAAACCGACCGCCACCTTGTTGCGCACCTGGTCGTAGACCGTATTGGAAATGACGATCCCGCCCGCTGTGGCCGACGCCTGCAGGCGCGCGGCAATGTTGACACCGTCGCCATAGATATCATCGCCATCGGCGATCACATCACCGAGATTGATGCCGATGCGGAACTGCATGCGTCCGTCTGCCGGCCGCGCGGCATTCTGGCCTGCCAGCTCATTTTGAACATCCATCGCTGCGCGCACACATTCAACGACGCTCGGAAACTCGGCGATCACCCCGTCCCCCCAGGTATTGATCACCCGTCCGCCATGCGCGTCGATCAACCGGGACATCGCGTCGCGGTAATGCTTCAGCATCGCCAGCGTGCCTTCCTCGTCCGCGCCCATCAGACGCGTGTAATCCTGTACATCCGCGCAGAAGATGGTCGTCAGCTTGCGCTGCGTCTCGCTCAATGTGTCGTCCATGTTTGCCTGCCTCCTCGCCTCTCAGGCTAACCCGATTGCATTCAAAAGCATATGGGGATTGCAACCTTGGGGAAAAGCCCTCCAACCGGCACGCGCGGCAAATCTCGCCGAAGAAAGCCCGCCATGGGAAAGATATTCCCCTACAAGGGGCGTTCGGCCGCATGTATTCCCGCTAACGCTTATGGCTGAAGTTGATTTTCATTCACCCGGCGCGGCGAAAAAGATTTTGGGATTAACAAAGTTAATTGCGAACGGCGGCCTAGCAGGAAACGATTTGAATGCCGGTCACTTGGCAGTCGATCCGGATACGCACCAACTTGAACATTTGGCCTCTCCTTTCGCGGAGAGGCCGTTTTTTTTGTTGCCGCAACGGAGCATCGGCAAGCCGCGTCCTCGCACACGCGGCACCGTCTAAACAGCAGAAGGAGCCCCGCAAACGGGGACCCTTTCAGACTGCGGATGATTATTTCGTATAGACCACCTTGCCGCCGTTCGCAGCCGTCTGGATGCCGATCACATTTTCGAGTTGGACATTCTTCGCCTCCAACGCCGCCATCAAGGCCGGATCATTTTGAATTTCCGCCTGGGCGTTGCTGATCGTTTCCGGCGACGGGTTGCGATAGGTCGCGGGAATCGACGACGTGTCGGTGCTGGCGTTGGTTTCCTCACCGACATTGACAATGGTCAGCATGTCGTCCGCCATCATGGACGTGGTGGAACTCGTGGTCTGCGCATAGGCGAAACCACCGAGCGAGGCCGCAGAAAGAGTAGCGGCAAGGGCAAGTGTAATGAAAGTTTTCATCGTCTTCTCCTCTGTTTGGAAGCCCCTCACCGCTCATCGGTGATTTTCATCAGGCTTTCCGCAGGATGAGTTCAGAACTGGACAGGGCCGGGATAGTTCCTTCACGGCCCACCTTTTCCACATAGGGAAACGCAGAAGCTCCGCAGATGGGATGATGAAACGCCGCACCTCAAGCATTTTCCTTTGATGAGCGCCCATGATAAACCGCGACGAACAGGACGAAGCTGACGAAAGACGATCGCCATGACCGACAAGACCGATACCGTTGACCTCATCACCGGCCACCGCCGCATGCGCCGCAACCGCAAGGCAGACTGGAGCCGCCGGATGGTGCAGGAAAACCGGTTGACAGTGGATGATCTGATCTGGCCGATTTTCGTCGTTCCCGGCACGAACATCGTCGAGCCGATCGATGCCATGCCCGGCGTCAACCGGATGAGCATCGACAAGGCCGTGGAAGCAGCAAAGCTCGCCGCCGATCTCGGCATCCCGGCGCTGGCGACCTTTCCGAATGTCGATATTTCGCTGCGCGACGACACCGGCTCCAACAGCCTTGCCGCCAACAACCTGATCAACGAGACGACCCGCGCCATCAAGAAGGCCGTGCCGAACATCGGGGTCATCACCGACGTGGCACTCGATCCCTTCACCAGCCATGGCCATGACGGTATCCTGCGCGGCGGCGAGATCGTCAACGACGAGACGGTGGCGCAGATTGCCAGGGCCGCGGTGATGCAGGCCGATGCGGGTGCCGATATCATCGCGCCTTCCGACATGATGGACGGACGGGTTGGCGCGATCCGCCGGGCTCTCGATGCGGCCGGACACCAGAATGTCGGCATCATGGCCTATGCGACCAAGTTTGCCTCGGCCTTCTACGGCCCCTACCGTGAAGCGATCGGCACCAGCGGCCTGCTCAAGGGTGACAAAAAGACCTACTATATCGACCCGGCCAACGGCACCGAGGCTATGCGTGACGCCGCCCTCGACGTCGAGGAAGGTGCCGACATGCTGATGGTCAAGCCCGGCCTGCCCTATCTCGATATCTGCTGGCGGATGAAGGAAAGTTTTGGCCTGCCGGTGTTCGCCTATCAGGTGTCGGGCGAATATTCGCAGATCAAGGCCGCCGCCGCCAATGGCTGGATCGACGGCGAGCGGGTCATGCTCGAAACGCTGCTTGCCTTCAAGCGCGCCGGCTGCGACGGCATCCTCAGCTATTTCGCGGTTGATGTGGCACGTATTCTGGCCAAGCGCTGATACCGGCCCGGCCGAAGAAGCCAAAAACACCGCGCGCTCAGACGGGCGCGCGCGAAGCTCTGACCCGGTTGCGGCCGGCATCCTTGGCTCGGTAGAGGGCGGCATCGGCGTGGGCGAGAATGTCGCTCCATGTCAGATGCGCTCCACCGGCCACGCCGAAGCTTGCCGTCACCGTCAACACTTCACCATCCGGAGCCTCAATCGGGCACCTCTCGATCGCCATCCTGAGCTTTCGCGCTTTGCAAGCAGCTTCAGGCGGCGAGCCGCTCTCCAGCAGGATCGCAAACTCTTCCCCACCGAAGCGGGCCAGATAACCTGATTGCCCAATAGAATGGCGCATCAGGTCGGCGATGGCGCGCAAGACGATGTCGCCAAAGGGATGGCCGTAGCGGTCGTTGATCGATTTGAAATGATCGATATCCAACAGGATCAGGTATTTCGCCCCGTCCATCGCCATCGCGGCCACTTGATCCTCCAGCGCGCGCCGGTTGAGAAGACCGGTCAATCCATCGGTCGTGGCAAGGATTTCGAGCTGCCGCGTCAGCAGCGTCCGCTCATTGAGCCGCTGTGCAAGAACGCCGATGGCGCCGTAGAGCCTTTTAATTTCCTGTACGTCGCCCGGCGACGTAACCAGACCGGCCGGGCGCTCGTCGGCAAGGGCGACAACGGCCTGTGCACCTCGAAGCAAAGGCCGCAGGATATAGATCTGAACTGCTGCAACGAGACCGAGCACAAGCATCAGCAACACGGCCGTGGTCAGTCCGTTGCGGTAAAGTGTCAACAGCGCTTCCCGCTCCCCCGCCTCGAACTGGCTGACGATCTCGGTCAGATAGATGTTTCTCATGTCGCCAAGCGGCTGCATCAGTGCGACATAGCGTTGCGTCAGGCTCACGCCATCAAGAGAGAAACGACCGCTCCTGCGGCCGATCGCCATCTGCTCGTCGATCAGCGCAAGGCCGTCCCGCATGAAGGTATCTTCCGCCTCCTGACGCTTCAGCCGGATCGGGTCCGATACCGGCAACGCAGAACGCGGGCCGACCAGATCCCAGACTTCAAGCAGCCTACCGCGCGCAGCGCTGCTTGCAGCGATATCCTGTGGCGTGACACCTGTTCCCGCTGCCATCGGTGCAATCAGGTAGGAGCCCAGACGCCCAGCATATTCGCGCAGATCGCTGAGCGCGATGCCCTGCACGACGATGGCGGAGAGGTCTGGATCTCGTCTCAGGATTTCTCCACTCTGCCACTCGATGATCCTCCGGTAGGAATCCCTCGCCACGAACATGGCGCCGATTGCCGCGTGGATTTCTTCGTAACGCCGGGCATGGCGCGGTTGTTGCCCGATCGCTCCGATCAGAGCACGCGCAGCGGCAAGCCGGGCATGGACGTCATCAATCATCGCATCCGGTATGTCGCGCCGCTCCAGTTCACGCAACGCGGCGTCGGTGTCCCTGACGAAATCACTCCATCTCCGGCGAGCCTCGGTCTGGCCCGTATCCGCTACGGTCATCAGGCTGTTGGCCG
This sequence comes from Rhizobium sp. Root1204, assembly GCF_001424965.1. NCBI lineage: Bacteria > Pseudomonadati > Pseudomonadota > Alphaproteobacteria > Hyphomicrobiales > Rhizobiaceae > Rhizobium > Rhizobium sp. Root1204. The sequence continues at coordinate 169,933 of NZ_LMCZ01000004.1, forward strand.
GCCCTCTCTCCGCAGAAATGAAATTTGCCGCATCGAAGATCGCCGTGAACTGGCGCATGTTTTCCGCGCCGGCCTGGGCCTTGCGGAACGCATCAATTGACGCCGATATCGTCGAGGTGGCCAGCAGCAGGGTGCAGACAACCGCCAGCAGCGCCATGCACCAGAGATGGGCCCGGAGACCGCCGAAACGGCCGGTATTGGTATCTGCATGGAGACTGAGGGGCATGATGAGGAACCGGTAACTGCGGATATATCGCTGCTATTCAACAAACTGGCTGGGAACCAGTGTCTTTTAGGAAGATGAGCCTCCCAGATTTGCAGCGCGCATCATCGTTAGCACACTCATATGAACGCAGACTGAAGGCCGCCCCATTACAGATTTGCCCGCCCGGCGGATTTGCATTTTTGATACCGCTTCCCATATCAGATAAGAACTGGAGACACAGACATGAGCGTGCAGGACGAAAACCTCAGAATCCCCACCAACGACTGGCGGGCCTATCAGGGCGTGCTGAGCCGTCGCGTTATGGCGTTCATCATCGACTATGCGATCGTCGGGCTTCTCTGGATTCCCGCCGCTGTCGTCGTGTTCTTTCTCGGCATCCTGACGTTCGGCCTTGGATTCCTGCTTTATCCGGTCCTGTTTGCCGGTCTTGCCATGCTCTATTTCGGCATGACCGTGGGTGGCCCGAAACAGGCTTCGCCCGGCATGAGCATGATGGGATTGGCGATCGCCCGCACTGACGGGCGGCCGATGGATTTTCTCACCGCCATCGTCCATCTGGTGATCTTCTGGATTGCCAACGCGATTCTGACGCCGCTGGTGCTGCTGGTTGGCCTGTTCACCGATCGTGGACGCCTGTTGCATGATCTGCTTATCGGTACGGTCACTGTCCGGCGCGAGACATTTTGATTCCTGCGCAGGAAGGGCTGTTGCTAAACTAGCCCTTCCCCGCCTATCCCGGCTAGATCACGCTTTATTGCCTCGCAACGCGACAGTTCAAAAAGTCGCGATTGACCTTTTCTAATCTTGCGCCATGCTAATGTTATCCAAGCGGCCAAGAAGAGCGATCTCCGCATCATATGAATACGCAAACTACACCGTCTCCACAATTTTACCTGACCGCACCGGCAACCTGCCCGTATCTGCCGCAGGAGATGGAGCGGAAGGTGTTTACCCACATGGTGGGTGAACGGGCCCCGGAACTCAACGATCTGCTCACCCAGGGCGGGTTCCGCCGCTCACAGAATATCGCCTATCGGCCGGCCTGCGAAAGCTGCCGGGCCTGTGTTTCGGTGCGCATTGTCGCCGGTGAATTCTCCCCCACCCGCTCGATGCGGCGTATCCTGGCTTTGAACAGCGACGTGGTTTCGACGGAATATCCCGCGGAACCCTCCAGCGAACAATACAGCCTGTTTCGCCGCTATCTCGACCACCGCCACCAGAAGGGCGGCATGTCAGACATGTCGGTGCTGGATTATGCGATGATGGTCGAGGATACCCACGTCAACACCAAGATCATCGAATACCGGCTCAAGGTCGAAGGCGACACAATCGGCAAGGCGAAGGGACCGCTGATCTCGGCGGCACTGACCGACAAGATGGGCGATGGTCTGTCGATGGTTTATTCCTATTTCGATCCTGATCTCGCCGACCGGTCGCTCGGCACCTTCATGATTCTCGATCACATCCGCAAAGTGAAGGAACGGGGCTTGCCGCACGTCTATCTTGGCTATTGGGTCAAGGGATCGCGCAAAATGGACTATAAAACAAAGTTTCTGCCGCAGGAGCACCTTATGGCCCAGGGCTGGGAGCGCTATACAGGGTAAAGTGCCCCCACCTGACAGGACGAAATCTTGAGTGAACCCATCGATGCCGCCCATCACCGCCGCGGGCTTCTTATCACCGGCATTGGCGGCCTTGCCCTCTCCTTCGACATCCCTCTGATCCGCTCTGCCGATGGCGAAGTCTGGTCGCTGCTGGCGGTCCGCAGCCTCTGCACTTTCGCCGTCGCGCTGGTCGCGTGGGTGGTTCTCAACAAGTTCCTCGGCCGCAAGATCGCCCTAGTACCCGGCAAGGCAGGGCTGCTCGCCGGTCTGTTCTACGGTCTCGGCTCCTTCACCTTCCTTCTGTCCGTCTTCAATACCGCAACGGCCAATGTCGTCTTCATCGTTGCCTTCACATCGATGTTTGCCGCCATCCTCTCCTGGGTCTTCCTGAAAGAACGCCCGTCCAATGCGACGCTGGTGACGATGGCCGTCATGGTCTGTGGCGTCGGGCTGATCGTTCAGGATGGCTTGAAGAGCGGTAATTTCTTCGGCGACGCCATGGCGGTCTGTTCCGCCCTGATGCTCGCCTCCGCTATCACCGTCAGCCGCGCCAGCGGTAAGGATATGGGGCTGGTGCCGCTGGCAACCGCCATCTTCCCCGCCATCATCGGTTATCTTCTGTCGCCAGCGGAAGGCCTTGCCATTGCCCATCCGGGCTGGATCATGTTCGACGGCCTGATCATGATCCCGCTCGCCTTCTTCTGCCTCGCCACCGGCCCGCGCTATCTGTCCGCGCCGGAAGTGGGCATGTTCTACCTGCTCGAAACCATCCTCGCGCCGCTGTGGATCTGGATCGTCTTCATGGAAGTCCCGACGTCGCAGACCCTGATCGGCGGCGCAGTGCTGATTCTGGCCTTGGTCGGGCATTCGGTCTGGCAAATGCGGAAGAAATCGGCCGTGGATGCGTCGAACGAGTTTCCGTTTACCGGGTGAAAGTCAAGATTGCCCTTAACTTATGGTAGTGCAATAATTGCCGACGGACATTTGAGCCTCGGCATGAAGGTCAAAAATACGAAAGATTGGCGCCGAAGAGGGGGGTATCCTCCCTAAGAGAATGCTGGCGAAGTTTGATTGGAAAGCAGGCGATAAACTTTCTCTTCAATCACCGACGGCGTAATTATTCTTCCGGCAGCCGGGACTGACATCGGAAGTCAATTGGAAGCAAAGCCGGAGGAGACAAATACAGGATTGCTTTAAGCAAACTTGCCGCCTCCGGAAGCCATCACCCCGTAAACTTGCCGCTCCGCGGAAAGCCCTTCGGCACCACCCTGCCAGCGGTGGCACGGTCGCCCAGCCATTCGGCCAGTTCGTCCTTGGTCTTGGTAAAGCTGCGGCCGGCGCTGTCGGCCCAAGTCAAGCCGTCGGCGATGGCGAAGCTGCGAATGTCGGAAACGCCGCCATCCTTGTAGCGCTGCAGGCGCACACCCTTGCCGCGGCCCATTTCCGGGATCTGCACCAGGGGGAAGACCAGCATTTTGCGGTTTTCGCCGACGATGGCGACATGATCGCCCTTGACCGGAATGACCAGCTTGGCCTCGTCCGGCATGGCGACGTTCATGATCTGCTTGCCCTTGCGGGTGTTGGCGGCCATATCGCCTTCCAGCACCACGAAACCATTGCCGGCCGCAGACGAGATCAGCAGTTTTCGCGCCGGGTCGTGAACGAAGGCGGTCAGCACGTCCTGATCGTTTTCCATGTCGACGATGATGCGCAGCGGTTCGCCATGGCCGCGCCCGCCCGGCAACTTGTCGCCGCCCAGCGTGTAAGCCTTGCCGCCAGTGGTGACGACAAGGATGCGGTCGGTGGTCGAGGCCGGGAACGACAGCTTCAGCCCATCGCCCTCCTTGAACTGCAGCGTCGAGACATCCGAGATGTGCCCCTTCAGCGCGCGGATCCAGCCCTTTTCAGAGATGACGACGGTGATCGGTTCCTTCTCGATCATCGCCTGCTGGATGGCTTCCAGATCGGCTTCCGGGGCATTCGAGAACAGCGTGCGGCGGCGGCCGATTTCGGTGGCCTTGGCGAATTTCTTCTTCACCTCGCCAATTTCCCAGGCAACCGTCTGCCACTGCTTTTCGTCCGACGCCAGCAGCGCCTCGATTTCCGCCTTCTCCTTCGACAGGGAATCGAATTCGGTGCGGATCTCGAACTCTTCCAGCTTGCGCAGCGAACGTAGGCGCATGTTAAGGATCGATTCGGCCTGCAGATCGGTGAGCGTGAAGCGCTCCATCAGGGCGGGCTTGGGCTCATCCTCCTCGCGGATGATACGGATCACCTCGTCGAGATTGAGATAGGCAACCAGATAACCGCCAAGGATTTCCAGGCGGCGGTCGATGGCGGCCAGCCGGAAGCGCGAGCGGCGCTGCAAAACTTCACGGCGATGATCCAGCCATTCGAGCAGAACCTCGTTCAGCGCCATGACCTTCGGAACGCGGCCCATGGAGAGCACGTTCATATTGAGTGGAATACGATTTTCCAATTCCGACAGCTTGAACAGCGATTCCATCAGGATCGTCGGATCGACCGAGCGGCTCTTCGGCACCAGAACGAGGCGCACGTCCTCGGCCGATTCGTCGCGCACGTCTTCGAGCAGCGGCAGTTTTCGGGCAAGCAGCAGTTCGGCGATCTTTTCGATCAGCCGCGACTTCTGCACCTGGAAAGGAATTTCGGTGACGACGATCTGATAGCCGCCACGGCCGGTATCCTCGACCTCCCATTTGGCGCGAACGCGAAAACCGCCGCGGCCAGTCTTGTAAGCCTCGATGATGCTTTCGCGGCTGTCGATGATGATGCCGCCGGTCGGAAGATCCGGGCCTTCGATGCCGCCGCGCTCCGGGTTGTTCGGATCGAGCATCAGCTCCTCGATCGTCGCAGCCGGGTTCTTGATCAGGTGCAGCGCCGCATCGCAGAGTTCGTGGGCGTTGTGCGGCGGGATCGAGGTCGCCATGCCGACGGCGATGCCGGAAGCGCCGTTTGCCAGAAGGTTCGGGAAAGCGCCGGGCATCACGACCGGTTCCTGATCTTCCTCGTTATAGGTCGGCCGGAAATCCACCGCGTCCTGGTCGATGCCTTCGAGCAGAAGGCTCGCCACATCGGTCATGCGGGCTTCGGTGTATCGATAGGCAGCCGCGCTATCGCCATCGATGTTGCCGAAGTTGCCCTGGCCATCGACGATCGGATAACGCTGCGAGAAATCCTGTGCCAGCCGCACCAGCGCATCGTAGACCGACTGGTCGCCATGCGGGTGGAATTTACCGATGACATCGCCGACGATACGGGCGCATTTCTTGAACGAGGAGTTGGAGCGCAGCCCCATTTCGCTCATCGCATGAACGATGCGGCGGTGCACCGGTTTCAGGCCGTCGCGCACGTCCGGCAGCGCCCGGTGCATGATGGTCGACAACGCATAGGCAAGATAGCGCTCTTCCAGCGCTGCCTTGAGGTCAACCGGCTGAATATGATCGTCTCCGCCCGACGGCGGCAAAAGGCTCTGTCCCATGGTTTCTTGCTACCGCAACAAACCCTGAACGGCAAGGATTGCAGGGGATTGCGCTGTGGAGAACCCTGCACGGCAACACCATGTGTAACATCAACATACGGGACCGCGAACGCCTCCAATGACATCAGGACGGCGGCCTGCGCGACAATCGCCGACTCAGGCTTTCAAAACGTTTCTGCAATCAGGCTTAATTTTGAGTGTTTTTGCAAAATCGAGGGGCCTTCTGCGCCTCCCACCCATCCGGAAAGTGCGTCTTTCTACGGAAATCGGGGCTCCCTCGAACTATTTTCATCCCAAAAATAGACAACGGCATGAAACATGACGTAGCGAAGCAATTCGAATATATTTCGGCCTTAATCCGTATTAGAAATGCCTTCGAAATTAGACCTTTACAACAAGGAACCACTCTATGATGCCTACCCGCAACCTCCGTCTGATGCTTGCCAGCGCCGCGTTTATTGGCCTTTCCGGTCCGGCCTTCGCGCTCGACGGCGCGGACCTCGTCACCAAGCTGAACGCAGCCTATGCGCTCAACGGTGCGACTGTCGCTTATGAGAACGTTGCTGTGGACGGCACGACCGTGACGCTGACCGGCGTCAGCGTCAAATCGACGGCCGCCCCCGGCAAGGATTTCAAGATCGGCGAGGTGACACTCGAGGGTGTCGAGGAAACCGAAGGTGGCGGCTATTATGCCGAAACCGTCACGCTGCCGGATGTCGACGTCAAGGAAGACGAAACCGCGATCTCCGCCAAGGACATCACCATCGGTGGCCTCAGCATTCCCGGCAATCCCACCGGCGGCACGATCAACGATATCGTTCTCTACGAAACCGCAGGCACCGGTCCGGTGACGGTCACCGCCAAGGGCAAGCAGGTATTTTCGATGGAAGAATCGGAAGCCAACCTGACGAAGCAGGAAAGCGATGCCGGTTTCGATTTCGACGCCACGATGTCCGGCATCAAGGCTGACCTGTCCGACGTCGAGGATGCCAAGTCCAAGGACGCGATCGAAAAGCTTGGCTTGAAGACCCTTGCCGGCGAGATGACGATCAAGGGCAGCTGGGAAGTGGCTACAGGCAATGTCTCGCTTGAGGAATATGCCTTCGACTTCGCCAATGTCGGCCGCCTCGCGATCGCCTTTGATGTTTCCGGCTATACCCTGGACTTCATGAAGTCCGTTCAGGAAGCCATGAAGGCCGTGGAAACCAACCCGAACAAGGAAGAAGCGAACCAGGCTATGGGCCTGTCGATGATGGGCCTCATCCAGCAGCTGACATTCAACAGCGCGTCGATCCGCTTCGATGACGCAACGATCACCAAGCGCGTGCTCGACTACATCGGTTCGCAGCAGGGCGTGTCCGGCGATCAGCTGGCGCAGTCGCTGAAGGGCATGGTGCCATTGATGATGGCGCAGCTCAACGTTCCGGAGCTGCAGAACCAGGTCTCGAGCGCCGTCAACGCTTATCTGGATGCGCCGAAGAGCCTGACGATTGCGGCCGAACCGGCCAATCCGGTTCCATTCCCGATGATCATAGGTGCCGCCATGGGCGCTCCGAACACGGTCCCGAGCGTGCTTGGCGTCAAGGTCACCGCGAACGATTGATGATCGACGTTTAGACAACAAAGAGCCCCGGCCATCTCAAGGGATGGCCGGGGCTCTTTTGTATGAATCGCACTATTCCGGAATATGGATAAGCGAGAGCAAGGCCACGGATCTGGCCAAGCTTACGTTGCGCATGCTCTCCCCTGACTTCCGCTTCCAAAACAGCAGAGCGGCAAGTGGAAAGCGCACTCAGCCGCTTCGCATATTTGCGCGCCTCGCGGAGGCAATCACCAGACCTGCGTCTTACAGCGCGTCTTACGACGCCGCCTCTCCCTCCCCGCCCCATAAAGCGAGCCGCTTATCTGCGCACGCCCTTCACGGCGTCCAGCAAACGCCGGCGCATGCCGTCGGCCAACGCCCAGAAAATTACGGTTCTGCCCTGGCTGCTTGACATGTTATATTTTTATAACATAATTTCTTTGGCGGCAGGATCGGCTGGGAGAACATGCCTTCCGAGCGAATGATCACGCCGCAGTGCAACAAACCCAATGTCCAGGAAAGGTGGCTCTCCATGTCAGTCAAAATCCAAGGTGGCTTGAACATCGCCATGAAAGTTCCCTCGCACCAATATGATGCGGTCATCGCCTTCTATCGCGATGTCGTCGGGCTGGAACCTTTCGAGGAAAAGGCGCCGGCAGTCGGCTTTCTTCTCGGACCGAACCGGCTGTGGATCGATGAAGCGCCGAATTTCACCCAGGCGGAGGTCTGGCTTGAACTGTTTGCGCAAGATCATCGCGGTGCGCTGGCCCGGCTTGAGGACGGCGGCGCCATTCGCTGCGATCAGATCGAGGATCTCGGCGAGGAATTCCAGGGCGGCTGGATCATGAATCCCGCCAATGTCGTTCACATGGTTCGCCAACCCGACGCCTGGTAAGAAGCGCAACAAAAAACCCCGGCGTTTCCGCCGGGGTTTGATAATGACAGATGCTTTCGCTCAGTCCTTCTTGAGCGGCGGGATGACGCGCAGCGACAGTTCCGCAAGCTGCTTCGGCATGGCCGGGGCCGGTGCGTTCATCAGCAGGTCCTGCGCTTGCTGGTTCATCGGGAACAGCGTGATCTCGCGCAGGTTCTTGGCGCCGAGCAGCAGCATGACCACACGGTCGATACCGAAGGCGCAGCCGCCATGCGGAGGCGCACCATACTGGAACGCACGGTACATACCGCCGAAACGCTCTTCAACGTCCGTCTGGCTCAAGCCCACCAGCTCGAATGCCTTGACCATCAATTCCGGCGACTGGTTACGGATCGAGCCCGAGGCGATTTCGAAGCCGTTGCAGACTGCGTCATACTGATAGGCCTTGATCGTCAGCGGGTCCTGCGTCTGCAGGGCCTCCAGACCGCCCTGCGGCATCGAGAACGGGTTGTGGGCGAAGTCGACCTTCTTGTCTTCCTCGCTCCATTCGTAGAACGGGAAGTCGATGATCCAGCACAGTTCGAACCGGTCGCGGTCGACGAGATTCAGGTCCTCGCCGGCCTTGGTGCGGGCTTCGCCTGCGAACTTGTAGAATTTTGCCGGATCGCCGGCGACGAAGAAGCAGGCATCGCCCGCTTCGAGGCCGAGCTGCGTGCGCAGCGCCTCGGTGCGTTCCTCGCCGATGTTCTTGGCAAGCGGACCGGAGCCGGCAGTCGTGCCGTCTTCTTCCTTGCGCCAGAAGATATAGCCGAGGCCCGGCTGGCCGGTCGACTGCGCCCAGGCATTCATGCGGTCGCAGAACGCGCGCGAACCACCGGTCTTGGCCGGGATTGCCCAGACCTCGACCTTCGGATCGCGTTCGATCATGCCGGCGAATACCTTGAAGCCGGAACCGGCGAAATGCTCCGTGACGGCCTGCATCTCGATTGGGTTACGCAGGTCCGGCTTGTCGGAGCCGTATTTGCGGATCGCCTGATCATACGGAATACGCGGCCATTCCTTGGTAACCGGCTTGCCTTCGGCAAACTGCTCGAACACGCCGGTCATGATCGGCGCCATCGTGTCCCAGACATCTTCCTGGGTAACGAAGCTCATTTCCAAGTCGAGCTGGTAGAATTCGCCCGGCAGGCGATCGGCGCGCGGGTCTTCATCGCGGAAGCACGGTGCGATCTGGAAGTAGCGGTCGAAACCGGCCACCATCAGGAGCTGCTTGTACTGCTGCGGCGCCTGCGGCAGCGCGAAGAACGTACCGGGATGAATACGGCTCGGCACCAGGAAGTCGCGGGCGCCTTCCGGCGACGAGGCCGTCAGGATCGGTGTCGAATATTCGGCAAAACCGGCCGAGTTCATGCGCAGGCGCATGTCGGAAATGATCTGCGAACGCTTGACGATGTTCTTGTGCAGCGTTTCGCGACGCAAGTCGAGGAAGCGGTACTTGAGACGGATGTCTTCCGGATAGTCCGGCTCGCCGAACACCGGCAGCGGCAATTCCTTGGCAGCGGAGAGCACTTCGATCTCATGTGCGTAGAGTTCGATCTCGCCGGTCGCCATCTGCTTGTTGACGGTCTCGTCCGAGCGCGCCTTGACGGTGCCGTCGATGCGGATAACCCACTCACCGCGCACCGTCTCGGCCGCCTTGAAGGCCGGTGAGTCGGGATCGACGACGATCTGCGTCATGCCGTAATGATCGCGAAGATCGATAAACAGCAGGCCGCCATGGTCGCGGACACGGTGGACCCAGCCGGAGATGCGGACGGTCTGGCCGACATCGGATTTGCGGAGAGCGGCACAAGTGTGGCTGCGGTAACGATGCATGATAATATCCTGGAACCGAGGGGCCGCGCGGCCACGCCAAAGCGCGCTGCGGCAGCGTCAAAATCGGGCGGAAAAGCGCATGGTGGGGCCGATTTGTCAAGGCCGGGACAACTCAGCTGTCCTATGCAAAGAACTGCTTGCCCCATAAACGGCGTCAGAACGGCAGGTAGTAACCTCGCCGGCAATTGCTCTGCGTTGAGTGTTTCGAAGGAATTTCAGACTACCATCACATTCAAGCGATACGATGCATCGCAAACACGATGCCCGGCAATGCAATGAACGACGAGCGTTGGAAGCAGGATTCATGAGTGCCTCACCGAGCCTTCTCTCTTTGGTCACACAGAAGGAAAGCGGCACGCTTTTCTCCCGCGAGCAACTCACGTTCATCCTGTCCGCCTTACCGGACCCCGCCTTCATCCTGACCCGCAGCGGCCGCTATGCGGCGCTATTCGGTGGATCGGACCACCGGTATTACCACGACGGCAGTTCCCTTGTCGGACAGACGGTGTTTGACGTTCTCAATGAAGACAAGGCCGAATGGTTCGCCGGGGAAATCCGGCATGCACTTGATTCCAGGGTTCTTCACATCGTCGAATACAGCCTGGCGGGCAGCGATGTGAAAGGCTTGCAGGACACCGGACCAAGCCATCCCATCTGGTTTGAAGGACGCATTCAGGCGCTCGATTTTCCGGTCGACGGAGAGGATGCGGTGGTCTGGGTTGCCAGCAACATCACCGAGAAGAACGCCATCGAGACCCGGTTGCGCCTGCAGAGCGAAACCGATGCCCTGACGGGACTTTTCAACCGGCGCAAACTGATGGATGTTCTCGACAGCCGCTTCGAACTGTTCCGGCAGGACCATCATCCCACCGCCGCCTTGATGTTCGACGTCGACAACTTCAAGCATATCAATGACGTCTACGGTCATCCGGCCGGAGACCAGGTCCTCGTGCTAATCGCCAACGCCTGCAAGGAGGTTCTGCGGGGTAGCGATTTTGCGGCAAGGATCGGCGGCGATGAATTTGTCATCCTGATGCCGTCGATGCGGCGTGACCACGGCCATCTGGTCGCCGATCGTCTGCGCCAGCGCATTTCATCCGAACTGACACGGACGCTGAACCTGTCCATCACGATCAGCGGCGGTCTCAGCGAATTTTCCCGCGCGGACAAGACCTGCGACGATCTCCTCAAGCGCGCGGACGACGGCCTCTACCAGTCAAAACGTGCAGGGCGTGACCGGTTGACAGCTGCCTGATGTGAACGCCTCGTTCTGTTTTCCCAAAATTCCGATCCGGCAGGGAAAATCGGTGAATCCATGCTGTCTTCGCCCCAGAGAGGCAGCTACAAGCGTATTCGGTGCTCAAAATGCATCCGAGTCGCCGCCGAAATCCGGATTTTTCTTCGATGTCGCAGCTTCGTCCCCTCATCCCCCTCCTCATCACGGCCGGCATCCTGATCGGCGGCAACGGGCTTCAGGGGACCTATATTTCACTGCGCGCCCTGCAGGAGGGGTTTTCGACCTCGCTGATCGGCCTCGTCGGCACCGGCTATAATATCGGTTTTGCTATCGGCTGCATCTATGTGACGCGCATCCTGCGCTCGATCGGCCATATCCGCACATTTTCAGCCATGGCGGCAATTGCGTCGGCCGCTTCACTGGCCATGGTGCTTTTGATCGATCCGTGGTTCTGGTTCCTGATGCGGCTGATTGCCGGCATCTGTTTTGCCAGCCTCTTTGCCACCGTCGAAAGCTGGCTGAATGCCCGCGTGACCAATTCCAACCGCGCCCGCACATTGTCGATCTACCGCCTGGTCGATCTCGGCTCGGTGACAGCGGCCCAATACCTGATCCCTACCGTCGGGATCGAGGGCTTCCAGCTGTTTGCCATCGTGTCGATGGCGCTCACCCTGTCGCTGGTGCCGATCTCCTTTGCCGACCGCTCCAGCCCCGGTGCGCCGGAAGCGATCAAGTTCGATATCAAGGCGCTCTGGAACATCTCGCCGCTTGCCACGATCGGCTGCATCGTCGTTGGCCTTACCAATTCGACCTTCCGCTCGCTTGGACCGATCTATGCCGAGGGCATCGGCCTGTCGATCACGGCGATTGCCACATTCATGAGCGTCGGCATCATCGGCGGCGTGGTGCTGCAATATCCGCTCGGCCTCTATTCCGACCGGCTGGACCGGCGACTGATCATCCTGTTCGCCACCTTCGGCTCGCTGCTGGCCGGGCTTTTTCTTGCCTTTTATGCCGGTAGCGACGAATGGCTGAACTTCATCGGTATCTTCATCTTCGGCGCCTTCGCCATGCCGCTTTACTCGCTCTGTTCGGCCCATGCCAACGACCATGCCGCGGAGGGGCAGCACGCGCTGGTCTCGGCCGGCATGCTGTTCTTCTGGTCCTGCGGCGCCATCATCGGCCCACTGTTTGCCTCTTTCATGCTGGACATTTTCGGGCCGCAGGCGCTGTTCATCTATACCGCGGCGGTGCTGGCGGCCTTCATGCTCTACACGCTGCAGCGCATGACCGCCCGGCGCGCCGTGCCAACCGGCGAGCGCTCCATGCGGTTTCGCAATCTCTTGCGCACCTCCTCTTTCTTCAACAAGCTGGCGGCAAAGCCCGGCGACAAGAAATAGAACCTGCGGGCTGCGGCAAGATGCGCGCAAATGCCAATTGATGAATGCCTTCATCAAGTTTAAACCGGGACATCTCAATCTCCGGAATCCTGTCCATGCCGATTATCAGCCGCCGTACACTTCTGAAAGGATCGGCTGCGGCCGCTGCCTCATTCGCCGTCGGCGGCGGACTTGCGGCGCGCAACGGCATTGCCGCCCCGGCACCGTTGCTGCTCAAGGCGCAATTCACCGAGGCACAGATTGCCAGCGACGGCATCACGCCGAAAATCATGACCTACGGAACAGGCGAAGCGCCGTCCACCGGCATGCCGCCGGTGATCCGCATGAAGAAGGGCCAGCCCTTCGCCGCCCGGCTGGTGAATGCGCTGGACGAACCGACAACGGTCCACTGGCACGGCCTGCGCATCGTCAACGCCATGGACGGCGTACCGGAGATGACCCAGCCTTACGTCTATCCCGGCGACGGCTTCGACTATGCCTTCACGCCGCCGGATGCCGGCACCTTCTGGTATCATCCGCATTGCAACACGCTGACACAGATGGGCCACGGGCTGACCGGCGTCATCGTCGTCGAGGATCCGGCCGATCCGGTGTTCGATGCCGAGATCGTGCTCAACCTACGCGACTGGCGGCTCGGCACCGGCGGTGCGTTCATCGCACCCTTCAAGCCGCGCGATGCCGCACGCGGCGGCACCTACGGCACCGTGCGTACCGCCAACTGGGAGCAGGCGCCGAGCTACGATGCGCCGGCCGGCGGCCTTGTCCGTATCCGGATCGCAGACACGGACGTAACGCGCATCTATTCGCTTGCCGCAGAAGGTGCGCCAGCCCTGGTCATGGCGCTCGACGGCAATCCGGTCGACGCGCCCTACCCGCTCGATCTCCTCGATTTCGGTCCCGGCCAGCGTGTTGAACTCGTCGTGCGCATGCCGGACGACGAAGGCGCTAAGGTCAGGCTCGGCAATCTCCGTGGCTCCAACCCCTTCACGATTGCCACGCTGCGTGCGACCGGCGCTTCGCTGAAACGCGATATCCGCGACGTAAAACCGTTGCCCTCCAATCCGATTGCCGAAGCCGATCTGTCAACGGCGACCCGCATCCCGCTCGATTTCACCGCAACGGCTGAACATGCACCGGTTCCAAGCATTTGCGGCACCATTGGATATACATTCTGGGCGATCAACAAGGTGCCGTGGCAGGGCGATACGCCGGATCCGGGCGCACCGGTTTCCGAGCTGAAGCTCGGCAAAAGCTATGTGCTGCAGGTTCGCAACCGTACCCCGCATGCACACCCGATCCACCTGCACGGACTGAGCTTCCGAATTCTCAATTCCAACAAGCGTACGATCCTGCCGCCACCGACGGACACGATCCTGCTTCTGCCGGATGAACAGGCTGAACTCGGTCTCGTCGCCGACAATCCCGGCGACTGGCTGCTCCATTGCCATATCATCGAGCACCAGAAGACCGGCATGTCGGGATATTTCCGCGTCGTCTGAGCTTTTTTCGTTGTGGCACCGGGCGCGAAGGGATACATCGGGTGAGTTTTTAACGGCCGCATTTCCGCCACAGTGATTGAAGTTTGATGATCGAGACAACCGCCGAACTTGCCGCCGCCTGCGAAACGCTGGCCAGCGGGGAATACCTGACGATCGATACGGAATTTCTCCGCGAAACGACCTTCTGGCCACAGTTGTGCCTGATCCAGATGGCCGGGCCGGACATTGCCGTCATCGTCGATCCGATGGCCAAGGATATCGATCTTGCGCCATTCTTCGAACTGATGGCCAATACGAATGTCGTCAAGGTGTTCCATGCGGCCCGCCAAGACATCGAAATCATCTACAATCTCGGCAAGTTGATCCCGCACCCGATCTTCGACACGCAGGTTGCCGCGATGGTCTGTGGCTTCGGAGACAGCGTTTCCTACGACCAGCTCGTCAGCCGGATCAAGAACGTCCATATCGACAAATCATCGCGCTTTACCGACTGGAGCCGCCGGCCGCTGACGGAAAAGCAGCTCGACTATGCACTGGCCGACGTCACCCATCTGCGCGATGTCTACCTGCACCTGAAGGCCGAGCTTGAGCGCGAAGGCCGCTCGCTGTGGCTGACAGAGGAAATGGCCATTCTCGAGGCCAAGGAAACCTACGACATCCATCCGGACGATGCCTGGCAGCGCCTGAAGATGCGGTTGAAAAAGCCGATCGAGCTTGCTGTCCTGCAGAAGGTTGCCGCCTGGCGCGAGCGCGAAGCGCGCAACCGCAACGTTCCGCGCGGCCGCATCCTCAAGGACGACGGCCTCTACGAGATCGCCCAGCAGCAGCCAAAGGACGTCGAGGCACTCTCGCGCCTGCGCACCATCCCCAAGGGCTGGGAACGGTCGGCGGCAGGCACCGCAATCCTTGAGGCGGTCAGTGCCGCCCTCGAACTGCCGAAGGCCGAGATGCCGAAGCTGCCGCGCCAGAACCAGGCGCCGGAAGGCGCGCAGGCCGCCGGTGAAATGCTGAAGGTTCTGCTGAAGCTGATCGCCGAAAAGCAAGGTGTTGCCGCCAAGATCATCGCCAACAGCGACGATCTGGAGCGGATCGCCTCGGAAGGCCCGAAGGCCGATGTCGGCGCCCTGAAGGGCTGGCGGCGCGAGCTGTTCGGCGACACCGCGCTGAAGCTGATCAACGGCGAAGTCGCCCTGCGCTTCGTCGATCGCAAGATCGAAGCCGTCGAGCTTTAAGCAATTTTATCAGGGGTGCATCCTTGCCCCCTTGGTGATCTTGTCGGCGATCTTCTTGTCGGCGTGTAGCGCAATGCCGACAACTTTGGCATCGTCCGGTCCGAACTGGGAAAACACCTCACGATTTGCCGCATCATGGCCGGTCGAAAACATTTCCTCGACATAGAGCGAGGTTTTCACTTCGCGCTCCAGCGCCCGGCGATGAATGGTGCTCATGGTCTTTTCGTCGGCGGAGAGCACGATGACCGGCTGAATACTCAGCGGGTTATAGACGTTGCCATCGGCATCGCGGTAAACTTCGCCGATAATGCCGGGCTTTTCGGCAATGATGCCACTGGTCAGGAACGCGGTGACGTTCAGCTTTTGCCAGACGGCCAGGTCCTCGCGCAGCACGATTGCAAATTTGGTATCGAACATGAATGCCAACTCCACTCTTGGGAACAGGACGCTTGAAACGTCCGGGGCCTCCTTAGCCTGCGCCGGCAAGGGCGATCTTGAACGTTCGTGCACATCGGCGATGTCCGACAGCATAAAGGTCGCTCCCGTCTCCGGCGGCATCGAGCGAATCGAGGCGCATTTCCATGGCAACGCCTTCGAACCGCATCGCCACGACACCTATGCGCTCGGCTTAACGCTGCAAGGCGTGCAGGCCTTCCGCTATCGCGGCATGGTCCGCTACAGCCAGCCTGGCAACATCATCGTGCTCCACCCCGACGAACTGCATGATGGCGGGGCCGGAACCGACGAGGGGCTGCGCTACCGGATGATGTACCTGCCGCCGGAAATGCTGGCAGAGGCGCTCGGCGACACGCCGCGCGGCCTGCCCTTCGTGCCCTCACCCGTCATCGCCGACCGCACCTTTGCTGCCCATCTGGCGGGGGTGATGCACGATCTGGATGGTGCCATCGGCGGGCTGCAGCTGGACGAGATGCTGACCGGCATTGCCGACGCCCTGCTGCGGCATTCGGATGGTGGCGGCAAGGCGCGGATGAAACGGGCGGACCAGACTGCCATCCGCCGGGCCTGCGACTTTCTGCAGGCGCATTCCGATCGCCAGGTGAACTCCGATGAGCTCGAGGCCATCACCGGCCTCGACCGGTTCACCCTTGCCCGGCAATTCCGCGCGGCCCTTGGCACCAGCCCGCATCGGTACCTGGTGATGCGTAGGCTCGAGCGGGCACGGGCAATGATCGGCAACGGCAAAAGCCTCGTCGAGATCGCGCTCGATACCGGCTTTGCCGATCAGGCGCATTTCACCCGGCATTTCAAGAAGACCCACGGAATGACACCCGGCCGCTGGGCGAGCCTGTGCGGCCGGACATGAAGCGCCACAAACCGTTACACGAAATTGCTTGACCCGACCTGCTCAAATGGAACAATGCCTGCAAGCCCGGGGGAGCGGAGCTGATTCATGAGAGAAATATCCCCGACAGAGAACTGGTTGCTGATCACGCTTGGCATGGCTTTGAGCGGTGTCATTTACGGCCTGATCGCCTTTCCGGGTGAGCCGATGATCATCGGCGCGGTCTTCGCCGTGTTCATGGGCGTGCCCATGATTGCCTTCGAGCGGCGGATCTTGTTGCGCCCACTGTACCGGCGGATCGAGCGGCTTCCCACAATCGCCTACATCGCCGTGGCGTTGGTGATCTATGAAATACTGATGAGCGCCGGTTATGCTGCAGCAGCTCTGTTGATGTGGGCGCTGAAATTTATCGAGCCGAGATCACTGGCAGACGTCCTTGTCATGCCGTTCCACGTCTTCCTCTATGCGCTGGCCGTCTGCGCGCTGATCGTCTTCATCCTGCGTGTCCGTGACCTGCTCGGGCGCGATGTTTTCACCAGCATGTTGATCAGCCGCTACCGCCGGCCGGTGAAGGAGGAGCGCGTCTTCCTGTTCATCGACCTTGCCGATTCCACATCCTTTGCCGAGAAGCATGGCGACCTGCGGGCGCAGGAGTTTTTGAAGGCCCTATTTGCCACGTTTGCCGAACCGGTCCGGCGTCACCGGGGCGCGATCGATGACTATGTCGGCGATGCCGCGATCGTCACATGGCCGCTGGAACGCGGCGTCAAATTTGCGCGCTGTGTTCGCTGCATCTTCGATATCCTCGATGATATCGAAGCCAATGCAGCCACCTGGCGCAAGAATTTCGGCCAGGTCCCGCGGCTGCGCGCCGCCCTGCACGGCGGCTTTATCATCACCGCCGAAATCGGCGTCGATCATCACAAGATCACCTTCTTCGGCGATACGGTGAATACCACCGCGCGGCTGGAATCCTTGTGCAAGTCGCTGGGCCGGCAGGTGCTGATTTCAACCGAACTCGCCCAGCGGATCCGGCTGCCGGCGACAATTGAAGTCGAGGATCTCGGTGATCACGCCGTCAAGGGCCGTGGTCAAACACTGGGCGTCATGGCCTTGAGACAACAGGAAAAACTTGAAATGGCGCCCGCGTTCGATCTGCGCGTTCCAGCGGAGTAACGGCTCGTTCCTCAGCCGTCACCAAAGCTTCATCCAGCCGTCAATTCGCCGACATCAATGCCCTGCTAAGCGGTACGCCTCGACCAACCGCTCAATGGGGATATGATGAAAAACGCTCTCTTCGCTTCCGTGGCTTTCAACCTTCTGATGACATCGGCCGCTCTTGCCGAAGACACCGTCTTCCCGGCCAAGCTCGCCGCCCACGCCATTCTGCCGGCCAACACGATCATTGCAGCGCCTGCGGATGCGGCCGACTACCTGAAGACATCGGGCAAGTTCACCACTGCAGATCGCAAGCGCACCGAGGCGCTCGGCACCGTTCCCGGCAAGGATGGTGTGCGCCTCACCGGTCTGTCGCTGCCCTTCGACGGCCAGCCGATGCAGGGTTTTTCCGGCATCAAGACCATGCCTGATGGCACCTTCTGGAGCATGTCCGACAACGGTTTCGGCTCGAAGCTGAACTCCTCCGACGCGATGCTGATGCTGCACAACATCAAGATCGACTGGGATGCCGGCAAGGTCGAAGCCGTAAAGACCCTGTTTCTTTCCGATCCCGACAAGAAGGCTCCCTTCCCGATCGTCATGGAAGGCGCCGAAAAGCGTTACCTGACCGGCGCCGATTTCGACGTCGAATCGATCCAGCCGGTCGCCGACGGTTTCTGGGTTGGCGAAGAATTCGGGCCTTACATCCTGAAATTCGACCTCGACGGCAAGCTGACCGACGTCATCGCCACCACCGTTGACGGCAAGGCCGTCATGTCACCCGACAACCCGACGCTCGCCGTTCAGGCCGATCCGTCCAAGCCGATGCCTGCACTCAACGTCAAGCGCTCCGGCGGCTACGAGGGCCTTGCCATGTCGAAGGACGGCAGCAAGCTATACGGCCTGCTCGAAGGTCCGCTCTGGACCGACGCTGAAACCGTGGAACAGGCCGAAGGCCGCCCGGCATTGCGCATCATCGAACTCGATGTCGCGTCGAAGGCCTGGACCGGCCGCAGCTGGCTCTATCCGCTGGCTGAAGGCGGCGAGGCGATCGGCGATTTCAACATGCTCGACGACACAACTGCGCTGGTGATCGAGCGTGACAACGGAGCAGGTACCGTCGACAAGGCCTGCGCCGATCCGAAAGCACCGGCAGCCGATTGCTTTGCCGTCGGTTCCAAGGTCAAGCGCATCTACAAGATCGAGATGACCGACGAAAACGCCGGCAAGGCCGTGCGCAAGATCGGCTATATCGACCTCCTGAAGATCGCCGATCCCGACAACAAGAAGCGTCAGGGCGGCGGCGAAGGTTTTTACGACATGCCGTTCGTCACCATCGAGAACGTCGATCGCGTCGATGACACCCACATCATCGTCGGCAACGACAACAACCTGCCGTTCTCGGCCGGCCGCTTGCTCGACAAGGCCGACGACAACGAGTTCGTGCTGCTCGAAGTGGGTGAACTCCTGAACGCCAAGTAAAATCACCATCTGCGACAGACGAAGGCCCCGCAAAATCAATTGCGGGGCCTTTCGCGCCTCACTCAGATGGGCAAACCTGCCTCAGAGGATAAAATAGCCCTTCGACAACGTCAGCACGTCGTCAAAACGGATGGCGAAATCTGCCGTCTTGTCGCCATTGATATCGCCGTAGACGAAGGTCTCCGAGCCCTGTTTGACATAGCGCAATTCACCCGCCTTGCCGTGAAATTCTTGAGTGCCGATATAGGTGAAGGCGTCGTTCTTGGCAGTATTGCTATTGGCGTCGATCGCCGACAGATCGATCCTGTCGCCGCCTGCGCCGGAAAAATCAAGGATCGTGTCACGGCCAGCGGCCGATAATGTCGAGTCGGAGGCTACACGGAACACAAATGTGTCCTTGCCCGAACCGCCGGTCAGCTTGTCCGCGCCTGCATCGCCATAAATTCTGTCGTTGCCGGCAGCACCATCGAGAACATCATTTCCTCCTGCACCCGCCAGGACATTGATGCCACTATCGCCAGTGAGCTTGTCGGCGAAACGGGATCCGACCAGATTCTCGATGGACGAATAGGTATCGCCTCTTGCTTCACCCGTGTTGACAGAACTCTTCGCGAGATTGGCGGTCACGCCGCTTGCCGCTGCAAAGTAATAGGCCGTGTCCTTGCCCGTTCCACCCACAAGTTTATCGGCACCGGCACCACCCATCAGGTTGTCGTCGCCACCATTCCCGTTCAACGTATCGTTGCCGCGGCCGCCGACGAGACCATCCGAATATTTCGTGCCATTGATCACATCGTTGCCCGACAGAACCAGATCGATGAATGCTGCATCATTACCGGCAAAAATCGTATCGGCCACCTTGGCGGCTGAGAGTTTGAGGCCGGTGACCGTCAATGCATCCTTGCCGCCGACCACGACCTTGATCCCGGTCAGCGTTCCAGCCGTTATGTCGGTAAGCCGTCCGAAACTCGACGTACCTTTGAAGCCCGTACCGATAAAGGAGGTGTAATACGAAGCGTTATCGTAGACTTTGATGTGTGTGGGGGAAATCTGTGAGAAATCATAGTCGAAAAGACCTGCAGTACTCGTCGCCAACATATCGACGCTACCGCCGAAGTCCGCATAACTAAACGTCGCCATCAACTTCCTCCATCACGCTTTCCAAAAACGGAAAACCGCTCCACAGCGGAGAAAATATACAGGCGGCGCTTGCAATTACAACGCGAATATTACTCGAACCGGAATGCAATCCGCTTGCCTGTCAGCTTGGCAAGTTGCTGCAGGCGGCCATCGAGCCGTTCGCCGGCAAATTCCGAGTAGGCGGATGGAACGATGAATTCCAGATCGAGGTCTGGCGAAGCGGATGGCCGGATATCGAGATTGCGCACGACGCCCGGCATGGACGCCGACAGCAGATAGACCACCCTCAGAAGGCCACCGAGAAGCTTGGCGAGTTCCAGCAGACGCGGCGTGGCGATCGCGGCCAACGGCTCGGTTGCGCCGTCGTCGTTCAGGCCCTCGAAACGATAATAATTGGCAAGGGCGACATAGGCGCGGCCTGCATGGGTGATGCCGGAAAAGGTGCTGTGGGCGATGATGTTGATCGCCTGCAGGCCGCGATAATCCGGATGGGCGCGCCAGCTGATATCGGCAAGCAGGCAGGCAGCCTGACGGTAACGCCCCTCTTCCTCAGTCTCAGCGATCCCGAAATGCGGCACCATCTTGCCGCTCCAGTCGGCCAGCTCGCGGGCATGTTCAGGCGAGCGGGCCCGCAGGATGGCAATTTCGCGCGCGGCAGCCAGCAGCGGATCGTGCGCCCGCACGGTGTCGGACAAAAGTGAATAGAGATAACCTTCGCGAACACCAAGCGCCGAAAATGAAATCACCGACGGCCTCATCTGGGCGATGACTTCCTGCAGGGCAACAGCGCCGAACGGCAGAAGCACACGGCGGCT
Organism: Rhizobium sp. Root1204; assembly: GCF_001424965.1. Lineage (NCBI taxonomy): Bacteria > Pseudomonadati > Pseudomonadota > Alphaproteobacteria > Hyphomicrobiales > Rhizobiaceae > Rhizobium > Rhizobium sp. Root1204. Next base: position 190,859 of record NZ_LMCZ01000004.1, read on the forward strand.
TTTCGAAATATGCGAATAAGCCGGCGACTTCATATCCTTCGGCTCAATCACCTCGGGCAGAAAGGCCATGGCTTCGTCAAAGGAGATTTCATAGCCCTGCATCATGTGCAGCGGATAATTGCGCAGTTCCATATGCAGCTTGGCGATCGCCCGCCAGGTACCGCCAACCGCGTAGAATGTACGGCCGCTGGTGTTCTGCAGAACCTGGGCGCCCTTTACGTAGCGGCGCACGTGGCTGCGGGCCTTGACCACCGATCCCTCTGCATGCTCCGACAGACGGATACCGCCAAGCGGCAGGGTGATGCCCTTGCCGACCTTGGGGCCGAAGACATCGACGAGCTCCAGTGAACCGCCACCGAAGTCGCCGACAACGCCGTCCGGGTCGTGATAGCCACTGATGATGCCGAGGGCGGAGAAATAGGCTTCTTCCTCGCCGGTCAACACACGGACTTTCTGACCAAGGATAATCTCGGCCCTGCGGATGAAATCAGGACCATTCGAGGCATCGCGCGCGGCAGCCGTCGCCAGCACGAAAACCGTGGAGGCGCGCGCCTGCGTCGACAATGCCCTAAACCGATGCAGCGCCTTCAGCGCCCGCTCGACGCTTTCAGCGTCCATCCGGCCGGTCGCATCAATGCCCTTGCCGAGACCGCACATGACTTTTTCGTTGAACAGAATGGCCGGAGACCGGCTCAGCCCCTCATAGATCACCAATCGAATCGAGTTCGACCCAATGTCCACGACGGAGACGGGGGCAATACCAGGCAAACGCCCCTGGGCTTCAGACTCTACCATGCAATTCCAGTTTTATCTTCTGCGGCCGCTATCCCAGCCGGCAATTACCTTCGGCGTGCTGGATTTCAAGGCCTCGCCCCGCCCGGACAGGCTGGGATTGGTCATGAAATAGACCTGCGCATTGAACGGCTCGGAATCCTTGGCGACTTCCATACGCCGGGACGTTCCGTCAGGAAGAATCTCGTAGCTCTGCTGGTTATCGATGAGATTCCCCAGCATGATCTGCGACAGCACCTGTTCATGCACAGTCCGGTTGATGAGAGGCACAAGGGTCTCCACCCGCCGGTCCAGATTACGCGGCATCATGTCCGCAGACCCGATATAGACGAGCGCGTGCTCGGAGGGAAGCCCATGGCCGTTGCCGAAACAGAAGATGCGGGAATGCTCCAGGAACCGTCCGACGATCGATTTGACGCGGATCTTGTCGGATAGTCCGGGAACCTGCGGCCGCAAGCAGCAGATGCCGCGCACCACCAGATCGATCTCGACACCGGCACGGCTGGCGCGGTAGAGCGCATCGATGATTTCCGGATCGACCAGCGAATTCATCTTCATCCAGATCGACGCCGGGCGGCCAGCCTCAGCATGAACGATTTCCTCGTCGATATGCTGCAGGATGCGCGGACGCAGCGTATGCGGCGAAATCGCCAGTTTCATGCCCGCCTCCGGCTCGCCGTAACCGGTGATGAAATTGAAGATATTGGCCATGTCATGGGCAATCTTCGGATTGCAGGTGAAGAACGACAGGTCGGTGTAGATCTTCGCAGTGACCGGGTGATAGTTTCCGGTGCCGAGATGGCAGTAGGTTCGAAGCTTGCCCTCTTCGCGGCGCACCACCATCGACATCTTGGCATGCGTCTTCAGCTCGATGAAGCCGAACACGACCTGCACGCCGGCGCGTTCCAGATCGCGCGCCCAGCGGATATTGGCCTCTTCGTCAAAGCGCGCCTTCAACTCGACCAGTGCCGTTACGGACTTGCCGGCCTCGGCCGCATCGATCAGCGCCCGCACGATCGGGCTGTCGTTGGAGGTGCGGTACAGTGTCTGCTTTATCGCCAGAACGTCAGGATCGCGCGCAGCCTGAAGCAGAAACTGGACCACCACGTCGAAGCTTTCGTAGGGGTGGTGGACGACCATGTCCTTTTCGCGGATGGCGGCGAGGCAGTCTCCGGCGTGTTCGCGGACGCGCTCGGGAAATCGCGCATTGTACGGCTCGAAGCGCAAATCCTCGCGCGGCGCCTTTGTGATCTCTGAAAGCGTATTGAGGGCCAGAAGGCCCGGCAGCACGGCAACGCGATTTTCCGGCACGCCAAGTTCGCCGACAACGAACTGACGCAACCCGGCCGGCATTTCGGAATCGATCTCGATGCGGATGACCGAACCGCGGCGGCGGCGCTTCAGTGCCGTCTCATAGAAACGCACGAGATCTTCGGCCTCCTCCTCGACCTCGATATCGCTGTCTCGAATGATGCGGAACGTACCGGAGCCCTTCACCTCGTATCCCGGGAACAACCGTTCGATGAACAGGCTGACGGCATCTTCCAGCGTGATGTAGCGGATCACCGACTTTACGTCGGGCAAGCGAATGAAACGATCCAGCGCGACAGGCAGGCGCAACAGCGCCGTCATCGGTTCGCGGCCGCGTGTGCTCACCAGTTGCAGGCCCATCGTGAAGCCGAGGTTGGGAATGAACGGAAACGGATGGGCGGGATCGATCGACAGCGGCGTCAGGACCGGGAAGATCGACTGCTCGAACTCCATGGCAAGCCATCCGCGATCCTGTACCGACAGCGAGATCGGCCGGACGATCAATATGTCTTCCTTGGCCAGATATTGCTGCAGCACGGCCAGCGATGCCTGCTGTTCCATCTGGAGATTGTCGATCTCCTTGAGAATATCCTGCAACTGCTCGGCCGGCGTCTTGCCATCCGGGCTGCGTACGGCCACGCCCTGGCGGACCTGCCCTTCGAGACCGGCAACGCGCACCATGAAGAACTCATCGAGGTTTGCAGCCGAGATCGACAGGAAACGGACGCGTTCCAGCAGCGGATGGGCGGTATTGAGGGTTTCCTCGAGAACGCGGCGATTGAACTGCAGCCAGGAAAATTCGCGGTTTATGAAGCGCTCGGGACTGGTCAGAAGATCGATTTCCTCGGTCACCGGCACGTTTGCAGCCGTTGCAGATGTCGCAGTGTCCATGTCCCAGCCCGCCTTTTTTTGCTTTTCTCGAAGCAGCTAGCTCAGTTTGACGACGGAACTGTGACAGTCAATCGATTTCGCGTGTCTTTCCAAGGGTACTGAGCACTTCCAGAGCCAATGCCCGGTTGATGCGGCTGCCCCGCGCCAGCGCCAGATGATCCAGCCTTTCGACAATCGTCTGGGCGGATGCGAGCGAACGCTCCATGCGCGCAACGATATAGCTGATCAGCCGGTCATCAACAGCAAGCTGCCGGTCGGCCAGAAGCTTCACCAGAACCTGCGCCAGCAGCTCATCGTCCGGCTCGCCGATCTCGACGACGGTTGCCGCCTTCAGGCGCGAGCGCAGATCGGGCAGTTCCACCGGCCACGACATCGGCCAGAGCCGGCTGGTAATCAACAGACTGGTGCCGTTTTCGCGGACGCTGTTGATGACGTGGAACAGGGCGCGGTCATCAAAGCCTTGGCGGTCGGCATCCTCGAACAGAACCGGGCCGCCCGCCGCGAGCTCGGCAGCGTTGCTGCCAGCGGTTGGATGGATAGAAACCGCTTCGCTGTTTTCCCGCCAGATCGCCGCAAGATGCGATTTGCCCGACCCGACGGGGCCAGCCAGGATCACCACCGGCGATGGCCAGCGCGGCCAGCTGTCGATGATTGTCACCGCCGCCTTCAGGCGCTCGGATACGAGAAGATCGTCACGACCCGTCTGCGGTTCGTGCTCGAAAACGAGCGGCAATTGTTCGAACTTGCGGACCATACGCGTTACTCTGGAAGCTTGTGACTTTTGTGTTCGGGCTCGATCGTCAGAATATGACGGTGACCGTGGTAGAGCGTGCTGTCGAGATAACGGCCAATGCCAAAACGGACGAGCACACCGATGGCGGCAGCACAAGGGACCGCGACCAGCAACCCGACAAAGCCGAACAACGCCCCGAAGGCCAGCAGCGCGAACATCAGCCAGACCGGATGCAGGCCGACACTCTTACCGACCAGCCGCGGCTGTAGAATGTTGCCTTCCATGAACTGCCCGGCAAAAAAGATCGCTGCAATAATGACGATATGCAGGTAATCCGGCCAGAATTGGACAAGAGCCACACCAATGGCAAGCACAAGGCCAACCATCGACCCGACATAGGGAATAAAGCTGATCATGCCGGCAAACAGGCCGATCAACAGGCCGAAGTTAAGGCCGGCGAAGGATAGCGCGATACCGTAGAACAGGCCGAGAATGATGCAGAGCGATCCCTGCCCGCGCACGAAACCGGCGATCGTCGCATTCATGTCACGGGCGATCTGGCGCACGGTCGCGACGTGGTCACGCGGGATCCAGCTATCGACCCGCTCCACCATCCGGTCCCAGTCGAGCAGCAGATAAAAAGCGACGACGGGCGTGACGACGAATAGCGAGATGATGTCGAGCAGCGCCATGCCGGAGTTCCAGAGTTGCTGGAACAGTGTTCCCAGGAAACCTGCCCCCTGCTCGAGCAGCTTGGCGGAATTCTGCTTGATCGTATCCATCTGGCTGGAAATCCAGTCCGGCAGCCAAGCCGCGTCGGGACTGGTCAGGAAAGCCTGCAGCATCGAAATATAGCCCGGCATCTTCTGGATGAAGTCTGATGCCTGGGTGAACACGATCGGGATGATCACCACCAGCGACAAGGCGAAAACGACGATGAAGCCGATCAGGATGACGATCGTTGCCATCAGGCGGCTGAGGCCAATTCTCTCCAGCCGGTCGGCGACGGGATCAAGGAAATAGGCGAGCGCCATGCCGGCGATGAACGGCAGGAGAATGGTGGAGAACACCATGAGGAAAGCAATGAAGGCCGCAAGGAAAAGCAGCCAGAAGATGATCTGGCGCTGCAGCCCGCTGCCGCTCAATTTGTTGACCATACCGCTGTTCCGATGCCTTGCCGCCCGCGCCTCGCTGCGCCGCTTCTAGGGTTTGAGATAGGATGTGCCACCGACGATGGTCAAGCCTGCGGCGTAAAAGCCCGGCAATGGCGGGCAAAACATCAAAAAAGCGGGAGTAAACCGGGCAATATGCTTGCACTTGCGCCACCACCATGCCAATCGCAATCCAAATATGACGAGCCGGCGGAGATCAAGCCATGAGCGAGCCAGGAAAGAACGGTCTGACCTACAGCGATGCGGGTGTGGATATCGACGCCGGAAACCTTTTGGTGGAAAAGATCAAGCCGCATGTTCGCTCGACGCGGCGCCCCGGCGCCGACGGCGAGATCGGCGGGTTTGGCGGCCTGTTCGACCTGAAGGCCGCGGGCTTCAAGGATCCGGTCCTCGTTGCCGCCAATGACGGCGTCGGCACCAAGCTGAAGATCGCCATCGACGCCAACAAGCATGACACGGTCGGCATCGATCTCGTCGCCATGTGCGTCAACGACCTCGTCGTCCAGGGTGCGGAGCCCCTCTTCTTCCTCGACTATTTCGCCACCGGAAAGCTTGATCCCGACCAGGGTGCTGCCATCGTCGGCGGCATTGCGGCCGGTTGCCGAGAGGCAGGCTGCGCGCTGATCGGCGGCGAAACCGCCGAAATGCCGGGCATGTATGCTGGCGGTGACTACGATCTCGCAGGCTTTGCGGTCGGCGCTGCCGAGCGCGGCCAGTTGCTGCCGGCCGGTGATATCGCCGAAGGTGATGTCATTCTCGGCCTCGCCTCCTCCGGCGTTCATTCCAACGGCTACTCGCTGGTACGCAAGATCGTTTCGCTCTCGGGCCTTGCCTGGGACGCGCCAGCGCCGTTCGGCGAAGGTACGCTGGCTGATGTTCTCATGACGCCGACGCGCATCTACGTGAAGCCGCTGTTGAAGGCGATCCGTGAGACCGGCAAGCTGAAGGCACTCGCCCACATCACCGGCGGCGGTTTTCCGGAAAATATTCCGCGGGTGCTGCCGAAGCATCTCGCTGCCGAGATCGACCTTTCCGCCATCCAGGCCCCCTCCGTCTTCTCCTGGCTTGCAAAGACCGGCGGCGTTGCCGCCAATGAAATGCTACGCACCTTCAACTGCGGCGTCGGCATGATCGTCGTTGTGGCCGCTGAAGATGCCGATCAGGTCACGTCGGTGCTGAAGGCCGAAGGCGAGACCGTCTTTGCGCTCGGCCGCATGGTCGCCCGCGACGAAGGCGCCGCCGGCACGATCTACAAGGGCACGCTTACTCTATGAACGACACGGTGAAAGCGGCCCGCAAGCGAGCCGTGGTGTTCATTTCCGGCGGCGGCTCCAATATGCTGGCGCTGGTCAAGGCTGCCTCCGCACCGGATTACCCCGTCGAAATCGTTGCCGTCATTTCCGACAAGGCGGATGCGGGCGGGCTCGCCAAGGCCGCCGCTCTTGGTATTGCGACCTTCTCGTTTGTCCGGAAGGACTATGAAAGCAAGGACGCGCACGAAGCAGCGATCCTGTCGGCGCTGAAAACGCTTTCGCCCGACATCATTTGCCTGGCCGGCTACATGCGGCTGCTCACCGCCACTTTCATCAATGCCTATGAGGGCCGGATCATCAACATCCACCCGTCCCTGCTGCCACTCTTCCCCGGCCTGCACACGCATCAGCGGGCCATCGACGCCGGGATGACCGAGGCAGGCTGCACCGTGCATTTCGTCACCGAAGGCATGGACGAAGGGCCGGTAATCCTGCAGGCCAAGGTCCCGGTATTGCCGGGCGATACTGCCGACAGCCTCGCCGCCCGAGTGCTCGTCGAAGAGCACATGTCCTATCCGGCAGCGCTACGGCTGGTTGGCGAAGGCAAGGTGCGGATGGATGGTGATAAGGCGGCATCAGCGGCGGGCTGAGTTATCTCCGCCCGCGGCTTTATCCTGGCCCTCATGCACTGCTTGGATCTGCCGACTTCAATTTCCCTCTGTTCAGCATCGCCCACTGCAGCAGCATGATCGTCTTGCCGTCGCAGATCTCGCCACTGCCGATCATCGCCATGGCATCGGCAAGCGGGATTTCCAGGACCTCGATATCTTCGTCCTCATGCGCGGCACCCCCACCGTCTTCGGCGCGCACCGTTGCGTCGATGATGGCGACGAAGAAATGGACGGTTTCGGTGACCGCACCGGGCGACATGAACGCATGAAAGAGCGGCTGCACATCCGTCACCAGATAGCCGGTCTCCTCCATCACCTCGCGCTTGATCGCCTCGGCCGGATGGTCGCCGTCGAGCAGCCCCGCCGGTGTTTCCAGCAACCAGCCGGAATGAGCGTTGAGATATGCTGGGATGCGGAACTGCCGCACTAGAACGACGCTGTCACGCTTGGGATCGTAAAGCAGGATGGTGGCGCCGTTGCCACGGTCATAGACCTCCCGTTCCAGCTTTTTGGTGGTGCCGTTGGAGCCAGTATAGTTGAAGGTCACTTTGCGCAGGTGGTACCAGTTTTTCGATAGCGTCTCGTCCTTGAGGACGTCGACCTTCGCATTCTTAAATTTCGTCATTACCTGCTAATCCTTGCGCATCCATACGCGATTGTCATGAAAGGCCGCACCGCCATAAGGGGCTGCCGCATCGGCTCCGGTGAGAACGTTGATGCCCTCGCCATCCAGATGCGCATCATTGGGCCAGAGCCCTTCGGCAATGACGACGCCACGCCGTGCGCCGCCGCCAAGCTTGGCATGCAGGCGGATTTCGCCGCGCTCGTTGCCGATCCGCACGATATCGCCGTTAACAATGCCGAGGGCCTCGGCGTCATCGGTATGGATCATCGCTTCCGGGCGGACTTCCTTCTGCAGCGAGGACGGCGTTTCGGCAAAGGTCGAATTGAGGAAGGACCGGGCCGGCGAGGTCGCCAGCCGGAACGGATGGGTGGGTGTCGCAACCTCGATCAGGTCGACATGGTCTGGAAACTCGGGCAGCTCGGCATGCGGGCCGAAGACGCCGAGCGCCTTGGGCGGCCGGTTCGGCGCGGGTGTCCCGATCCAGTCTGCCTTGAAACGAAATTTTCCATCCGGATGGCCAAACCCTTGGACAAAATGCGCCGTCTCGAAATCCGGCTGGATATCCAGCCACTTGTCGCGCTTCAGCCCTTCGAAATCGGTGCCGTGGTTGACGAGGATATGGTCGATATGCTGACGCTCGGTAAGGCCGAAACCGGGCTTGTCCGCAACATCCAGACGCTTTGCCAGTTCCTCGATGACAAACAGGTTGGTGCGCACGGTCGATGGCGGCTCGACGACCTTGGGACCGAGCAGGATATGCTGATGACCGCCGCCGCGATAGAGATCGTCGTGCTCGAGGAACATGGTAGCCGGCAGCACGATATCGGCGACCTTGGCGGTATCGGTCATAAACTGCTCATGCACGGCAACGAACAGATCATCGCGCAGAAAGCCGCGCTTCACCAACCGCTGTTCCGGCGCGACATTGACCGGGTTGGTGTTCTGGATCAGCATCGCCGTGACCGGGCCGCGATGGCGCAACGCTTCCGCATCGCCGGTCAGCACCCGGCCGATCTGCGACTGGTCGAGCATGCGGATATCCGGGTCGAGCATGGCCGAGCCCATTAGTTCGCGCTTGTCGAATTTGAAGATATCGTTGTTGGTGTGGAACGCCCCACCGCCCTCGTATTGCCAAGAGCCGAGCACGGTCGGGACAGAAGCAGCCGCATGAATGGCGACCGCGCCATTGCGCTGACGGGTGAACCCATATCCCAGCCTGAAATAGGTTTTCGGGGTCGTGCCAACCAATTTGCCGAACGCCTCGATCTCGTCCACCGCAAGCCCGGTGATGTCAGAGGCCCATTGCGGCGTGCGCGTCTTCAGATGGTTTTCAAGCCCTGCCGGATCATCGGCGTATTTCGTAAGGTAGGCACGGTCGGCATAACCATCGCGGAAGGCAATGTGCATGACGGCGCAGGCGAGCGCCGCGTCAGTGCCGGGCTTCAGCACCAGCCCGATATCAGCCTGCTTGACGGTCGGGTTGTCATAGATGTCGATAACGACGATCTTGGCGCCGCGATCCTTGCGGGCCTTGATCGCATGGGTCATGACGTTGACCTGAGTCGCCACCGCATTGGTGCCCCAGATGACGACGCAATCGGATTTCGCCATCTCGCGCGGATCGGGGCCACGCAACGAACCAATCGCCATGGCCAGCCCGGTCCATGCCAGGTTGGTGCAGATCGAGCCGAAGAAACCGGAATACCTCTTGGCGTGACGCAGGCGGTCAATCGAATCGCGCTGTACCTGCCCCATCGTCCCGGCGTAGAAATAGGGCCAGACGGCCTCGGAGCCGTATTGCTGCTCGGCCTTGACGAACGCACCGGCAATCTCGTCGAGCGCATCGTCCCATGATAGCTGCTGCCAGTGGCCGTCGCCCTTAGCGCCCTTGCGGCGCTGCGGCACCATCAGACGGCCGGGATGATAGATGCGCTCCGAATAACGGGCGACCTTGGCGCAGATCACGCCGGCCGTATAGGTATTGGCGCTGGCGCCGCGCACCCGGCCGATCCGGCCTTCGGGAGACACATCGACCTCCAGCGCGCAGGCGGAGGGACAGTCGTGCGGACAGACAGTGTGGCCGACGGACTTTTCTGGTTTTATAGGGGTCGCAACGTTCATGGCTTTTCTATATGGCATCGCGAAAGGGTCTCACAGTCCCCTTGGCCATCCATTCCAATATTTCATCGGGACGTAAGGGACGCGAATGAATTACCGTCACATCTATCACGCCGGAAACTTCGCCGATGTCCTCAAGCATGCCGTGCTTGCCCGGCTGATCGTCTACATGGCGCAGAAGGACAAGGCATTTCGCGTGCTCGATACCCATGCCGGTATCGGCCTCTATGACCTGTCGAGCGAGGAAGCGCAAAAGACCGGCGAATGGGTCGATGGCATTGGCCGTATTCTCGACACGGACATTCCGGCCAAGGCAAAGGCCATTCTCGAGCCTTATCTCACTGCCATACGCGACCTCAACCCTGATGGCGGCCTGACGCTCTATCCCGGATCTCCGAAGCTAACCCGCATGCTGATGCGGCCGCAGGACCGGCTGTCGGCAATGGAGCTGCATCCCGACGACTACGAGACGCTGCGCCGCCTGTTCGACGGCGACTTCCAGAGCCGCATCACCGAACTGGATGGCTGGCTGGCGCTCGGCGCGCATCTGCCGCCCAAGGAAAAACGCGGCATCGTGCTGGTCGACCCGCCGTTCGAGATATCAGGCGAATATGAGCGGCTGGTTGACGGCCTGCACAAGGCTTACCGGCGCTTTTCCGGCGGCACGTTCTGCCTTTGGTATCCGCTGAAGCAAGGTGCGCCGATCGCCGAATTCCACACCGCGCTCAAGGCACTGGAAATCCCCAAGATGCTCTGCGCCGAACTGTCTGTCCGCAGCGACCGCGACACGACCGGGCTTTCGGGATCCGGTCTGATCATCGTCAATCCACCGTTCACGCTGAAGGGCGAACTGGATATCCTGCTCCCCTTCCTCAAGGACCGGCTGAAGCAGGATCGCCACGCCTCGGCCCGTGCCTTCTGGCTGCGCGGCGAGGAAGTGCTTGAACGAGACTGAGCAAGCGCGATTGAACAAGAGCGGGATTGAACGGGGCTTGACGGCCGGCGCGCAAGAGACGCAATCTGCGGTTCGCTGGGAGAGAGGATCATGACAGCCATGCTTGTGCGCACCGTCGTTTTCTCACTCGCCACGCTGGCATCTGGTGCAATGGTATCTGGTGCAACGGCGGCAAAAGCGTCCGATCATCTCAACTATGGCATGGCCCACGTCTCGGATGCCTGCGGAAGCCCCGGAGTACTCGACTTCATTACATCCGGCTTCGGCAGCCGGGCTGCAGATTATTTAAAAATGGATATCGCCATCGCCGAAATCCGCGACACCCGGCAAAAGCGCATTGAACTGCGCGACAAGACCCGACCGGTCCAGCGTGAATATTGCCGCGCCACCGCCATCACCAGCGACGGCGAAAAACGGGCGCTCTGGTATCTGATCGAGCGCGACTTCGGCTTTGCCGGTATCGGCTCGAATATCGAGTTCTGCCTGAGTGGCCTTGATCCCTGGTATGTTTACGGCGCGCAATGCGCGTCGTTGCGGTGACGGCTGCGATGCATCGTTTCCGTTGTGTGATTATTGCGCTTGCCGGCTTACTGGCACTTTCCGCGTGTAGCGGCGAGGAGAAATCCCCGCAGCCTAAAAAAGACGCGCCTGCTTCCGGCACTACTGCCGCCAACACGCCGATCATCGGCACGCCGGGCACCGGTACGCGTCAGAAAACGACTTCCGTACCGCTAGGCAGCGGTTTCGACTTCTATGTCCTGTCGCTGTCGTGGTCGCCAAGCTGGTGCCTGGACAACGATCCCTCGGGACGCTCGATGCAATGCGACCCGGACAACAACCACGGTTTTATCGTTCACGGGCTTTGGCCGCAGAACGAACGGGGATACCCGGAATTCTGCCGCACAAGGGAATCCGACCGTGTGCCGGATGCCCTTGGACGGCCCCTGTTCGACATCATGCCCTCAATGGGGCTGATCGGTCATGAGTGGCGCAAACACGGCTCCTGCTCGGGCCTGAGCCAGAAGGACTATTTTACCGTCCTGCGCGCTGCCCGCGAAAGAGTGGCGATACCGCAAAGTTTGCAGTCGGTCGGATCCAGCCAGCGAACAAATGCCGCGCAAATCGAGACGGCGCTGACATCGGCCAATCCGGGCCTGCGCAACGATGCGCTCGCTGTTACCTGCGCGTCCGGCCGCGTCGATGAAATCCGCATATGCTTCAACAAGGATTTGAGTTTCCGCGCCTGCGGCGAGATAGATCGGGCCGGCTGCAAGGCGAAAAACCTGGAACTTCCAGCTACCCCTTAGTTCACTCAAAAATTTGACTGTTCAACGAAAGAAAGCACGCATGAAAATCTACTCTTCCCCCACCTCGCCCTATTCCAACAAGGTGCGCATGGCTGCGCGCTACGCCGGTCTCGCTGCCGAAGGCGTCCTGACCGATACCAACGGCACCCCACAGGACCTGATCGCCAACAACCCGCTCGGTAAGATTCCGACATTGGTCACCCCCGATGGCAAGGCGATCTATGACAGCCGGGCAATCATGTACTTCATCGACCGCGAGACGAAGGGCAAGCTTTATCCGCGCAATGCGGAAAAGCGGACCGACGTGGAAATCCTGGAGGCGCTTTGCGACGGCATCTGCGACTGCCTGCTGGCGATCGTCTATGAAAAGCGCGTCCACCCGCCGGAAAAAATCCACCAGCCCTGGATCGACCGTCAGTGGGAAAAGGCAGGCCGCGGCCTCGACTATCTCAATGCCAACCTGCCGAAGACCGGCGCCAAGCTGCATGCGGGCCATTTCGCGCTTGCCGCCCTGTTGCGCTATATTGAAGTCCGGTTTGCCGGCGAGTGGCAGAAGGGCCGCCCGAAACTGAAGAACTGGCCGCAGAAATTCGAAAAGTTCTTCCCGGACTACGGACAGTTCAAAGCCTGACATGTCTACAAACTACTAATTTTAAATAACAAAAAGGCCGGATTTCTCCGGCCTTTTTGTCAGTCTTATCGCATGGATCAGAACTTGACGCCCATACCAACGCGAACACTGTGTTCGTCGTAGCCAGACGAAACCCGCCCGCCGCCAATACCGAAATCCTTCGAACCGTAGTCGGAGTAACGATACTCGACGCGTGCCGTGACGTTGTCGGTCACAAACGCTTCGGCACCGGCACCGGCCGTCCAGCCGATGAGCGTGTTCTTGTCCGAGCCGCCGCCATTAGCCGTTGCCTTGACGCTGCTTGCAGCAACACCGGCCGTACCATAGACGAGAACCGGGTTCAGGTCATAACCGACACGGCCGCGGACCGAACCGTTGACGCCCTGCTCCATGCGGCGTGCGCGGTTGCGGGTGTCGTTGTCGCCGTAGTTGATATCGGCTTCCGCACCGTAAACGATGTTACCGCTCTGCATGTTGTAACCGCCATAGAGGCCGCCGCCGAAGCCGGCAGCACCGCGTCCGCCGGTCGCGTCGTATTCGCCGCGGGCCCAGTTCGCCGTACCACCAACATAGGCGCCCGACCAGTTCTTGACGGCCGGTTCGTTGTATTCAGCAGCCGGAGCGGCCGGCACTTCGTCGATCGCATCAGCAGCCTGAACAGCGGAGAAGGCGATGAGGGATACGGCAGATGCCATGAGGGTGGTGATGAGAGTACGCATAAAAGTCTCCTTTACGAACCGATGTTCCGGACCCTCGCGGTCCTAAATTGATACATCGGGGAATTTGCAATTAACCCGCCCGGTTGACGGAGAAATTGACAATCAAATGCGGATTCTCAAGAGCCAAATTGTGAAATTTTAGTGGCACGACCATGGCTAAAATTCGATGTTGCTTCATCGCCACAGGGTAAATATTAACTAAAAAACAATATTAATAAAAAATATACTAT
>NZ_LMCZ01000005.1:0-239196 GCF_001424965.1 Rhizobium sp. Root1204
ATCCTTGCTCCCAACGTTGGTTTTGACCAGTGCGTCGAGAGGCGAGACTGTCGCATCTCTAACTGGCCCAACTGTCGCATTACTAAATAGCCCTTACAAGAGATGATCGCGTAATCTATCTTATGGAACCAAAGTAACGTAGGATGATCACCGGACAATCAGCCCGCAAACCCCGTCAGAAAAGACGTCAGATTGGCGCTGAGTTCGTCGCAGAGATAACCACCTTCCTGGACGATGACGGTCGGCAAGCCAAGATTGCTGATGGCTTGGGCAATGCGGGCAAAGCCTGGCGTCGAGACGGAAAGCCCACCGAACGGATCACCTTCGAACGCGTCAAGGCCGAGGGCAACAACCAGCGCATCCGGCGCATAAGCTTCGATGCGGCGGTTGGCAGCGTCCAGGGCTTCCAGAAATCCGGCGTCGGCGGTCTTGCGTGGCAGCGGCAGATTGTAGTTGTAGCCCAGACCCAGGCCCTCGCCGCGCTCGTCGGCATTGCCCCAGAAGAACGGATAGAACCGCACCGGATCGGCGTGCAGCGACACCGTCAGGACGTCGCTGCGGCCGTAGAAGATTCCTTGCGTGCCGTTACCGTGATGCAGATCCACGTCAAGGATGGCGACACGTTTCGACGACGTCAGCAAATGCTGCGCGGCAATGGCGGAATTGTTGAGGAAGCAAAACCCGCCAGCGACGTCGGCAAAGGCGTGATGGCCCGGCGGGCGGCAGAGTGCGTAGGTATGGCGTGCACCGGCCAGAACCGCTTCGGCCGCTTCTACCGCACTCCAGGCACTCCAGCAGGCGCTGCCCCATGTGTCGGCGGAGATCGGGCAAGCCGTGTCGGCCATATGGTAGCCGGCCTGGCCGACAGCCGAGGCCGGATAGCGTCCGGTCCGCGCCAACGGATGAATATTCGGGATCACCTCCTCCGAGGCGCCCTCGATCCGCTGCCAGCGGAGAAAAATGTTCTGCAGGAATTCGAGATATTCCGGCGTGTGGACAGCAGCGATCGGTTTCAAGCCATGATCACGCGGCCTAATGATCTCGGATCCGGCGGCTTTTGCGCCCTCCAGCAGGCGTGCGATCCGCTCCGGCTTTTCCGGATTGGGCTGCGGCGCACCGCTGGAGAGGAACATTTTCGGATCGTGCTTTGCCTGCTCTTGCGCATAGAAGGTCTTCATACCCATTCCTCAAACCCCGCTTTCGTGCTGTCCCGCTAGTGCTTCGAACGTCTCGCCATAGGCCGCATGAATCCGTTCTTGCTCGGACCAGGCAAGTCCCATTCGCTCGTAGAAATGCTGCGCCGAAACATTCTTCGCATCCACCGACAGCCGCAGATAGGTGCCTCCCCCCGCGTGGACATGCGCTGCGGTGTGGCGCAGAAGCGCCACACCGATGCCAGCGCCCCGAAAGCGCTCTTCGACGACGATGTCCTGAATATAAGCGCCCTTTTGTCCACGCCAGGTCGAGAAGCTTTGGAAGAACAGACACATGCCGGCAAATTCGCGGTCAATTTCGGCAAGCAGCACCATAAACGCGGGCTGCGGGCCAAAACCATGCTTGCGAAGGTCTTCCGGCGTTGCCGTGACTTTGCCTTCAGCATCGAGATGCCGGGCAATGCTCAGCAAACCGGTATGGATGAGATGCACGTCTTCAGCCGTTGCGACACGGATTTCGACGCCCTGGTTCGAGACATCCGCCATCAGAAGGCCACCCGATCGCCGCCCTTGAGCGCCAGCATGGTACGTGCCTCCTCCGGCGTCGCAACCTCCAGCGACAGGGCTTCAAGGATGGTGCGGATGCGGCTCACCTGCTCTGCATTGGACTTGGCAAGCTCCCCCCGTCCAAGATAGAGGCTGTCTTCCAGCCCGACGCGAACATTGCCGCCCATCGCAGCTCCCATGGTGATCAATGGCATCTGCTGGCGGCCCGCCGCCAGCACCGAGAAACGATAGTCGGCGCCGAACAGCTTGTCGGCAATGCGCTTCATATGGCTGAGATTATCGGGATCGGCACCGATGCCGCCGAGAATGCCGAGCACGAACTGAATGAACAGCGGGCCCTTTACCAGCCCGCGATCATAGAAATGCTTCAGCGAATAGAGATGGCCGACGTCGTAACATTCGAATTCGAAACGCGTGCCACACCCCTCACCCAGCCGCTTCAGAATGTCTTCGATATCGGCAAACGTGTTCTTGAAGATCGTGCCGCGCGTCGCCTCCAGAAGCTGCGGTTCCCAGTCGTGCTGCCATTCCATGCCGGGCTTGGCGAGCGGGAAAATGCCGAAATTCATTGAGCCCATATTGAGCGAGCACATTTCCGGCTGCGCCTGCAGCGATGCCGCCAGCCGCTCGTCCAGCGTCATCAGCGAACTGCCGCCGGTCGAGATATTGATGACGGCATCGGTTGCCTGCTTGATGCGTGGCAGGAATTGCATGAACACAGAGGGATCAGCGGTCGGCCGTCCATCGGCCGGGTTGCGGGCATGCAGGTGCAGGATCGATGCGCCGGCCTCCGCCGCAGCGATCGCCTGTTCGGCGATCTGGTCCGGCGTTACCGGCAGATACGGACTCATCGACGGCGTATGGACGGAGCCGGTAACGGCGCAGGTGATAATGACTTTGTTCTTCATGATCCCGTTCTCAGCCGTTGACCGGCAGATCAAGTTCACGTGCCAGCTGTTCGAAGCTATCGCCCAGGATCGAGACCATTTCGCCGATTTCCGCCGCTGTAATCACCAGCGGCGGGGCAAGGATCAGGTTGTCAGCCTCATAACCATCACCGCGAATCCGGCGGGAGTACAGGATCAGCCCCTTGTCGTAAGCGATATCGAGCAGCCGCTGGTTGGTCGCCTGCGCTTTCGGGAAGGATTTGAAGGTCACCGGATCGGCGACGAGATCTGCACCGATCAGGAGCCCCCTGCCGCGGACTCCGGCGATGAAGGGGAAGCGCTTCGACAGGTTTTCCAGCTCGGACTTCAAGAGATCGCCCATTGCGGCAGCATTGGCCTCGACGCCGAGCCGCTCCATCTCTTCGAGGACTGCGAGGCCCGCAGCACAGGCGAGCGGATTGCCGGCATAGGTATAACCGTGCTGGAAGCCACCCATGTCGAGCACCGGCTTTACCAGCTTTGCCGAGGCAGCCATGGCGCCGAGCGCCGCATAGCCGGAGCCAATGCCCTTCGACAGCGTGATGATATCCGGCTTGCAATTCCAGTGATCGCCGCCGAGATATTTGCCGGTGCGCGCAGCACCGCTCATGACTTCGTCGTGGATCAGCAGGATACCGTATTTGTCGCAGATCTCGCGGATGCGCGCAAAATAGCTGTCGGGTGCAACCAGGGCCGCTGTTGCCGCGCCGCCGATCGGCTCCATGATGAAGGCAACGATGCTTTCCGGCCCTTCGGACAGGATTTTTTCTTCCAGCATATCGGCATAGCGCAAACCACGCTGTTCCATCGTCAGGTTGTCGCGATCGCGATAAGCTGTCGGTGCCGGGATGGCCGGCATTGGCTGAATCTGCGGCGCAAAGGTTTCCGTCAGTGCCAGGTCGCCGGTAACGCCAAGCGCACCCATCGTGCCGCCGTGATAGGACGGAAACCGGCAGATGACCTTCCAGCGCTTCGGCTGATTGGTGGCAACAGCCCATTGCCGTGCCAGCTTGATCGCCGATTCCACCGCTTCCGACCCACCGGAAACGAAGAAGATCCGATCCAGATCCCCGGGCATTTTTCCGGCAAGACGCCGGGCCAGCTCTTCGGCCGGTTGGTTTTCGAAATGCAGCCGATAGGCGAAACTTGTCTTCTCCATCTGCCGCTTCATGGCTTCAATGACATGGCGGTTACCGTGGCCGATATTGCTGACCATCGGCCCGCTGGAGCCGTCGATGAAGCGGCGGCCGTCCTCGGTCCAGAAATAAATGCCTTCGGCGCGGTCGACCAGCGGCCGGCGCAGGCGCGTGACATAGAAGAGATGGGATGCGGGCCGCTCGTTGGCTTGGATGTTCATGATGCTCTGCTCTGGCTGAATTTATCGATTGAGATAGCGGTTAAGCACATTGGCGGTGACGCGCTCCACCATGGCGTCCTTCCGCAGCAGGCCCGCCACCCATTCGCAGGTTCCGGCGTGGAAAACCTCGCCCTTCCCCCGCTTGAAATTGATGATCATCCCGTTGCTGTAGCGGACTTTTTCCATATTCTCGTCGGAGGCTTCGCCATAGAGGGTTTCGGCGATGAAGCGGCCATCCTCGTCGCCGAAGAACAGGTCTTCGCGCGTCAGGATATCGCTCTCTTCGACCTGGCTTGCCATACCGAGCGCGAGGATTTCCAGTCCTTCCGGCGCGCCGCTGTCGGCTGTTGGATAAGGCAGTCCATGACGGATTTCATAGGCGAGACCATCGACTTCGTAGCCGTAGATATGGCTGTCGGCTCCCAGAAGGTCACCATAGAACAGGCCGGTTCCGGCAAAAGCCCAGTGACGCGGCCGGTAGATCGGGAAGCCGCGAACGCCGCGCGGCGCACAACCGCCCCAGCCGGAATAGACGCCATTCGTCGCGTTGAGCCCGAAGGTCAGCGCGCCGGGACGGCCAATTTCGGGCGCTTCCCAGGAATTGGTGGCACGGGTGACGTCGCCGTTTTGGTAGATCGGGTCTTCCTTGCGGGCCACATATTTGTAGCAGACCTGCCGCTGCCCCTCATCTTCCAGCCGCGTCTGCCACATGAAATTGCCGGCAAAGCGCGCCACATGCCCGCCCTGATCGACATAGGCGTCGACGGCGTCGCGCATTTCCCAGGTCCAGTATTCGTCATGGCCAACGAAGACGACGCAGTCGTAGTCGTTCAGTATATCCGGATCGTTGTGCAATTCGTGCTGGCTGGCGAGATCGACATCGTATCCCACCCGCTCGGCCCAACGGAAAAACTGACTGTCGTAACTGGCCCAGCCGGACGAGGTGTATTTCTTCGAATAGCCGTTGGCAAAAGCCCATTCCATATGCGGATAACGCGGAATGGTGCCCGGCGGCAGGCTTACTTCCAGCGGCACACGGGGCGCATCCGGCGGCAGTACCACGAAGCCACGGCAAAGCGGCCGCTCGATACTGACAGTGGTGGCATACTTGTCGCGGTTCGGGCCAGTGATGCCCTGATAATGGTTCGATCCACCCCAGGTATTATAGGCTGTCCAGGTGCCGGTGGCGGCAACCTGCAGGATCCGGCCTGGCTTTGGACCGGGTTTTGGCAGGACAATGATCATGTGGTGACACTGGATCGGCTTGCCGTCGCGTCCCTCGGCCGTCAGCGTGATGCGGTAGGCGCCAGATGGCCAGCTGTCGTGAACCTGGAAAGCAAAGGTCGGTTCCCAGCCGCAGCCGAGCACGGAGACCTGATCAGGCGTTTCCTGCCAGGCCGTGGCGATATCATCGGTGCCATAAACGCTTGTCTCGACCGCCCCGTCGCGGACGATCTCCAGCCGGCAGGAGGACGCTGTCGAGCTGATGTGCAGATCCACCATCTCACCGGGCGCATAAGCGTAAGCGCGCGTATAGCACCAGATCTCGCCACGCTCGCCGTCCATGCCCGGATATTCGTAATAGTGACCGCGCACCGCCTGATGCCGTTGCTCGGCGGTCAATCCGAAATCGGGGAAAATTTGGGTAGTATCGGTCACGTCACGCCTCGCTGGGTCTCCGGTGACGACGATCAAACCACAATGGACTTGGCCCGACAAATACATTAGGTGAAGGACCAGCATTCACCAAATGAATGAGGCAACTATGCTCAGCCCGAGACGCCGTTTCGTCTGGGAGATCGACTGGAACCTTCTGCGCACCTTCACGGTGATCGTCGAAGAAAAGAGCCTGACAGCTGCAGGCAACCGCCTGTCGCTGAAGCAGCCGACCATCAGCAACGCACTGCGCCGCCTCGAAGAGCATATGGCCTGCCGCCTGATCGACCGATCCTCCAACCACTTCCGCATGACGTCAGCTGGCGAACGGCTCTACGCGGAATGTCTGACAATGTTTTCGATCGTCACCGGCCTGCCCGATCTCATCAAGGACGACCCCGACCTGGTCACCGGCCATGTCGAAATGGCCTTTGCCAGCCATATCGAATGCCCGTTCCTTGATCGCTTCCTTGCCGATTTCCACAAGACCTTTCCGCGGGTCAGCTTCTCGACCACCGTTTCCGCCAGCCAAACGGTCATCGACAATGTCCTATCCGGCGAGGCCTGCCTGGGCATCTGCCTTGCCCACGAAAAGCACCCGGAACTGGACTACACCGTGCTTTATCGCGAACATTTCGGCTTCTTCTGTGCGCCCGGCCACCCGCTGTTTGGAAAGCGCGACACCGATATTACCGAACTCGCAACGCTGGACTACGTCTCCTTCAAGACGGATCAACTCGGCGGTGCCTTGGCGCCAATCGCTCGCCTACGGCAACGGGAGAATTTCAATGGGCCGGTGCTGGGGCTCTTCACCAATCTCGAAGAAGTCAAGCGCCTCATCAAGGTCGGGTTCGGCTTCGGTCCCTTGCCGATCCATGTGGTGGCAGCCGACATCGAGGCACGGCAACTCTGGCAATTGCCGCCCTATGAAAACCCGCCGGCTGCCGATGTCTATCTGGTCACCAAGCGTTCTGCGCGCAGCAGCAGGGCTGAGACCTTGCTGATAGACCGGCTACTCGCCGCCGTCGCGGCCGTGCCGCTCAGCGAACGGACATATCCGCGCGGAATTGCAAACCCCGAGCTTGAGAGTGCCTAGCACCTGCATTCCTCCACAGAATGGGACAGCCGCTCACCGCGATCCTCCCCCACCTCCGACTGTCAACCGTTACGCTGACCCACTCTGATTGGCGACCTCCAGCGCGGAAATGACTTCCGCGTCGCTCACCTGGCGGAAATCATCGTAAAAATGCCCGACGGCGCGAAAGACGAATGGCGCTTCGAGGCAGATGAGCGCATCAACGTTTCGCTCCAACTCCTCCAGGGAAACGGCCGGCGCAACCGGAACGGCCAGCACCAGTTCCTGCGGCCCCTGGTTCCGAATGGCCTTAAGCGCCGCCTTGACGGTGGAGCCGGTGGCTATGCCATCATCGACAACGATGACCACGCGCCCGGCAAGCGGGATAGTGTTGCGATTGCCGAGATAAAGCCGCTTGCGCCGCTCGATCTCCATCTGTTGCGATCTGCATATCGCCGAAAACTCCCTGTCGCGGATTCGCGCCTGCCGGATGACGTTTTCATTGCGAACGATGATTGGCTCTGGCCCATCCACAATCGCGCCCATCGCAAGCTCGGAATGGAAAGGCACACCGATCTTTTGGACGAAAAGGAGATCCAGCGGCGCATCAAGCGCACGGGCAATTTCCGCAGCGACGGCGACGCCGCCACGCGGAAGCGCAATCACGACCGGGCATTTTCCGCGGTAACCTGTCAGTGCAGCAGCCAGTCTGGAGCCTGCGTCCTTGCGGTTTGCGAATGACATCTCGCACCTGTCCGTTTCAACCGCAGGAATACTCCAGCCCCGATGCGGTGTGGCCAGTTTAACCTATCGCCGGGCAGGGCGCCATTTCCACCATCCCGACCGGTATTCGTCGCGCCAGCCATTCCAATGCCCCCCGAACCGTAATCCGCCCCTTGACGCACTCCTTGCAATTTGCATTATTGCTCAGATGTCAGACCAATTCTGGTTTTAACTAGAAAGCGGACAGTGATGCAGAAGGATGCAAGAGCGGCACTCGCCCCCCTGCCCCCGGCCGACCGGGCGCAGCAGGTGACAGCAGCGCTTGCGGACTATATCCAGCGCTCCAACCTCGTTCCCGGCGACCGTCTTCCGGCCGAGCGAGAGCTGATGAGCGCCCTTGCCGTCGGCCGTTCGACCATCCGCGAGGTCATCCGCCATTTTCAGGCGCTCGGTGTCGTCGAGGCCCGCAAGGGCAGCGGAACCTACCTGCTGAAGCCGATCTCCGGCAGCACCATCCACATGCCGCTATCGCTGGAAACGACGCATCTGCGTGATGTGCTGTTGATGACGCTGGAAGTGCGCCGGGGTATCGAGGCGGAAGCTGGCATGGTTGCAGCCCGCGTCCGGACGCCGGAAGACGTGCGGATGATCGAAGAAAAGCTCGATGAGATGGAGCGGGTGCACCTGTCCAAGGGTACATCCGGCCCGGAAGACCTGGCCTTCCACCTCGCCATCTATGACGCCACCCACAACCCGCTGTTCAAGCAATTGCTCGAACAGATGCGCGGCGCTTTCGAACGCTTCTGGGAATGGCCTTTCGACCGGCTGGATTTCGCCCGCCGCTCCTTTCCATTCCACCGCACCCTCTTCAATGCGATCGCTGCTCAGGACCCTGAAGCCGCGCGCGCTGAAACACTGAAAATCCTCGCGATCGTCGAGGAAGACATCAAGGAAATGTCCAAATGAGCAACGGGTTTGATCCGTTCGAAGATGCCTCTCTCATCGTCACCCATGACGTGAGCAATGCCTATGACGCCGTTGTGCCGCCGATCGTGCAGACGTCGCTGTTCACCTTCACCGATTATGACGACATGGTCGCGTCCTATCGCGGCGAAAAGGTCCGGCCGATCTATACGCGCGGCCTGAACCCGACCGTGCGGATCTTCGAGGAAATGTTGGCCAAACTTGAAGGTGCTGAAGACGCTATCGGCTTTGCCAGCGGCATGTCGGCGATCTCCTCGACGGTTCTGTCTTTCGTCGAACCCGGCGACCGCATCGTTGCGGTCAAGCATCTCTATCCCGATGCCTACCGCCTGTTCGGTACGTTTTTCAAGCGCATGGGCATCGAGGTTACCTATGTCGATGGCCGCGATGAAGAAGAGGTCGCCAAGGCCCTGCCCGGCGCGAAGTTTCTTTATCTCGAAAGCCCGACGAGCTGGGTGATGCAGACCCATGATGTCGCAGCGCTCGCAGCCTTGGCCAAGTCGCACGGCATTACCTCCGCGATCGACAACAGCTGGGCAAGCCCGGTCTTCCAGCAGCCGATCTCGCTCGGCGTCGATCTGGTCATTCATTCCGCTTCGAAATATCTCGGCGGTCATAGCGACGTCGTCGCTGGCGTTGTTGCAGGCTCCAAGGAACTGATCGGACGCATCCGCTCGGAAGCCTATCCCTATCTCGGCGGCAAGCTGTCGCCGTTCGATGCCTGGCTTCTCATCCGCGGCATGCGCACGCTGCCGATCCGCATGAAAGCGCATGAGCAATCCACTGTCGAGATCACCAAGCGTCTGCAGGCGCATGATGCAGTCGAATCGGTGAACTATCCCGGCCTCGCCAATCATCTGCCGCCCGGCCTCAAGGGCACATCCGGCCTGTTCTCGTTCATTTTCAAGGAAGGCATCAATGTCCGTACCTTCTCGGATCACCTTGAGCTGTTCAAGCTCGGCGTCAGCTGGGGCGGGCACGAAAGCCTGATCGTGCCGGGCGAAGTCGTCCTCTCGCAAAAAGCACAACCTAATTCCGCGGTCGCCTTCGGCATCAGTCCGCGGTCGGTACGGCTCCATGTCGGCCTGGAGGGAACGGAGGCCCTCTGGAGCGATATCGAAGCGGCAATCGCTGCCGCAGCGATAGGCTGACACGACAGCATGCAACCCAACCAACAATAAAAGGGAAACGAAAATGAGGAAACTGATTGCCGCGACCATGGTCGCCACGCTGATGGCAGGCACAGCTCTTGCCGACACCAAGCTGAAGCTGGTTGAAGTCATCACCAGCCCGGAACGTACCGAAACGCTGAAATCGATCGTCGCCAAGTTCGAAGCCGCCAACCCCGGCACGACGGTCGAGATCATCTCGCTGCCCTGGGGCGAAGCGTTCCAGAAGTTCGCCACCATGGTTTCTGCAGGCGAAATCCCAGACGTGATGGAAATGCCCGATACCTGGCTGTCGCTCTATGCCAACAATGGCATGCTTGAAAGCCTCGAGCCCTACCTGAAGACCTGGGACCAGACGCCTGAACTGACCGATCGCGCGCTCGAACTTGGCCGCGACATCCAGGACACGGCCTATATGCTGCCTTACGGCTTCTATCTGCGCGCCATGTTCTACAACAAGAAGATCTTCGCGGAAGCAGGCGTCGATGGCCCGCCGAAGACGATGGACGATTTCGTCGCCGCCGCCGAGAAGATCAAGAAGCTGCCGGGCAAATATGCCTATTGCATGCGCGGCGGTCCGGGCGGCCTCAACGGCTGGATGATGATGGGCGCCACGATGGCGGGCGACAACACCTACTTCAACGCCGACGGCACATCGAAATTCTCGGAAGAAGGCTGGGTCAAGGGCTTCACCTGGCTGATCGACCTCTACAAGAACGGCTATGCGCCGAAGGACAGCGTCAACTGGGGCTTCAACGAGATCGTCGCCGGCTTCTACACCGGCACCTGCGCGATGCTCGACCAGGATCCGGACGCGCTGATCGCCATCGCCGAGCGCATGGACGCGGCCGACTATGGCGTCACCACCATGCCGAAGGGTCCGTCGGGCAAGACATTCCCGACCATCGGCTTTGCCGGCTGGTCGATGATGTCGGCGAGCGCCAACAAGGACCTGTCCTGGAAGCTGATTGCCACGCTCGAAGGCCCGGAAGGCAATATCGAGTGGAACAAGAAGATCGGCGCCCTGCCGGCCCTCAAATCCGCCGAGAAGGATCCTTTCTTTGCAACGGATCAGTTCAAGGGCTGGTTCGAGGAACTGGCCGACAAGGACGCCATCCCGACGGTGATGCCGACCTATCTGGAAGAGTTCGCCTTCTTTAAGGATTCGATGGCGATCAAGACCAGCCAGGAAGCCATGCTCGGCGATATCACGCCGGAGGAAATGGCCAAGCAATGGGCTGACTACATGACCAAGGCTCAACAGAAGTTCCTCGCGAGCAAATAAGTCATCAGCCTTTAACCGCAGGCACCGGCATGATGCCGGCTGCCTGCGGCCCATTCCCCTGACGGAAAAGCCGGCACGCCTCCCCGCGCCGCAAACTGGAAATATTTGACGATGGCTTCACATGCAGCAGCCCGCAATGGCGGCGCGCGCAGGGACCAGCGGCCGCTGAAGAAGCGCCTTGCCGATGCCTCCGCCCCCTATCTCTATAGCGCGCCCGCGCTGATCCTGATCGTCACCGTCATGCTGGTGCCGCTGGTGCTCGGTATTTCCTATGCTTTCCGCGATATCCAGCTGCTCAATCCCTTTTCCGGCGGCTTCATTGGGCTCGATCATTTCAAAACCCTGTCGCAAGACCAGAATTTCTATCGGGCCTTGAAGAACACGCTGTGGTGGACAGGCTGGTCCGTGCTGCTGCAGTTCGTTCTCGGACTGATCCTCGCGCTGTTGCTCGACAAGCCGTTTGCCGGACGCGCCATCGTGCAGGCGCTGGTCTTCCTGCCATGGGCAGTTCCAAGTTTTCTTGCCGGCCTCAACTGGGCCTGGCTGTTCAACCCCGTCGTCGGCCCCATTCCGCACTGGCTGTTTTCGCTCGGCTTGATGAGCGAGCCCTACAATATCTTGTCCGATCCGCAGCTTTCCATGTGGGGGCCGATCATCGCCAATGTCTGGTGGGGCATCCCGTTCTTCGCCATCACGCTCCTGGCGGCCCTTCAAGCGATCCCGCGTGATCTCTACGAGGCAGCCAGCATCGATGGCGCCGGGCCAGTGCAGCGATTCATCTCGATCACCCTGCCCTTCCTCGCCCCGACCATTGCCATCACGGTGCTGCTGCGGACAGTGTGGATTTCAAACTTCGCCGACCTGATCATCGTCATGACCAATGGCGGACCGGCCGACCGCAGCCAGATCGTCGCCAGCTACATCTTCACCCAGGCCTTCAAGCGGCTGGATTTCGGCTATGCCTCAGCCATCGCACTGGTGCTGCTGGCGCTTTTGATCACCTATTCGATGCTGATCGTGATCCTACGTCAGTGGCTGTTGAGCAAGGATTGAGATCATGACCGGCAAACGCATCGCCTCCATTCTCGCGCACCGTCTAGCCATTCTCGCCTATGTCGTCTTCGCGCTGTTCCCGCTCTACTGGTTGTTGAAAGTCTCGGTCACTCCCAACAAGCTGCTCTATTCCGAGGGCATCAGGATGTGGCCGTCGCAGACCAGTTTCGAGCATTTCGACTTCGTCTTGAAACACAGCGAATTCCCGACCTTCTTCAAGAACAGCCTGATCGTTTCCGGCTCGACGGCGATCATCGTCACCGTGCTCGCCTCCTTGGCGGGCTATGCAATGTCGCGCTTCACCTTCCGTGGCAAATACTGGATCGTGACGCTGATGCTGCTGACCCAGATGTTTCCGCTGGTCATGCTGGTGGCGCCGATCTTCAAGATGCTGTCGCCACTCGGGCTGACCAACAGCCTCACCGGCCTCGTCATCGTCTACACCGCCTTCAACGTGCCGTTCGCCACCTTCCTGATGCAGTCTTTCTTCGACGGTATCCCGAAGGATCTCGAGGAAGCCGCGATGATCGACGGCGCCACCCAGTTCGTCGCCTTCCGTCAGATCATCCTGCCGCTGACGCTGCCGGGTATCGCAGCCACCCTTGGCTTCGTCTTTACGGCCGCATGGAGCGAGCTGCTGTTCTCGCTGATGCTGATCTCCGGCAACGACTCCGCGACTTTCCCGGTCGGGCTGCTTTCCTTCGTCTCGAAATTCTCGGTCGATTTCGGACAGATGATGGCGGCGGGCGTCATGGCGCTTATCCCCGCCTGCCTGTTCTTCCTGTTGATCCAACGTTACCTCGTGCAGGGCCTGACGGCCGGCGCCGTGAAAGGCTGATCCCATGGCATCCATCGATATCGCCGCCATCCGCAAATCCTACGGCATCCATCCGGTGCTGCATGGTGTCGACCTTGAGATCAAGGATGGCGAGTTCGTTGTCCTGGTCGGCCCATCCGGCTGCGGCAAGTCCACGTTGCTGCGGATGATTGCCGGCCTGGAGGCCGTCACATCGGGTGAAATCCGCATCGACGGCAAGCGCGTCAACGATCTTGCCCCGAAGGACCGCGACATCGCCATGGTCTTCCAGTCCTACGCGCTTTATCCGCATATGAGCGTCGCCAAGAACATGAGCTACAGCCTGCGGCTCAGGAAAACGCCGAAGGAAAAAATCGCTTCGGTTGTTGCCGGTGCCGCCAGCAAGCTCGGACTCGACCCGCTGATGGAACGCCGCCCGAAGGCTCTCTCCGGCGGCCAGCGCCAGCGCGTTGCCATGGGCCGCGCCATCGTGCGTGAACCGAAGGCCTTCCTGTTCGACGAACCGCTGTCCAACCTCGATGCCCGCCTGCGCGAACAGATGCGCGCCGAAATCAAGAAGATGCATCAGGATCTTGGCGCCACCTCGATCTATGTCACGCACGACCAGATCGAAGCGATGACACTGGCCGACCGGATTGTCGCCATGCACGGCGGCGTCATCCAGCAGGTCGGCAGCCCCCTCGAACTTTACGACAATCCGGCGAACCTCTTCGTCGCCGGTTTCATCGGTTCACCCGGCATGAACTTCTTCGAAGGCCGCTACATGGTGACCGGCGACAGCGCCAGCTTTGCGCTCACCGGCGGCGTCACGCTGCCGCTCAGTGGCACCGCCAATCTTATCGACGGCAGCCGCGCCACGCTCGGCATCCGGCCGGAACATGTGGTTCTGGGGGCCGAAGGTCCCGACGTCCTGAAGGCCACCGTCGATCTGGTCGAGCCGACCGGCTTCGGCATCATCGTTCACCTCAAGCTCGGCCCGGTCGCCTTCAAGGCCTTTACGCTCGACCGGCGGTTCCTGGGCATGCACGGTGAAGTGAATGTTAGGCTTCCGGTCAAAAACCTGCATTTCTTTAACGAGGCCGGACAGAAGGTCTGACATTCTGATCCGGAAGACGGGCTCAACGTCCGGTTTTGACATTGCGAGTGACTTTCAGTATTTTCAATATAAACAATAGTTTATGAGAAAACTCTGAAAGAGCGATGTCTCACGATCGCGACACCTTGCGCTTCTACGAAATGGAAGCCGCCAAATACACATCCAGAGGCCAGGAGCCGAGCGAGAGCCGGATCGCGAACTTTCTGTCGCAATTGCAGCCCGGCGCAAGCATTCTTGAACTCGGGTGCGGCGGTGGTCAGGATAGCGAATTCATGCTCGCACGGGGCTTCGACGTCCGCCCGACGGATGGCACTCCCGAAATTGCCCACGAAGCGGAAAAACGCCTCCGGATCCCGGTTGCCACATTGCTGTTCGGTGATCTGAATGAGCAGGCCATGTATGACGGCGTCTGGGCCAATGCGTGTCTTCTCCACATCCCCAGAGCCGGCCTGCCGGACATCCTCGCCCGCATCCATGCCGCGTTGAAACCCGGCGGGGTGTTTTACGCCAGCTTCAAGGCCGGGGAAGCTGAAGGCCGCGACGAGTTCGACCGGTATTACAACTATCCCTCCGAAAGCTGGCTGAGAAACGTCTACGCGCAGCTTGCCTGGGCATCGGTCTCGATCGAAGCCAAAGCAGGGGGCGGCTATGATAACAAGCCGACCGAATGGCTCCACGTCATGGCGACGAAACGGCCTTGACCTCCATACGGCATCCCACTTCTTCCGACGTTACGAAAGCCAACGAGGTAGGTTTTGATGGAGCGATCAGAAAGCGTTGAGGCGACAGCGGATGCCCTGATCGTTGTCGATGTGCAGGTGGCATTCGTCACCGGAATCGAGGCTGTTCCGGACCATTCCACGTTGCTGGCGGCAATCGAGGCTTTGATGACCGCGGCGCGTACAGCAAAGGTGCCGGTTATTTTCCTGCAAAACGACGGAGAGCCCGGAACGGTCGATGAGCCGCATCGGCCCGGTTGGGCACTTCACTTTCCGCCACTTGCCGATGAGAGCGTCGTGCGGAAAACCACAGATGACGGTTTCGACGGTACGCCCTTGCACAGGCTGCTCGCGGCATCCGCCGTGCAAACCGTTGCCCTCTGCGGTGTGCTGTCCGAAATGTGCGTGGCAGCGACGGCACGGGCCGCCATCCAGCGCGGCTATCACGTCATCCTGCCGCATGACGCTCATGCGACCTATGACGTGCCTCCAGGTCCCGGCGGATCGCCAATGGTTCCAGCCAGCATGGCGGCGCGGGCAGCGGAATGGTCGCTCGGGGACGAGATCACCATCGCAGCATCGCTTGCGGATATCCGTTTTTCCAAATCCACGGAAAAATAGCATCCAGTCTCGCTGCCCCAGCGGCGGCATCAAAAAAATACGAAATAATTTTCACGCCATGTCGAAATCCCAAAACGAGCAACGTTCTTGGGGTGTAGAGACAGAAACACAAAGAGTAACAGCAATGAATTTTCCGATTACCTCGCTTTACGCGGTCGCTCTGACCGTCATTTTCCTGCTCCTATGGATCAATGTCAGCAAAACCCGTTCGGCGCTTAGCCTGTCCATCGGCGACGCCGGCAATGTCGATCTGCATGAACGTATCCGCCGGCACGGCAATTTCGTCGAATGGGTGCCGATGATCCTGATCCTGATGGTGCTGGCCGAGGGACAGGGTGCAGGCCCGCTCTGGCTGCATGCGGCAGGCGCACTGACGGTGGCCGGTCGGATCTTGCACCCGTTCGGACTGCGCGCCAATGCACCGGCCCATCCGCTGCGGATCATCGGCAACACCGCCTGCATCCTCGCGATGGTTGTCCTCGCTGTCGCTCTCACCCTTTCGGCCTTTGCCCTTTGAACTGAAACCGTGAATATTCCAAACACAGGAGACCTTCTATGCAATATATGGCGCTGATTTATGGGGATCCATCCGTGGAACCGGCCTATGGCACACCTGAATTCGAGACAATGATGCAAGGTTATGCCGCCTTTAGTGAAATGCTGAAGGCCGCCAACGCCTATGTCTCGGGCGAAGGCCTGCAAGGTGTCGAAACAGCCACGAGCGTGCGCGTTCGGGGCGGCAAGGTCGAAACGATGGACGGACCCTTTGCCGAAACCAAGGAGCAGTTGGGCGGGTATTACATCTTGGATGTTCCCGATCTGGATACGGCACTTCGCTATGCCGCGATGATCCCTTCCGCCACCTACGGCACCGTCGAAGTCCGGCCGGTAATGGACTATAGCTGATGCACTCAGCTGCCCCCGATCCTCAAGCCGTATCCCGGGCCATTGATGCCCTGGCGCGCACGGACCGGGGGCGGCTGTTGTCGGCACTGATCGCCCGGCTCAAAAACTTCCAGTTGGCCGAAGATGCGCTGCAGGACGCACTGGCTTCCGCCGTCGTGCATTGGGGACGAACGGGGGTTCCCGCCTCACCGCAAGGTTGGTTGCTGAAGGTTGCGCTGCGCAAGGCAATCGACCTGCTGCGCAAGGATGCCCGGGAAGATCGCAAGACCGCCGAGATCGCCCGCCTCTCCGTGGACGAGGCTCACGAGAATACGACAGACGACATTCCCGACGAACGCCTGCGGCTGATCTTCACCTGTTGCCATCCCGCGCTGGAATCGAAGACCCAAGTGGCACTCACCCTGCGCACGCTTGGCGGCTTGAGCACGCCCGAGGTCGCCAGCGCCTTTCTCGACAACGAGACAACCATGGGCCAGCGATTGACCAGGGCACGCGCAAAAATCCTTGCTGCCGGCATCCCGTATGTGGTGCCCGGTCCGGAAGCCTGGGCGGAACGGCTGCAATCCGTGCTGACCGTCGTCTACTTGATCTTCAATCAGGGCTACTCCTGTGCCGCGGGGGACCGGGTGCGGCAGCTCGGCGAGGAGGCAATCTATCTCGGGCACATGCTCGACAGCCTGCGGCCGGGCGAGGCCGAGATCGAGGGGCTTTTGGCCCTGATGCTGATTACCGAAGCCCGCCGGGCGGCACGGCTGGACGCCGATGGGACAAGCATTCCCATTGCCTCGCAGGACCGCAAGCTCTGGAACGATGGGCGGATTGCCGACGGCCTTTCTTTGCTCGACCGGGCGATGGCCCGCCGCGCTGCCGGCCCCTTCCAGATCAAGGCGGCAATCGCCGCCCTGCATGTCCAGTCCGAACCGCCGGACTGGAGCCAGATCGTTCTGCTTTACGACAGCCTGCTGCGCATGGAGCCGACCCCGGTGGTGCAATTGAACCGCGCCGTGGCCCTGGCCGAGGCCGGTGCACCGGAGGCCGGTCTGCGCGTTCTGGAATCTCTGGCGTCGGTGCTCGATGCCTATCAGCCATTTCATGCGGCCAACGCAGAACTTTTGTCGCGGTGCGGCCGGACCAGTGCCGCACTTGCGGCCTACGACCGCGCCATCGACCTTACAAGCAATCCGTCGGACGCAGCCTTTTTGAGGCATCGCCGCACTCAGTCCACCGAAAGCCTTTGACCTATTCGGCAGCCTTTTCCAACGGCATCAGCGTGAACAATTCCTGGGCGCGCTTGACGCCACGCAGGGCATAACGCCCGATCGAAACGACTTCGGAATTGCGCAGAGGAGGTGCTGCGGCAACGAACTGCGATGACATGATCACGCTGCGATCGACGAAGCGGCACATCGAGGCGATGCGGCTGACTTCGTTAACGGCTGGCCCGATGACGGTGAAATCCAGCCGGTCGCTCGAACCGATATTACCATAGAAGACATCACCAATATGCAGCCCGAGATAAACCTCGGTTACTGGGCGCCCTTCGAGCATGCGCAACTCGTTCAGCCCCTTCAGCTTCGCGCGCAAGTTCTGTTCCGCCAGCAGCGCCCGCCCACAGGCGTCTTCGCGTTCCTCGGCCTTGAAGATCGCCAACGTGCCATCGCCGATCAGCTTCAAGACATTGCCGCCGGCCTCGTGAATGGAGGAAATCACCGCATCGGCATAATCATTGAGAAACGGAATGATCTCGTCCGGCGGCAGGTTGTCGGAGATACGGGTATAATTCTGCAGATCGGAGAACCACAGAACCGCCGAAATCCGCTCGGCCTTGCCACGCGATATGCGGCCTTCAAGCACCTGCTTGGCGGCGTCCTCGCCGAGATAGACCTCGGCAATGGTCCGTGAAATACGCGTCAGCGATCCCGACTTGATCGCCAGCGCCAGCACCGGAACCAATTGCCGAAGGGCTGCCAGATCTTCCTCGCGAAAACCCTCCTCGTCCATTGTCGTCCAATGCGAGTAAAAACAGTCCATGTCACCGATATGGCTGTCCTGGGCGAAGCGATGGATCATCGCGACATAGTCCTTGTGTCCAGCCGCCAACATGACATCCAACATGTAGAAATCGGTCGGGTCGCCGAAACCGAGGCGCCTTCGGATCTCGTTCTGATTTTTTTCGCGCAGGTGAAAGAACGCCGAGCGCTCCCAATTTTCAGCCGAAACACCCTCGTTCGTCGGCCCGTATTCGAAAGCCGCTTTCACGGGCTCTTTGCTGTCCCACTGGAAGGCCCGCCCCTCATAGACCGGATGCAGCGTATCGATCAGGGCAAGGCCGCGATCAAGTCGCATTCCGGCGGCACGGGCGCGCTGGCAGAAGCCGTTGACGATGTCCATTTCGTCGACGCCCTTCAGGCCCTGCGTCGTCAACCAGGCGGAAATCTCGCTGATATCGTCTGCGTTCATGTCGATTTCCTTGGTTCCGGCGGACATTCACACGTCTAGCGCATAACCTATCGATCCGGAATCGATATAAGGAACGGCCGGCCGGGTCGATCGGCCATGCGGGGAAGACGTGCGAGGGAAGGCCTCTGAAGTTGCCGCGGATGTGGGTAAGCCCCAACCAAA
This sequence comes from Rhizobium sp. Root1204, assembly GCF_001424965.1. Lineage (NCBI taxonomy): Bacteria > Pseudomonadati > Pseudomonadota > Alphaproteobacteria > Hyphomicrobiales > Rhizobiaceae > Rhizobium > Rhizobium sp. Root1204. The sequence goes on from NZ_LMCZ01000005.1 coordinate 18,731, forward strand.
AGGCAAGGTTCAACCGCAGCCTTTTTAAATTTCGTCCTGCCGTGTGACAAATTCGCGAGACAGCCAGTCAATGAAGACACGCACCCGCGGTGACAGCTGGCGGCTGCGAGGGTAGAGTAGCGAAACCGGCGTGCGGGATGGCGGATTGTCCGGCAGGATGGCAACGAGCGTGCCGTTTCTCAGGTCCTCCTCCAGGGAATAGCGCGGGGCCTGCATGATGCCGAGCCCCAGCCGCGCCGCCGCCGCCAGCGTATCGGCACCATTGACGGATACCACCGTCGGCAAGGAAACGCTGCGGATTCCACCCGCTACCGTGAACTCCAGCGGCAGCAAGCCGCCGATGGCTGTCGACCAGAAGCCGATCATCTGGTGCCCGCCGAGATCGTCAATATTTTGCGGCAGGCCAAAGCGTGCAATATAATCCGGTGAGGCACAGGTCACCTCTTCCAGAAGCGCGACGCGCCGGGCAATCATGTCGCTATCCTGCAAATCGCCGACACGCAGCACGCAGTCGATCCCTTCGCGGATCAGATCGACCAGCCTGTCGCCTTCGCTCATATACATCTGGATATCGGGATATTCCTTCAGGAAGGCCGGCAATCCAGGCAAAACGAAATGCCGCGCCAGCTTGCCGTGCACATCGACACGCAACAGCCCCTTCGGCTTTGCCCCGGCAAAGGCACTTTCAGCATCCTCAATATCGGACAGAATGGTCAGGCAACGACGATAATAGGCCTCGCCATCGAGCGTCGGGCTGACATGCCGGGTCGTGCGCTGGAGCAGGCGCACACCCAACCGAGCTTCCAGCTGCTTCACCGCATCCGTCACCGTGGAGCGGGGAAGGCCCGTGTCTTCTGCGGCCAGCGTAAAACTGCGCCTCTCCACCACGCGCGAAAACACCCGCATCGCTTCAAATCTATCCATCGGGATTGTTCGCCATTTTCGAATAGTGATACCGAATGATGGCTAATTATCCGCCGAATGAAAAGCTGCATCTTCTCCTCATCGAAATCGCGCTGCGGCGTGGTTAATCAAGGACGAAGAAAATGTCAGACAACAGCAACAAAGTGGCCATTGTCACCGGTGCTTCGCGCGGCATCGGCGCCGCTATTGCCGAGCGACTTGCCAGGGACGGTTTTAAGATCGTCATCAACTACTCCGGGGAAACCACTCCGGCCGAGGCGCTCGCCCGGAAAATTGAAGACAAAGGCGGCCGCGCGCTCACCGCAAAAGCCGATGTCAGTAACACGGACGCCGTGCGTCAAATGTTCGACGCGGCGGAAGCCGCCTTCGGTGGCATCGACATCCTCGTCAACAACGCCGGTATCATGATGCTCTCGTCGCTCGCGGAAAGCACCGACGCTCTGTTCGACCGCCAGATCGCCGTCAACCTGAGGGGTACCTTCAACACGCTGAGAGAAGCTGCAAGGCGCCTGCGCGACGGTGGCAGGATCGTCAATTTCTCGACCAGCGTCGTCGGCCTGAAGCTCGAAAACTACGGCATCTACGCTGCCACCAAGGCCGCCGTCGAAACGCTGACCGCAATCCTGTCGAAAGAACTGCGTGGCCGCTCCATCACCGTCAACGCAGTGGCACCCGGCCCAACGGCCACAGACCTCTTCCTCAACGGCAAGAGCAATGAATTGATCGCCCGTATGGCCAGGATGAACCCGCTTGAGCGCCTCGGCACGCCACAAGACATCGCCTCCGCCGTCGCCTTCCTCGCCGGCCCGGACGGCTCCTGGATCAACGGTCAGGTGCTGCGCGCCAATGGCGGCATGATCTGAGTCGTCATGGCCGGCAATCTTCTACCCGGCATCCAGCCTTTCACCAGCTTGGTTATGAGCCTGCCCGGCGATAAATCATGCTGGCGAACTGAAGGAAATTCTTAAATGCCATGCGCAGACCGGATCAGGCCATTTCCGTGGTGACACGATATCCGAATGATGTAAGTTGAGGATGAAGATGGCATTGCCTGTTTGATATAGCCGCGGCTTCAAAAGCTGGCGGCGGCGAGCGGAAGAAGCATCTACCGACTTGAAATATCTGCTGATTTTGAACGAACCGCGACTTGGTCATGCCCGTGCCCAGACTGCCCGAAATCACGTGAAGTCCGGCAAGACAGACCACTGAAAAACGCCAATAACTGCCCCGCGCAACCGCGCGGAATAATGTGTTTCATGCGCTTCAGAGGGACTTACACATGCTACGACACTGGCTTGTTCCGGCGATACTCACCGTCTCTTCAGCTCTCTATACCGTCCCTTCACTGGCACAAGAACAACCTAAAGCCGCAGTCACCGTAGCCAAGCCCGTTGTCCGCGATGTCGTCGACAGCGACGAGTTCATCGGCCGCTTCGAGGCCGTCGATGAAGTGACGTTACGCTCGCGGGTCGGCGGTTATCTCGATCAGGTGAATTTCAAGGATGGCGCGATGGTGAAGAAGGGTGATCCGCTCTTTGTCATCGACCAACGCCCCTTCCAGACAGCGCTGGACGTCGCAAACTCCTCGCTGGAGGTCGCGAAATCCACCCTCACTTTCGCAGAGGCTGAATTCACCCGAACCGAAGGGCTGGTCCAGAAAGGCACTCTGTCGATATCGACCCTTGACGACCGCCGCCGGGAATTGCAGTCCGGACAAGCCAATCTGCGTGGCGCAGAGGCGAGCCTTGCACGCGCCAAGCTCGATATGGAGTACACGACCATCGTCGCGCCGCTCAGCGGCCGGATCGACCGCCGGCTGATCTCGATCGGCAACTTGGTGCAGGCTGACCAAACCGCGCTGACGACGATCGTTTCGCTCGACCCCATTGACTTCTACTTCGATGTCGACGAGCGGCGGGTGCTCAATTATGCGCGGCAGGCGCGCGAACACGGAAGCAACCTGCAGGAGGGCGGCGGCTCGCTGGATGTCCTCGTGACCATCGCCGATAGCACCGAGAAACCCTTCAAGGGCAAACTTGATTTCGCGGAAAACCGTGTTGACCAGGAAACTGGCACGATGCGCGTGCGCGCCCGCTTCGACAATCCGAATTTCGTCCTGCAGCCCGGCCTGTTCGGCCGCGTCCAGGTGAGTGCTTCCAATACCTACAAGGGCATTCTCGTCCCCGACGAGGCAATCGGCGCCGATCAGGACCAGCGCGTCGTCTATGTGGTTGCCGAGGATGGCAGCTTCACGACCAAACCGGTTCGCCTTGGGCCAAGGCTCTATGGTTATCGCGTCATTCGCGAAGGCCTGACGGGCGATGAAACACTGGTCGTCAACGGCCTGACACGGCTGCGTCCCGGCGTTATCGTCGATCCCAAGCTGGTTGTGTTGCCGCCCGAAGCCGCCGCGACGACGGAGAACGGTCAATGAGATTTGCCCATTTCTTCGTGGACAGGCCGATCTTCGCATCGGTCCTGTCGATTGTGCTCCTGATTGTCGGTGGCATTGCCTATTTCCAGCTGCCGATCGCCCAATATCCGGAGATCGCCCCGCCAACCATCGTCATCCGCACCGCTTATCCGGGCGCCGATGCCGAGACCATCGCCGATACGGTGTCCACGCCGCTTGAACAGGAAATCAACGGCGTCGAGGACATGCTCTATATGTCTTCCTATTCCACCGCCGATGGATCGATGGCGCTGACCGTAACGTTCAAACTCGGCACAGACCTCGACAAGGCTCAAGTGCTCGTCCAGAATCGCGTGTCGATCGCCGAACCTCGCCTGCCGGAGGAGGTTCGCCGCATCGGCATCACAACAGCGAAGAGTTCGCCCGACCTGATGATGGTCGTCCACCTGCTCTCACCGAACGATCGCTACGATCAACTTTACGTCTCCAACTACGCCCGCAGCCGCGCCCGCGATCAGCTGGTCCGGCTGGAGGGGGTCGGTGACGTCATCCTGTTCGGCGAGCGCGAATATGCGCTGCGCATCTGGCTCGACCCTGAAAAACTTGCCTCCTACGGCATGACGTCAGGCGATGTGGTGCAATCGTTGCGCGACCAGAACGTCCAGGTCTCCGGCGGCTCGATCGGCGGACCACCGAACGCGGGGACCAACGCCTTCCAGTACACCGTGACGACCCAGGGCCGTTTCAACGACCCCCGCCAATTCCGCTACGTCATCGTCAAATCGACGGCAAATGGACGGCTTGTTACACTGCAGGACGTTGCCCGTATCGAACTCGGCGCCAAGGACTATGTCACCAATAGTTATCTCAACGGCAAGGCCGCTGTGGCTATGGGTATCTTTTCGCGGCCTGGCACCAATGCTCTTGAAGCCGCAGAACAGATCAAGGCCACAATGGAAAACCTGAAGAAGGATTTCCCGCCTGGGCTTGAATACACCATCGTCTACAACCCGACGGAATTTATCTCGGAATCCATCAACGAGGTCTACAAGACCATCCTCGAAGCAGCCATACTGGTTGCGATCGTGGTGCTTGTCTTCCTGCAATCCTGGCGCACCGCACTGATCCCGATTATCGCCATTCCGGTGTCGCTGATTGGCTGCTTTGCCTTCCTGCTCGCCTTTGGCTTCTCGTTGAATATGCTGACCCTGTTCGGGCTGGTTCTGGCGATCGGCATCGTGGTCGATGATGCGATCGTCGTGGTCGAGAACGTCGAACGAAATCTGGCCAAGGGCATGACGCCGAAACAGGCGGCACATGTGACGATGGACGAGGTCGGTACGGCTGTTATCGCTATCTCGTTGGTGTTGATCGCCGTCTTCGTGCCGACAGCCTTCATCCCTGGCATTTCCGGCCAGTTCTACTTGCAGTTCGCCGTGACGATCTCCGTGGCGACGGCAATTTCGGCGCTGAACTCCCTGACTTTGTCACCCGCGCTCGCGGCCCTGATCCTGCGCCCGCACCAGGAGCACCACGAGACCCGCAATCCATTTACGCGCGTTGCAAGGGGCCTTGCCAACGGCTTCAACAGCGGCTTCGACAAGATGACTCACGGCTACTCCTGGGTCGTGCATCATCTGGTGTCGACCAAGGTGGCGCTTGGAGCCAGCCTGCTGGTTTTCTTCGGCCTGCTGGCAGGCACATGGTATATGGCGCAGATCGTGCCGCGCGGCTTCGTGCCGACCATGGACCAGGGCTATGCAATCGTCGTCGTGCAGTTGCCCGATGGCGCCTCGCTTTCACGCACTGACGCCGTCGTCCAAAAGGCAACCGAGCTGATCCGCAAGGTGCCAGGCATCAGCGGCGCCGTCTCTTTTGCCGGTTTCAACGGGGCGACGTTTACCAATGCCTCGAATTCCGGCGTCATTTTCACACCGTTCGCGCCTTTCGAGGAGCGTCTGAAGCATGGCCAAAGCGCCAACCAGATCATCGGCCAGCTCTACGGCACGATGCAGGAGATCCAGGAGGCCTTCATCATTGCCGTGCCGCCACCGTCAATCCGCGGCATCGGCAATTCCGGCGGCTTCAAGATGCAGATCGTCGACCGGGAAAGCTCCGACATGCGCCGGGCTTTGGGTCTTGCTTATCAGATGATGGGCGCCGCCAACCAGACGGAGGGCCTGACCGGCGTCTTCACCACCTTCTCCGCCTCCAGCCCGCAATATTTCCTGGCAATCGACCGCGACAAGGCGCGGGCACTGAGTGTACCTATCCCCAATATCTTCGAAACGCTGTCGATCAACCTCGGCACATCCTACGTCAACGACTTCAATGCCTTCGGCCGCGTCTACCAAGTACGGGCGCAGGCCGACCAGCAGTACCGCCTGGAGCGGGAAGATATTCTCGATCTGAAGGTACGTTCCGCCACCGGCGCACTGGTGCCGCTTGGAACGTTGGTCGATATCCGCGACACCACCGGCCCCTCGCTCGTCCAGCGCTACAACATGTACGTGTCGGTCCCGATCCAGGGTAATCCCGCTCCCGGCGTCTCGACCGGCACCGCGCTCGACAAGATGGAAGACCTCGCGGCAAAGATCCTGCCGCCGGGTACCTCGTTCGAATGGACGGACCTTGCCTTCCAGGAACGCAATACCGGCAATACCGCGATCTTCATCTTCGCGCTTTCGGTGATCTTCGTGTTCCTGGCGCTGTCGGCTCAGTATGAAAGCTGGATTCTGCCCTTGGCGATCATCCTCGTCGTGCCGATGGCGGTGCTCGCCGCACTGATCGGGGTGCATCTCAGAGGGCAGGACAACAACATCCTGACCCAGATCGGACTGATTGTTCTCATCGGCCTTGCGGCGAAGAACGCCATCCTGATCGTCGAGTTCGCCCGGCAAGCGCAGGATGATGGCATGAACCCGGTCAATGCCGCCATTGAGGCCAGCCGCCTGCGCCTGCGGCCAATCCTGATGACCGCCTTCGCCTTCATCCTCGGTGTCGTGCCGCTGATGATCGCCACCGGCCCGGGTGCCGAAATGCGCCAATCGCTCGGCACCGCCGTGTTCTCCGGCATGCTCGGGGTAACATTCCTCGGCCTGTTCCTGACTCCGGTCTTTTACGTCGCGCTCAGGTCCTTTGGGTACAAGCCAAAGGAAAAACCGATCCCGCCGGAATCAGGAATGATTTGACGACTAAGGAGCCGGGCAGGAATGTCCGGCCCTTTCGTCTTTGGCGGGATGGCGTAGCGTCGCGCCTACCGGTCCGGTGCGATCAACGTTACAGTCGGGAAATACGTCCGGTACCGCGCCGTATCCCTGGTCAGAAGACCCAGCTTCTCGACAGCCGCATGCGCGCCGATGAAGAAATCCGGCAGCACACCGGCGCGCGACCCACCAGCCTTGCGGTATTTCTGAAAGACCTTGCCTGCCAGAAACAAGCCCGCGCGCGGCATGGCGGCCATCTCGATCCCGGCCTCGGCAAGAAATGCCTCCAACCGCTCGATCCGTTCATAGCGCACCGCCAGTTCGGCGTAGACGACGTCGTTGATGAGGAGCGGGCCGCGCAAGGCGGCGGCTTCCAGCTGTTCGATCGACCAGTCCGACCAGTTCGGATCGTCGGTCACCACATCAAGCAGGACATTGGTATCGACCAGCGTCACTCGTCACCGCGCGTCAGCGCCATGACGGCATCGGTGCTCAAGCCCTTGCCGGCATGGCCACGCAGCTTGCTGAAACGGCTTGCGGGACGCTTTTCGTCGGCGCGGGTCAAAACCACACTGCCATCGGCAGCGCGCTGAAAATCCACCCGCGTTCCCGGCACGATACCGAGAAAATCCCGCACCGGCTTCGGAATGGTCACCTGCCCCTTCGTCGTCACTGTCGCGCTCATCTCAACCTCGGTAAGGAATATTTTTACAAAGGTATTACATCGGCTGGCCGACTTCAAGATAGTTGGCGCGCAACGTCATCAAGACCAGGCACAAGCGACGCGTGGCCGACGGTCGAGAGTCAGAATCCTGTGTCCGGCCGCAGCACCTATCGGCTAATCAGCGTCTGCCACTTGCCGCTTGAGCTCGAACGGCGTCGCCAAAGACCAGCATCGTCGGAATACTGCGCGCCTGCGCCGCCTCCAGCGCCGGTTTCAAGGCTTCGAAGCTTTCCAGCCGCTCCGCATGCCAGCCATAGGCACGGCCGATGGCGATGAAATTCGGCGTATGCAGATCAACCCCGAGCGGAGGAATGTTCTTGGCGACCATGTAGGACTTGATCTCGCCGTAGCCGCCATTGTCGTGCAGCATCAGGATGACGGGCGCCTTTGCCTCCATTGCCGAGGCGAGCTCGGCCAGTGAAAATTGCAGCCCGCCATCTCCCGCCAGCACCACAACGGGACGTTCCGGCTGACCGATCTTGGCGCCGATGCCCGCTGGAAGGCCATAGCCAAGTGTGCCGTAACCGGTTGCAGAATTAAAGTAAGAGCCAGGCGAGGCTGCCTCATAAGCGGTGTTTCCGGCATAGACGAGCTGCGTCGAATCCCCGGCGATCAGCACGTCCGGCAAGGTATCGCGGACCGTCTCAAGAATGATCAGATCATCAAGCATGGCGGCGGGAACATCGCGATGAACAAGCGTTTCGACCTGCGCTGCCCGAGCAGGCCCCTCCCGCGACCCCGCCGAGACCAGATCCAACAAGGTCGCCGCGCATGCCGCCGCATCTCCGACAATGCCGACCTCGGGCGCCCGTGTCCGCATCAACTGGGCCGGATCTATATCGACACGAACGAAGGTACCAGGAATGGAAAAGAATCCGTCCTCATAAAAATCGTAATCGGTCGGTCCGAGTTCGGTACCTATGCCGAACACCACATCGGCACTCTCGATCAGCGCCCGGGTGGCCGGCAGGCTGGCCGAAAGATTGACCGCCAGTGTATGCCCCGGTGGCAGGATGCCCCGGCCATTGGTGGTCATCACGACAGGCGCATCGAGCTTTTCCGAGAGCGCCCGGATCTGTGCCGCCGCACCGATGGCCCCGCCGCCCACCAGAATGACCGGAGCCTTGGCCCTATTCAGCAGCGCCGCTGCCGCGTTCAACGCATTTGCGTCTCCAGCCGGTCGCGCCAAGCGAACAGGCTTTTCCGGCACGGCTAAATGATCCGCCGGAGCCAGCATGACATTGATTGGCAGTTCGATATGCACCGGCCGCGGCCGGGCACTGTCGAAGATGGCGAAGGCCCGCGCCAAGGCTGGAGCTAGATCCTCCGGCCGGTTGACGGTGCAACTGAAGGCAGAAACACCGCTCACCAGCGCTTGCTGGTTCGGCAGTTCATGCAGCCACCCCTCGCCCGAGCCCATCCGGCCATGGGCGTTGACGGTCGAAATCACCAGCATCGGAATGCTGTCGCCATAGGCCTGCCCCATCGCAGTGACGATGTTGGTCATGCCCGGCCCGGTAATGATGAAGCACACACCCGGCTTGCCTGTCGCCCGCGCATAGCCATCGGCCATGAAACCCGCCCCCTGCTCGTGGCGCGGGGTCACATGCCGAATCTCGCTGCCCGCCAGCCCGCGATATAGCTCGACCGTGTGCACCCCCGGAATGCCGAAGACGGTATCGACGCCATAGGATGTCAGCAGTTTCGTCAGGTACATGCCGGTGCTGATCATGCGGGTATTCCTCGTCTCATCTACTGTTATACGATTGTATAATTCATCGGTGCCTACCATCCGGGAATGATCAGCCTCAGGTCTTCCGGGAAAACTTATGGGTGAAGGCGGTCTTCGCCAGAATGACCGCGATGACGATGACAATCAGGATCACCGAAATCGCCGCGATGGCCGGATCGATATTGTCGCGCAACCCCATCCACATCATCCGCGGCAGGGTGACCGCATCGACGCTGGTGATGAACAGCGTTACGCCGATTTCTTCCCAGGAAAGCACGAAGGACAGGAAGAAGGCGGTGAAGATGCCAAACTTGATGTTCGGCAGGATGACCTTGAACACCCGCTGGCTGACGGAAGCGCCAAAACCCCGCGCCGCTAGATCGATCCGCCGGTCCACCTGTGCCAATGCCACGGTGATCATTACCACCGCGAACGGTGCAATCATCACCGCATGGGCGACGGCGACGCCAACCCACGTGTCATAGGCAACGATATCGTTGACCTTGGAAAGCGTCGTCAGGAAGAAATACAGCGTGATGGCCGAAACGACCGGCGGCGCGACCATCGGCAAAAGCACGAAGCCGAACAGCAGGCTGCCGAACCACGGCCGGAACATCCAGATGCCGAGGCTGAACATCAGCGCCAAAAGCGTCGCGATTACCGAACTGAGGATGCCGATACGCAGGCTGAGCCAGATGCTCTGCAGCCAGGCCGGGTTGTCGAGGAGGGCCTGATAGTGCCTGAGCGACCAGACATTAGTCGGCATCGACAGGAAGCGCGCCGGGGTGAATGACACCGGCACGACGGCGATCAGCGGCAGAAGCAGGAACAGAGCCACCACAAAGGCGAAGAAAATGGCAATCGGCGTGGGTCTCATCGACATCGGCTCAACCCAGCATCTTATTGGGCCGCACCAGCCGCAGCATCAGGATCAGGAGCGCTCCGACAATCAACATCAGGATGACGCTGATGGCGGCTCCCAGGCCCCAGTCCGGGCTCTGGAACAGGCGCAGATAGATCAGCTCAGCGATCATGACGCTGCGGCCACCACCGAGGATCGCCGGAGTGATGAAAAAACCGAGCGCAAAGACGAAAACCATCAGCCCGGCCCCGAGAATGCCCGGCATTGTCATCGGCACGAAGATCGACCAGAAAATGCGCAGCCGCGATGCGCCCATACCGCGGGCCGCTAGAAAGACGCGCTCATCAAGGCTGCGCATCGCCGAGGCGATCGGAAAGACCGCAAATGGAATAAGGAAATGCATCATGCCGAGCACGACGCCGAATTCATTACGCACCATGGTCAGCGGCTCGGAAATGATGCCGGTCGCTTGCAGCCAGGTATTGATCAGCCCGCGATTGGACAGAAGCGCCACCCAGCCGAATGCGCGGGTCAGCACCGAAATCCAGAAAGGAATGAGGATACAGAGTTCCGTCACCAGCCGTTGCGCTGGCGTGCCACGCACCCAGACATAGGCAATCGCATAGGCGGCCGCGACGGCGCAGATGGTGACGATCAGGCAGATGCGGAAGGTCCGGAAAAACACCGACTGGATCAGCGGATCGGTCACCGCCTTGCCATATTGCCCGAAGCCAGGCTCTGGCAGCGTGACGCTCCACTGCATGACGCCGAGAAAGGGCACGAGATAGGCAAAGCCGAGAAACAAAACGAGGGGGCCAAGCAGGAGCGCCGGTTTCAGTCTATCGGATTTCATGGCGGCTCCTTTCCGGTGCGCGATCAAATGTTTCCGGCAAAAGGTTACAGCGGGTTCGGAGCGATCCCTCCCCCTTGTGGGGAGGGTGGCCCGCAGGGCCGGGAGGGGTTTTGCCGCTGAAAAGGAATCCCCTCCCCAACCCTCCCCACAAGGGGGAGGGAGCTGTCCGAACTACGCCGAAATGATCTTCGTATATTCATCCAGCGCCGGGCCGTAATGGGTCTCGTACCAGCTCATATCGAGTGCGATCTGCTTGGACATGTTGGCCGGATCGACGGGGCTGAGACGCGCCTGTTCCGGCGAGAGCAGGCTGTCGGCCGCCGGGTTTGCCGGGCCCTGGCCAAGCATCTCGAACATGATCACCTGCTTCTTCGGGTCCTGCGCCGAAGCGATGAACTTCATGGCGTTGTCCTTGCCGCCGGGATTGCCCTTGATCACGCCCATGGCGCCGGGCGAAATCAGTCCTTGATCCCAGACAAACTTGATCGAACCACCGGAATCCTTTTCGATCAGCCCGGCGCGGGTCGACCAGATCAGCGCCATTGAGGCTTCCCCATTCAGAAGCACCGACTGGCTTTCGGCGCCGCCGCCCCAATAGGAAACGACATTGTCCTTGAAGGCAGCAAGCTTCTTGTGGGCGCGTTCGAGGTCCAGAGGATAGAGTTTTGCTGGCTCGACACCATCCGCGAGAAGCGCTGCTTCCCACATGCCCGCCCCCCATTTATAGAGCGAACGCTTGCCGGGGAACTTTTCGACATCGAAGAAGTCGGCCATGCCGGTCGGCACCTTGTCACCGAATTTCGAAGCGTCATAGGCGATGATATAGGAGAAGAAATAGGACGAGGCGGAGTATTCCCAGCCAAAGCCCTCACGCATCTTCGTCTTATCGACGATCGCATAGTCGATCGGCTCCATCATGCCCTTTTTGCCGAGCGCCTCTGCTGAGAAGGGGTCGATATCGACGATATCCCAGGCAGGCTTGCCGCTTGAGAATTGCGCCGCGACAGCACCTTCCGTCGGGCCGGAGCCGTCCTGCTTCACCGTGATGCCGGCTTCTTCCTTGAAGGGCGCGCCATAGGCCTTGTCATAGGCGGGGCCTGCATCGCCGCCCCAGTTGACGAAGACCAGTTCGCCTTCCGCTGCCCAGCCGCGCGTTGCGCCAAGCGCGATCGGGCTGACCGATAGAAACAACGCCGCCAGCTGGGTGAATCTGCGGCGGGACATGCCGCCATTGGCCAATATTTCGCTCATGCCGTTCTCCTCTGGTTTTTGCGGCGCGCCTTTATCGGCGTCGCTCGTGTCACGCACTACAAAGCACTTACAGAAAGAAACCCTGATTGGTTGGCCAACCGGCCCAGACCTGCCGTCCCGGCTGGAAAGCGCTCTTCACCTCCCGCGTCGGCATTTGCAAAACGAGATCGATGCCACCCGGCGTCTTCAGGCCAAAGCGGGTTTCGGCGCCGAGATAGGTGATCTCGCCAATCTCCGCCTTCAGCATGTTTCCTTCTGCCGGAGCCTGCTCGAACATCACCATATGCTCTGGCCGGATGGCGAAATGTTCGCTGACAGACTGGCCGGGCGCACAGATCCGCATCGGATGCCCCTCAAACAGTCCCTCTGCACCATCAGACGTTGGCTTGACCGAGGATAGCGACAGGAAATTCACGTCACCGAGAAACTCCGCGACAAACCGGTTGGCCGGACGTTCATAAACATCCTTCGGTGTGCCGATCTGCTGCAGCTGTCCCTGATTGAAAATGCCGATACGGGTCGAGAGCGCCAAGGCCTCGGACTGGTCATGGGTAACGAACACGAAGGTGGTACCCGTCTCTTGATGCAGCCGCCGGACTTCTTCCTGCATCGAGGAACGCAGGTTCTTGTCGAGCGCCGAAAACGGCTCATCGAGCAGAAGCACGGAGGGCTCGAATACCAGGGCGCGCGCGAGGGCAACACGCTGCTGCTGTCCGCCGGACAGGCCCGCCGGCCGCTTTTTCTCATGCCCGCGAAGGCCGACGCGATCGATGATCCGATCGACGCTGCGCTTGATATCGGCGTCGGTCCGGCGCTGCACCTGCAACGGAAAGGCGATGTTCTGCTCGACCGTCATGTGCGGAAACAGCGCGTATCCCTGGAAGACCATACCGAAGGCACGCTTCTCGGCTGGTACGGCTGTGATATCGGCGCCGTTCTTGCTCAGGGTTCCGGATGTCGGCGTCTCGAAGCCCGCCAGGATCATCAGAAAAGTGCTTTTGCCGGAGCCGGAAGGGCCAAGGAGCGTGAGGAATTCACCGGAGCCGATGGTCAGTGAAATATCGCGCAGGGCATGGAAATCCCCATAGGCCTTGCCTATTCCGTTCGCTGTGATTTCGGCCGCCTCGTGTCCGCTCCGCATAGACGCTCCTTTTCCAACACCGAAATCGTATGGGCGTTTTAGCAACAGGACAAACGAAATCTTTTCCCCGCTTGGACAAATATAATTTGCCAAAAGCCGCCTGATCCGTGAGCGAGCGGCTAGGCATCTGCGTCATTTTTAAGCATCTCGGAGCGCAGCCATGAACTGAACGCCACGACGGCCTGATTGTCGGCCTTGGCCTCCGATGTCACCAGATAATAGGACCGGCTGGAATTGATGCTGATATCGAACGGCTGCACCAACTGGCCGCTGTTCATGGCGTGCCGGCAGGTAAAACGGTCGCCAACCGCAACGCCCTGCCCCGACAATGTCGCGGCGAAAACCAGGTTCATGTCGGAGAAGACAATGCCGGTCGACGCATAGCTCTGATCGACCCCCGCCAAGGCGAGCCAGGTCTCCCAATCCTCATAATCTGTGAGGTGCAGCAGGCACATCTTCTTGATGTCGTTCGGGCCATTGAGACCACCGATCTTGTTCAGTAAAGCCGGACTGCAGAGCGGCGCAAACTCCACTTCGATGATCAGCTCCACCTGCATCGACGGCCAGTTTCCCGTGCCGAACGCGATGAACACATCGACATCGGGATTGCTGATATCGTCCAACCGGCGTGGAGTGACGATGGAAATCCGCACATCGGGATAGGCATCGCGAAAGTGGGAAATGTAATTGCACAACCAGTTGGAGGCGAAACCCGGCGGACAGCTGACAGTGATCGAACCACTGACGCCGCGGCTGGCATGACGTGAAGCAGAACCCGCAATGGCGTTCAGCGCCTGCCTGATATCGGCGGCATAGCCGAGCCCCTGCTCCGTCAACTCGATACGCGTGCCGACCCGGTTGAAAATCTGGAAGCCGAGCTCCCGCTCCAGCAAGCGCAACTGATGGCTGATGGCACTGCGCGTCAGGTTCAGCTCGTCGGCCGCTTTCCACACAGTGCCGTGCCGCGCGAAGCTTTCGAGCGCGCGCAAAGCCTGCGTCGATGGAATTCTCTGCATCGGCTCCCTCCTGATCAGAGTGAAAAGCTAGTCCGGTTTTTGAGCATTGGCGAACTTAATTTGTCGAAGGCGGGAAAACATTTCACTTTTTCAAAAGTCGGATCGGCGCTTAACTCACCGTAGTACCTCAGCCGATCCCTCCAGCGAAACGAAGCCGCTGTGCCGATATCTGCCGCCCAGTCATTTGCGTTGACCTATCTCGAGACCATCCGGGCCGAATTGTCAGATTGGACTGCCCAAATCTTCTCGTTTGGTGAAACCGCCTGGCGCGAATATGAATCCGCCGACTGGTATGTCGATCTGCTGCGCAAACAGGGCTTTTCCGTCGAGGAAGGTTCAGCCGGAATGCCGACGGCCTTTTGTGCCGAATGGAGCAACGGTCCCGGTCCCATGATCGGCATGTATGCGGAATACGACGCTGTCCCCGGCAATTGCCAGGCCGCGACGACCAAAAAAGAGCCACGCGGCGGCCTGAGCTTCGAGGCTGGCGGCCATACCGATCCGCATTCGGCGCTCGGCATCGGTTCGCTCGGCGGCCTGCTCGCCACCAAGGCGGCGATGCAACGGCACGGCATCAAGGGTACGCTACGCTTCACCGGTGAACCCGCGGAAAAAGTGCGCGGTTCCAAGCCGATCCACGCGGCCAAGGGCTACTATGACGGCCTGGACGGCATGTTTTCCTTCCATCCGTTCTATATGCTGCCAATGTGCAATACCGTGCGTTGGGACACGCACTGCGGCGCCGCCTATTCGATGATCTACCGCTTCATCTGCGACCAACCGGAAGCCTGGGGCCGCAGCGACGATGCGCCAATCCCGCAGTCCCATTCCGCCGTGCGTGCACCCGGCGCCAACGATGCGCTAATGACGATGTATATGGCTTCCAAGGCCCTGCGCGATTCAATGCTCACCCATCAGGGCGGCTGGTCGATCAGCGAGGCAATCCTGACGGCAGGCCAGGCGACCGCCGACAATCTCCCTGCCGGCCTTGCCGAGATCCAGTACATGATCCGCGTGCCGACCATCGCCATGGCCGAACAGGTGACGTCGGTCCTGGACCGCAATGCGGCTGCGGCCGCCGCCATGACCGGCTGCCGGTATGAACGCCACTGGGTCTCGAAATCCCGGCCTGGTCTTGCAAACCACGCTATGGCCAATCTCGTTTGGGATGCCTTGCAAACCGCCGGTCCGCCACGTTGGGATGAGGCAGCAAGGACCGTCGGCCGCGAAATCCAGGCCAATCTTGGCGTCGAAGCGATGGCCCAGCCGTTCATCGACGAAATGGAAAAACTGATTTCACCGCAGGACGCCGAAGCCATCCTGCGCCGCGACCTCGCCCCTTCGCAGCTGAATTCCACCTCCGACGATTACACCGATATGAGCTGGCACGCCCCGACCGCCCGCTTCTACATCGCACGCCCGGCGCTGAAAGCGCCATCCGGCTACACCTATCCCGTCTGGGTCTCCAATGCGCTCGGCGGCATTCCCGCCACGATCGACCCGACGGTCCTTTGCGCGGCCAAGACCCTTTCCCTGTCGGCCATCCGGCTTCTGGAAGACGAGACGGTTCGCGCCGCTGCCAAGACCGAGTTCAATGAGCGCACTGGCGGCGGCATTGGCGGATCGAAATGGATCCCGCCCCTTTGTGACTACGCACCCCCCATCCATTTCCGCTGGCCCGAATATGTGACCACCGCCCGCGGCCGCGACTGGTGGATCCCCAAACCCGCAACCCCGGAGGCATGACATGCAGTTCAACGAACCCTTTTCGCTTCAGCGCCGTAACCCGAAGGGTGGAACCGCGCCCCTCACCCGCTGGGGCTTCAAGAACGAAACCGATCCGTTGACCGACGTGCTGCTCGGATCGCCGGCGCATCTGCGGCATCTCTCCACCAGCTCGCTGTCGCGCAAACACCTGCGCGAGGCACCCTGCAACATCCAGGTGGCGCAATCGCAGCACAAGGAACTGGTGTCAGCCTATGAGCATTTCGGCGTGAAAATTCACTGGCACGAGCCGACGCCGGAACTGCCGATGCAGGTCTATTCACGCGATTCGAGCGTCATGACCCCCTATGGGGCCATCATCACCGCCATGGCCAACTGGTGGCGGCGCGGCGAAAACTATGCGGCCATCCGCACCTATGAAAAACTCGGCATCCCGATCTACGACATGGTGACGGCCGGCACCTTCGAAGGTGGCGACTTCAACGTCATCGAGGATGGTTGCGTGTTGATCGGTTGCGGCGGCGCCCGCACCCAGGAGGAAGGCGCCCGCCAAGTTGAAGACTGGTTCAAGAAGGAAGGCTGGGAAACGCGCCTTGCCTTCATCGACGAATACTACGTCCATATCGACCTGATGGTCGTGCCCATCGCGCCGAAACTGACGGCCGTGTGCCTTGCCTGCACGGAACCAGGCATCATCGACTGGCTGAAGGCCAAGGGCCACGAGATCATCGACGTTCCCTTCCAGGATACGATGGCGCTCGGCTGCAATTTCATGTCGCTGGGCCGCGACCGCGTTATCGCACCGACGTCATCGAAAACCCTGATCGAAAAACTGCGCGCCCGCGGCTTCGAGGTCGCTGCCATCGACATGAGTGAAATCTCCAAAACCGGTGGCGGCATTCACTGCATGGCGCAGGCTCTGGTGAGGGAAGCGGCGTAAAACCGTCGCTCGTCTCCCCATCGGGGAGAAGGGGGGCCGAAGGGACGGATGAGGGGGCGAAGCCATTCATTGACGAGTTTGCCGAACCGCCCCCTCATCGCCTCACTCCGTTCGGCACTCCCCCCCGCTGAGGAGAAGGAGAAGAGGTCCGAACCGGCCAAAATGCCAGGCGGAATTGCTCTTCTAACCGACTGACAATGGAGTTGCAGGGCTTTCTCCAGCCCCACCAAACCCGCTAAGGTTCCCGGCGATTCGAGGAGCATCCGGACCCAAGCATGACAGACCTGAACAGACGTTTTCCCTGCATTCCCGATATGGAGAAGGCCGCAGCGCGACGCATGCCGGGGTTCGTGCATGACTATCTGATCGGCGGCCTTGGCCGGGAAAGCAACGTCCGGCGCAACGTCGAAAGCTTCGACACCATCGAGTTGATGCCGCGCTATCTCTCGGAAGCCCCTTCGCCGGATCTGGGCGTCACCCTGTTCGGAAAACGTTTCGACGCGCCATTCGGCGTCGCTCCGCTGGGGCTCGCTGGCCTGCTCTGGCCCGGCTGCGAAGTGCCGCTGGCTGAAGCGGCCAAGGCCCATAATATCCCGCATGTGCTCTCTACATTTGCCAACCGTTCCATGGAAACCATCGGCCCTATTACCGGCGACAATGGCTGGTTCCAGTTCTATCCGCCAAACGATCTCGCGATGGAAGCCGACATGATCGCCCGGGCGGCGCGGTCCGGCTATCAGACGTTGGTACTCACCGTCGACATCCCCGCCCCCACCCGCCGTGAGCGCGACATCCGCAACGGCATGTCCGTGCCGCCTATCCTCGATCTGAAGACGATGTTCCAGATCGCCACGCATCCGCATTGGGCAAGCCATGTGCTGCGCCACGGCATTCCCGACTTCGAAAACCTGTCGCCCTATTATCCGAAGGGTTCGTCGTTGAAGCAGTCGGCGGAATTCGTCGGCCGTGTCATGACCGGCCACCTGGGTGCAGAGCGTGTCCGCAGCATCCGCGATGCTTGGAAAGGCAAGCTCCTGATCAAGGGCGTGCTCGATGTTTCGGAAGCGCAGGCCTATCTGGAGATGGGTGCCGACGGTCTGATCGTCTCCAATCACGGTGGCCGTCAGCTCGATGCCGCCCCCACCGCCGTCTCCGTTCTGCCCACTATCCGCCGTGCGTTGGGCCCCGATGCTTTGATCGCCGCCGATGGCGGTATCCGCTCCGGTCTCGATGTCGCCCGCCTGCTGGCGCTCGGCGCCGATTTCGTCCTGATCGGCCGCCCGTTCGTCTATGCCAGCGCCGCAATGGGCGCTCCGGGTGGCGATCATCTGATTGATATCCTCAAGGCCGAACTCTCCAGCACGATGGCCCAGCTCGGCTGCCGGACGGTTGCGGAGTTGTCGTCCTTCCTCCATGCTCCCACCCAGAATTATGGAAGACACCAGCCATGACCGTCATCGATAACCTGATCGAAGCTCTTGGCACGGATGTGGTGCTCACCGGCGATGCCATTGGCGGCCGCTACCGCAGCGATGCCAGTGGCACCGGCAAGTTCCTGCCGCTCGCCGTACTGCGTCCAGCAAGCACCGAGCAGGTCGCAGCAGCGCTCGCCATCTGCGATCGCCACCACCAGCCTGTCGTGCCGCAGGGCGGCCTGACCGGTCTTGCCGGCGGTGCCAATGCACGCTCGGGCGATATCGCGATTTCACTGGAACGCATGTCCGGTGTCGAGGATATCGATACGGCTGCCGGCACCATGACGGTTCTGGCCGGCACACCTTTGGAAGTGGCGCAACTGGTCGCCGAAACCGCCGGGTTCCTGTTGCCGATCGATCTCGGCGCCCGCGGCTCCTGCCAGATCGGCGGCAATATCTCCACCAATGCCGGCGGCATCCGCGTCATCCGCCATGGCGTCACCCGCGACAACGTGCTCGGCGTTGAGGCCGTGCTGGCTGATGGCACCGTGCTGTCGTCGCTCAACCGGATGACCAAGAACAATACAGGCTACGATCTGCGCCAGCTGTTCATCGGTTCGGAAGGCACTTTGGGGATCGTTACCCGCGCCGTGCTGCGGCTACGGCCCCTTCCCGCTGCCCGCCTGACGGCACTGTGCGCCATCGAAAATTACGACCAAGTCGTCACGTTGCTGAAATCCGCGCAACGCGGGTTGCCCGGCCTGTCAGCCTTCGAGGCGATGTGGCAAAGCTATTTCCGCTTCAATGCCGAAGCACTCAACCTGACGTTCTTCGACAGGGCCTATCCGTTTTTTGTCATCATCGAGCAGGATGTCGATGGCAGCGACGAAGACAAGGAGCGTTTCGAAACCTTCCTCGGTCAGGCCTTTGAGAATGGCCTCGTCACCGATGCGCTGGTCGCCCAGTCGGAAAAGGAAGCCCGCGCTTTCTGGTCGGTGCGCGAGGGGCACATGATGGATCAACTCCTGCCCGGCCTGATCAATCTCGACGTCAGCCTGCCGGTCGGCCAGCTCGATGCTTTCGCCGGCGATTGCGAAAAAGCCCTGCTTGCCCGCTTTCCGGCCGCCCATGTGTCGTTCTTCGGCCATGTCGGTGACAGCAATCTGCACGTAGCCATCGGCGTCGAGACCCCAAGCGAACACGACCTGCACGAAATCGACGCCATCGCCTATGATCTCGTCCGCACATACAAAGGCTCGATCTCCGCCGAACACGGTATCGGCACGCTGAAGCGCGATTTCCTCGACCATTCGCGCAGCGAAGAAGAGATCGGCGTCATGCGCCGGATCAAGGCCGCGCTCGATCCCAACGGCATCATGAATCCCGGCAAGGTCATCCCGCCACCACGATAGCAGGGAGACAGATCCGGCGATATGTGGCCTTGCAGCATAGCAAAAGCTGGCATTACCGGCTGATCTCGGCGAAGATGGCCGATCCGAAAACCGGACCGGGAGAACACCATGCTGCCTCACCCCCGTACCGGCGCGATTGCCGCGCTTATCGTTTCCATCGCCCTCTTGCCGCTGTCGCCGGTGCTCGCCGCCGCGCCCGAGCCTGTCAAGGCCGAGCATGGCATGGTTGTCACCGCCCAGCATCTCGCCTCCGAAGTCGGCGTCGAGGTGTTGAAGAAAGGCGGTAACGCCGTCGATGCGGCGGTTGCCGTCGGTTATGCGCTGGCCGTCGTCTATCCCACCGCCGGTAATATCGGCGGCGGCGGCTTCATGACCATCCGGCTGAAGGACGGCAAGACCACGTTCCTCGACTTCCGCGAACGCGCGCCGCTGGCGTCCACCAAGACCATGTATCTCGATGACAAGGGCGAGATCGTCAAAGGCGCCAGCACCGCAGGCTATCTGGCAGTCGGCGTTCCCGGCTCGGTCATGGGCTTTGAGACGGCCCGTGAAAAATACGGCACGCTGGCACGGCAGGACCTGCTGGCGCCTGCCATCCGCTTTGCCAAGGATGGCTTTGTGCTCGATCAGGGCGATGTCGCCTCGCTGCAAAATGGCGCCAAGAAACTCTCCAAGGACAAGGCGGCGGCCGCGATCTTCCTCAAGCCGGATGGAAAGACCTTTTCGATCGGCGAAACCCTGGTCCAGCCGGAACTGGCCGCAAGCCTGACCAGCATTTCGGAAAAGGGCACGGATGCCTTCTACAAGGGCGCGATTGCCGACAATATCGTCAAGGCGAGCGCTGCGTCCGGCGGCATTCTCGCAAAAACTGATTTCGAGCAATATACGGTGCGCGAACTCAAACCGGTGACCTGCAATTATCGCGGTTACGAGATCGCCTCCTCGCCACCGCCAAGTTCCGGCGGCGTCATCATCTGCGAAATCCTCAATGTGCTGGAAGGCTACCCGCTATCCTATCTCGGCTATGGTTCCGCCGAGACCGTGCATGCCATGGTCGAGGCGATGCGTCACGCCTATGTCGATCGCAACTCGGCACTCGGCGATCCGGACTTTGTCGAAAACCCCGTCGAAAAACTCACCGACAAGGCCTATGCCAAGGAAATCCGCGCCAAGATCAATCCGTTCAAGGCCGGAATTTCAAAGAACCTGATGCCGAAGGGCATGGGCGAAAGCACCGAGACGACGCATTATTCGATCATCGACCATGACGGCAACGCGGTTGCGGTCACCTATACGTTGAACGGCTCGTTTGGCGCCGGCGTCGTGGCGCCCGGAACCGGCATCCTGCTGAACAACGAGATGGACGACTTCACCTCCAAGCCGGGATCGCCCAATCTCTACGGCCTGGTCCAGGGTGAAGCCAATGCGATCGCGCCGAAGAAAACGCCGCTCTCGTCGATGAGCCCGACGGTCATTTCCAAGGATGGCAAGCCGTTCATGATCATCGGCAGCCCCGGCGGGGCGCGCATCATCACCATCACGCTGGAAGCGATCATCAACGTCATCGACCATGGCATGAGCATTCAGGAAGCCATCGACGCACCGCGCATCCATCACCAATGGCTGCCCGACAAAGTCTACATGGAGCCCTTCGCGCTGTCGTCCGATACGCTGAAGCTCCTGACCGAGATGGGCCATGATGTCGCTATCGATCCAAGTTGGACCATCTGGGGCCAGGCAGCCGGCATCCTCGTCGGGGGTAAGAATCTGGCCGAGATCGAGGAAGGCGGCGGCGCCCGCTACAATGGCGCCATGGACAGCCGTGCGGCCTCGGGGGCGGCGCGGGGATATTGAGGAGTTTCACCCTCCCCTTGCGGGGAGGGTCGGCACACAGTGCCGGGTTGGGGTGATCCAGTATGCACTTCCTCTTCTCCCCAGCCGGGAGAAGTGCCGAGTGAAACGAGGCGATGAGGGGGCTTCGGCGAAGCCGGAGCTCCATGAACATTCCTGCGTCCCCCTCATCCGGCGTTGCTTCTCCCCAGCGAGGAGAAGAGGACCAATCGCTTTCACTCCAAAAACCGCTTGATTGCCTCGACCTCGTTCGAGCGGATGTCGTGGCCGCCGGTGTGCCATTCGGTTTCCACGATCGCTTTCTGAGCCGCGAAATAGTCGGCAAGGGCCTGGGTCAATGGGGCCGGGCAGATCGGATCACGCTGGCCGGCAGTGATCAGGATCTTCTTGCCGGCCAGCGCCGCATTGTCCTTCGGCTTGAAGGGAATGAGCGGATGCAGCAGGATCGCCTTGTCAAACAGGTTCGTCTCGATCAGCAGGTTGGCGAGGATGTTGGCGCCGTTGGAAAAGCCAAGGCCGATGATCTCGGAGGCCTGGTGCTCCTGCGCCAACGCGCTGACAAACCCCGCCATCTTCCCGGTCGCCCTGGAAAGATCGTCCATGTCGTAGACACCTTCGCCGGTGCGGCGAAAGAAGCGAGCCGCCCCGTGTTCGGATACGTCGCCACGTGGCGAGACGATCGTCGCATCCGGCAGCAGGTCGCCGCCGAAGTCGAAAAACTGCCGCTCGTCGCCACCGGTTCCGTGGAAGACGAAGAAGATCGGTTTCCCGGGTGCACCGCTCTTTAGCCGGTGTACATAGCCATAATCGGTCATGATATCTCTCCGTTAGCCTTCCAGCTTCTGCAAATGCTGCTCGAGGATCGGCCGCAAGTGCTTGTGTTGCTGCGGCAACTTCAATGCTTCGCCCAGATGCGCAGTATCCTCGTCGCGGTTGAAACCGGGTTCATTGGTGGCGATCTCGAACAGAACACCACCCGGCGTGCGGAAATAGATCGCCCAGAAATAGTCGCGGTCGATCACCGGCGTGACATGATAGCCCGTATCCATCAGCGCCTTGCGCACTTCCAACTGCTTTTCCCGATTCTCGACCGAAAAGGCGACATGGTGCACCGAGCCTGCGCCCTGCAGGCCGCGTTGAATGTTCGGCATGGTTTCGAGATCGATGAAACCAGCTCCATTGCCGCCAGGCACAATCAGTCGGGTGACGCCATCTTTGGCATCCAGCGTCTCGTAACCCATGAACTTCAGCAGTTCTGCTGTCGCTCCTTCGTCACGAAGGCGCATGGCAACCGAGTGAAAACCGCGGATCGCATGATCTTCGGAAACACCGTTGGCAGTCCAGACCGGGCGGTTGTCGTCGCGGACCTCCACGAGCGCAAAACCGTCGCCATCCGGACCGGCAAAGTTCAGGCGCTTTTCACCAAAGATCTCTTCTGTCTTGAGCCCTGAAACGCCGCGCTGAGACAGCCGGTCGCTCCAAAAGCCAAGCGAGCCTTCAGGGACGGAAAACACAGTGGTACCCACTTCGCCGGTTCCGGGACGGCCCGGCCCCATGTCCGGGAACGGGAAATAGGTCATCACCGATCCGGGTGCGCCGGTCTCGTCGCCGTAATAGAGATGATAGACATCCGGCGAATCGAAGTTGACGGTCTTCTTGACGCGGCGCAGGCCGAGCGTATCGGTGAAAAACTGGTTGTTGGTCCGGGCGTCTGCCGCCATCGAGGTGACGTGGTGCAGTCCCTTGATCTGGGTAAGCATGATCTGATCCCTTTCTGCCCGCGTTGGGGCTTCGTCTCGCAGACATAGATGTGCCTATTTCGCCAGCAGCGATAGACGCGCAGGTCTGGACGCATTGTCTCCAACTGTTGAACAGTGGAAAATCACTGTTCAAGGAAAGCGAGTCGCCAGATGGCGCGTGCAATTATCGAAAGTGCGGGAAGAAGAAAGAAATACAACCTAATGGATTATCGAAAGTAACAAGAAAAACTAAAAGTTGACAATCAGGAAAGGACGACCTATATCAACGTTCATCGATAGTTGTTTGACTGATATTTGTTTCTGCCCGCGTTTGCCGCGTCTCTGACGAACTTCCCCCTTCAAAAATCGAGACTACTGATCGCCGTGCGTCGTACGGTGATGGATACATGTTGCTATTGAAAGGGTTCGTTATGACCACTGGCACAGTTAAATGGTTCAATTCCACCAAAGGCTTCGGCTTCATTCAGCCTGACAACGGCGGTCCGGACGTTTTCGTCCACATCTCCGCTGTCGAGCGGGCTGGCATGCGCGAAATCGTCGAAGGCCAGAAGATCGGCTACGAGATGGAACGCGATAACAAGTCGGGCAAAATGTCCGCTTGCCAGCTTCAGGCTGCTTAAATCGGATTGCCCCTCTCCGGTGACCACGGATGTACTGGCACCGTTGACGAGGCAAAATCCAATGGAAGGTCAGGCAATGCGCCTGGCCTTTTTTCTTGGCCAAACGGCCAATTTGCGCACCGCATTCGACAGAACGATCTGGACGAGACGCCGGTGCGACAGCACCAGGATATCATTTTGACCGAGAATTCGACCAAGGCCCGCGACCAGGCGGAAACGGCATTCAGCCGTACACAGACCCAGTTCATGGCCCGCAACCGGACAATTTCAGAGATCGATGCCGTTGCGGCCGAGCGTGATGCAAAGACACAGCGGCTGCGCGAATTGCGGCTGGAAAAGGAAGCTGCGGCAACCGCCAAGGCCGCCGCAGAACGGAAACCTGCAAAACGCTGACTGTTTAGCGTGATTTCCCAGCCACCATATGGCTGTTATTATTCAGTCTTGGTGAAATAGGACGGAAAAGACGGCAGCCTATCTATTTTTTTGGCGCTTCCACTCTATCTTGGGAAGGCACAAAATGCGAAACGACACATATGTCGACGGCAAGGCGACCATTTGTCCCGGCCATTCCCGACCCAGATAATACAACAGACAAGGACAAAGAAGATTGAGACACGCATCCGATAATGGCTTTGCCGATCGGCGCAAAGCCGCAGCCGAAGCCAAGCAGCAGCTTCTGAAGAAGTTCGCATCGGCGCCGAAGGCTGACGATCCGGAACTGGCAGCCAAGCTTGCCGAACGTCAGGCCAACACGGCTGCGCGCGAAGCCCGCCGCGCCGAACGCGATCGCCTGAAGCAGGAAGAAAACGAGCGTCAGCTCGCGGAAGCCGCCGCCCGGACCGCAGCAGCCGATGCCGAAGCACGGGCTGAAGCAACAGCACGCGAACAGGCCGAACGTGACCGCATCTCCCGCGTTGTCGCCGACGAAGCTGAACGCAAGGCCGAGCGCGACCGCCGCTACGCAGCGCGCAAAGCCCGCCAGCGCTGATTTGAGAATGAGGGCCGGATCACCCATCCGGCCTCCTCCTCAATCCGCAGGCAAAAATTCTGCAGCCTGTTTAAATCCGCTACAACCCGCCTGAATGACACGAATTCAGCGGACGGAAAGCCGTGTTCTGAAACCGGAAAATTCGCTCAATCTATCGCAGCCATTTCGCGCCCGGCAGACGATGGCGTATGTCAGGTTTTTTGCGGGAAAGCGCCGTCAGGCGCCCTCCCCGCCTTCCGCCAGTTTCTTCTGGTCCATTGCCGCCTTGACCGTCGCAGCGGCAGCGGCGGCCGATGACGGATCGTTGCTGGCAACCTGAACGGTTGGCGAAGCAAAGACGACGCCATTCTGGATGAATGCCTCGCGGATCATCATGTAAGCCTTCCGGCGGATCGTCGTCTGATAGCCTGGCTTCGTCATCATCGCAAAACTCAGATTGATGCCGTAATCCCCAAATTGTTCGACGCCTTTCATCTTCAGCGTCTCCAGGATCATCGCCCCGTACTCCTCGTCCTGAAGCAGGGACGCGCCGACAGCCTTGACCATCTTGCGCACCTTGTTGATATCGGTGCCATAGCCTACCGAGATCGTGAACTTGTCGATCACCCAGTCGCGGCTCATGTTCTGGACGGCGCCGAGCGTACCGAAGGGCACGGTGAAGACCGGGCCGCGATGATGACGCAGCCGCACCGAACGGATGCTGAAGGATTCCACGGTTCCCTTGTAGCTGCCGCTCTGGATGTATTCCCCGACCCGGAAAGCGTCGTCCATCATGTAGAAGACGCCACTGATCACATCCTTGACGAGGGTTTGCGAACCAAAGCCGATCGCCACACCAAAGATACCGGCACCGGCGATCAACGGACCAATCTGGACCCCAAGGCCGGAGAGAACCATCAATACCGCGATGACCGCAATGAGGACGGCCAGTACGGTCCGCAGCAACGGTAGCAGTGTCAGCAGCCTCCCGTTTCGCGCCGCGTGGGCGGAGTCTCCTGTGACCGAAGACCGTGCGTGCTCCAGCGTCCGGTTGATCAAAGCCTTGACGATCTGCCACAGGATATCAGCGACAAGCAGAATAACCGCGCCGGCCAAAACACCCTGGACGAGCCGGTCGGCCATCGCGTCGCCGGTAAACATCGACGAGCGTTTGCTGACAATGAATGCGAGCCAGAGCACCGCGAGCGCGATGATAAGCGCCCGCGCACCCCGCTCCACCAGAACTTCAATGACCGGGTTGCCACTGCCGGGCATGTCCGGCTGGCCCGCAAAAGCGCTTCTCGCCATCGCTGTCGTCGCTTTCAGGAGGCCAGGCAGAATCAGCGCATAGATGCCCAGCCACAGAACGATGACGAGGCCTGCGACCCAGAGCGCCCAGAGCAGGCAGAGGTAGAATGTCAACGCCCATTCCGTAGCCCCACGGCCATGTGGCCGGGCGATCGCTGCAGGCCGGTTCCAGACGGTTTCAATGCCAACCAGCAGCAGTCCCAGGCCAAGCGCATAAACGACCACGCCCCTTACGGCAGGTGTGATGTTCAAAGCCGCCATCACGCCGACAAAAGCCCAGCCGGCAAACAGGATACAAGCAAACCAGAAGATGCGCCTATACCAGAAGGCCCCGGATACCTGATCGGCCGAGGCCAGCCCGGTTGCGCCGTCAACCCCTTTGGCCGTATCGACCCCAACCAGCAACAGCCGGGCGATACGGATCACGAAACGGCAGGCGATGACGCCCAGAAGCAGGGGCAGCATCAGCGCGTCAAGCAACGGCGGCCATGTCATGGCCATGAACAAGCCGAGACTTGCCAGGCTGAAAGCCACAAGCGGTGCCAGCAGGGCAAACAGATGGCGGCCAGCGGCATACAAGGGGTTTTCGTGCGCGCCGTCCGCATGGGCCAAGGCTGCATGCAAGCGGCTGCGGCGTGCGATGCGGTGGAACAGCCATTCCGCACCAAGGCCGATCAGCACCAGCGTCAGGAACAGGACGAACACGCCGAAAGGTCCATGACCATTGATATCGGCCGCGATCGTCCCGCCTGCCCGCATGAATTCCGAGGGAACCAAGGGAATAGCCTGCACGATATGACGAAGATGATCCCGAATCCTGTCTCCCCAGGCGTTGAATTCGGTCGCGGACATGCTCGCGTCAGGCTCGGCAGCCGGTGCGGCCGTCTGTTTGTTGAGCAGCGCGCGAATCTCGGGATCGTCCAGCAGTTTGATCAGCTGATCGACCTTGTCCGAAGAAACCGGCGGACTTGCAGCCTGCGCAAAGGCTGGCTGGACGGTGGCAGTTCCGGCAGCAAAAGCCAGAACCATAAAAAACCAAAACCGCAACGCCAACAGTCTGATATTACCAGTCTTTCTCATGCGCCGACCCCCTTCAGCTCATCTCACCCCGATTGCACTTTCGTGCATTTCAGAGAGTTAGAGCATTCACCGGGAGCTTTGTCACCTGCAACCGCGCGATGAAGCAAAAGGCATGGTATTTTGTGCCATTCCGGTGGGTTATGGGGTTTTCGACATCCCCCGGCGTTCAACCCTTCGTCACAAAAGCGATCGCGGCGGCCAGAGCCTCGCCGGAAAAGGGTTTGACCACCAGTTGCACGTTCGGCCCCGGCGTCACGCCCTCGACATCGCTATGGCCGGTGGCGAAAATCACCGGCAACCCGGCCACCAGCGTCTTGGCACGCTCCGCCAGCATCACTCCGGACATGTCCGGAAGGCCGACATCCGTGACAAGCACGTCAATCGACCGTTCGGAAAGCACGGCCAGTGCCGTCTTGGCGTCGGCTGCTTCGAAAACCGTGTGTCCCTGATCTTCCAGCATGTCGACCGTGCTTGCGCGGATCAGCCAGTCATCCTCGCAAATCAGGATCGTCTGCTTATTATCCGACGATCGGTCATCTCTGGCCGGTTTCACCGGCTGTTCTGTAGCCGGTACTTTTGCCAGGACATGGCGAATCCGGCGGGCAAGCGCCTCACGGGTATAAGGCTTACTTAACAGCTCGACCCCTTCGTCGAGCCGCCCGGAATGAACGATCGAGTTTTCAGTGTAACCGGAGGTAAACAGCACGCCCAATTGCGGCAACCGCTCCCGTGCCTTGCGTGCCAGCTCCGGGCTTTTCAAGGTCCCCGGCATAACGACGTCAGTGAAAAGCAAGTCGATGGAGACACCACTTTCGATGACCGTCAATGCGCTTTGCGCATCCTTGGCCTTCAAAACCCGATAGCCGAGGTCGGTAAGAATGGCGACGACTGTTTCGCGCACGGCCTCGTCGTCCTCCGCCACCAGGATGGTTTCACTGCCGCCGGTGATTGGGCCTGAATCTCGCTCGATGAGCACGTCTTCGGACTGCGTCGAGCGTGGCAGATAGAGCTTGATCGTCGTGCCATGGCCCAGTTCGCTATAGATCTTGATATGACCGCCGGACTGCTTGACAAACCCGTAGACCATGGACAGGCCAAGCCCTGTCCCGCGGCCTTCGGGCTTGGTGGTGAAGAATGGTTCAAAAACCTTCTCCAATGTTTCCGGCGACATGCCCGTTCCCATATCGGTGACCGCAAGCAGGACATATTGCCCGGGCGGAACATCCGCATACGCTTCGGTATATTTGGCATCAAGATAGGCATTGCCCGCCTCGATCGTCAGCTTGCCGCTACCGTTCATCGCGTCGCGCGCATTGATGGCGAGGTTGAGGATGGCGTTCTCGACATTGCCCGGATCGATATGGGTATTCCAAAGGCCGCCAGCGACGATCGTCTCGATTTCGATCGCCTCGCCAAGCGACCGGCGCAGAATATCATCGAGATTGCGAACCAGCCGGCCGATGTTGACGACTTTCGGCGCAAGTGGCTGGCGGCGGCCAAATGCCAGCAATTGCGAGGCGAGTTTCGATCCGCGCGCAACACCGGCCATGGCGTTTTGGATGCGCTGTTCAGCCCGCTCGTTGGCCGGAATTTCATTGGCCAGCAGCTGAAGATTGCCACTGATCACCTGCAGAAGATTGTTGAAATCATGAGCGACGCCGCCGGTCAGGTTGCCAATCGATTCCATCTTCTGGCTCTGACGCAGGGCGTCCTGAGTCTGAAGCAATTCAGACGTGCGCGCTTCGACCCGTTGTTCGAGCGTAGCAGCCAACTCCGCCAAGGCGGCTTCGGCGATCTTCTGGTCCTGGATATCGGTATTCGTGCCGATCCATTTTTCGATTTTACCGGAGCGGTCCCGGAGCGAAACAGCGCGAACAATATGCCAGCGATAGGAGCCGTCATGGCGGCGAAGCCGGAACTCGGTTTCGTACTGCTCGCCAATATGACGCGCTGCAGCCCAGGCTTCGGCCGCTGCGTTGAAATCGTCAGGGTGCACGATCGCTCCCCAGCCGTCGCCATGAAGCGTGCCTGCAGGTACTCCGCTATACCGGTAAACGCGATCGTTGAACCAATCGAGTTGGCCATTAGGCAAGGCGGTCCAAACATGATTGGGCATGGACTGCGCAAGAATGCGGAACCTTGCCTCGCTCTCTGCAACCGCCTTTTCAGCAAGCTTGCGACTGGAGATATCGACAAACAGCGCCGCAAATCTGTCCGGCTCAGTCCTGCGCGCACGGACCTCAAACCAGCGGCCGTCCAGGGCCGCCACCTGAACCTCGAAGACCTTAGAGATCCCTGTGTTGACGACCTCGGCGTAAGCTTCGAAAACGTCATCGGAAATTGCAGGAATAACCTCGCGGACACTGCGCCCCAGCGCACTGTCGGCCGGCACCCCGGAATGCCTTTCGAAAGCCGGGTTAACTTCAACAAACTGAAAATCGTGGATCAAACCCTGATCGTCGCGAATGACTTCGCCGACAAAGAAGCCTTCCTGCATCTGCTCGAACAGCCCGCGCCAGCGCGCCTCGCCTTCGCGAACCGCAGCCTCGGCGCATTTGCGATCCGTAATATCGAAGGCAATGCCGATAAACCGTCTTTGACCGCTTTCCGGGCTGGAAACGACCTCACCCCGCCGCGCGATCCAACGGACCTCTCCCGTTTTGGGATCGATACGGCGATATTCGACATAATCGAGCGGATTGCTCTGGCTAAGCTTTGCTGGGCCTGTGTTGGCGCGGTCATCCGGATGCAGAAGACCAACCAGAAGCTTGTCCGTTACCAAAACATCTGGGGCAAGGCCCCAGATCCGGCGATATTCATCCGAGACCTCAAGCATGCCGGTCTGCGGATACCATTCGAATGTGCCGATACCGCCTGCTTCCTGGGCGATACGCAACCGCTGCTCGGTGCGAACCCGTTGCGTCGTATCTTTGATGATTGCCATGACACCGGCCGGTACGCCAGTTTCGTCTGGCACCGGGCTATAGTCGAGATTGAGCCAGACATCCTCCGGTGAACCATTGCGTTCGATGACCAAGTGCTGGTCCCGATAGCCAAGCGTCCCGCCACCCAGCACGACCTTGAGCACGTTGGCATTGAACTCCGCCACTTCAGGCCAATGGTCCCTGACATTCGAACCGAGCGAGATTGGGTGCCGCTGGCCGGCAAAGGCGGCGTAGCCTTCATTGTAAATCATCACGCCATCCTCGCCCCACAGCAAGATCATCGGGACCTTGGCGCGAAGGACAATAGAGACGATGGACTTGAGGTTCTCAGGCCAGCTCGGAAGTGGGCCGATTGAGGTTTTTGCCCAATCGAAATGATGGATCAGTGATGCGATCTCGCCACCTTCTGCGAGGAACGGGTATCGCGTGTCGGACGCAGGCGCTTGCATGAAAACCTGAAATGAACAGAGGAGCGCCGAGCAACAAAACCAATCGGCAGAAGGCCCTAATTAGCGCGCTTCATCGCGACATCAATCGGGTACCGACAAATTTTCGCCATTTTCCGAACGCGGCGGAACTCAGACGGCGCCGTTACTCCGCAGCCTTTGCGCGTTGGACCGGCCGAGCCCTGCGGCCAGGAACAAGCTGGGCGTAAAGCGCCGCATATTGTTCGGCGCTCCGCTCCCAGGAAAAATTGGCCTTCATGCCCTGGTTCTGGAGACGAGCCCATTTCTTTGGCTCCCGATAGGCCGCGAAGGCGCGGTGGATAGAGAGCCGCAGATTTTCGGCCGTAGGCGGATGAAACTGGAAGCCGGTTGCTACCCGGGCGGAAATCGCCGCATCATTGGCATCGATGATTGTTTCCGACAGGCCGCCGGTCCGCGACACCACCGGCACCGCTCCATAACGCAGGGCATAGAGCTGCGTGAGGCCGCAGGGCTCGAAACGGGATGGCTGTATGATGACATCCGATCCGCCATGGATGAGATGGGCTGTCGCTTCGTCATAACCAATGCGGACGCCGATACGATCGGGGTGCCGTCCGGCAATGGCCAGAAGCGCCGTCTCGATATGTTCCTCACCCTTGCCGAGCACAATCAGCCGGCCACCGAGGGACGCGACCTCCTCAGCGACATCGGCCAGCATGTCGCCGCCTTTTTGCCAGGTCAGCCGGGTCACGGCAGCAAAGACCGGGCCGGGGCGATCGTTCAGCCGGAAGGTCTCCAGCAGTTTAGCGCGATTCTGCCCCCGTAGCCTGATCCGCTTGTGATCGTAGTTGACCGGCAGGTAGGAATCCGTGGCCGGGTTCCAGATATCCATGTCGATGCCGTTGACGATACCGGTCAGCGTGTTCGGACGCGAACTCAGTGCACCGGCCATGCCCATGCCAAGTTCCGGCCCGATGACTTCACGCGCATAGGTTGGACTCACCGTCGTGATGGCGCTGGCCGTGCGGATACCGCCTTTCAAATAGCTGATGTCCCCGTAGTACTCCAGGCAATCGAGTGAGATGGCCTCCGGCGGCAAGCCGATCTGGCTGACAACGGAGGTTGGGAACTGCCCTTGGAATGCCAGATTATGGAT
Organism: Rhizobium sp. Root1204; assembly: GCF_001424965.1. Lineage (NCBI taxonomy): Bacteria > Pseudomonadati > Pseudomonadota > Alphaproteobacteria > Hyphomicrobiales > Rhizobiaceae > Rhizobium > Rhizobium sp. Root1204. The sequence goes on from NZ_LMCZ01000005.1 coordinate 50,460, forward strand.
CGTCAGGACGCTCGGAACCGCTTTGGCATTGCTCGAATACCGCATGTAGACGGAGGTCAGTGCGGTCTGCCAATCATGCGTATGAACGACATCCGGCAACCAATCCTTCAGCAATCCACCCGCAACGGCTGACGCCACATAGGACAAGACGGCAAACCGTTTCCAATTGTCCGGATGATCATGACCTGTCTCGTCGAGATAGGGACCTCCCGGGCGATTATAGAGGGCTGGCGCATCAAGGATCAGCAGATCAAGCTGCTCATAGCGAGCTTCGAGCAGCGAAGCCGGGGCGCCGAACAGGTCTGGGAAGAAATGGATCTGCCGGGCACCGGGAAGCTTTGCAAACAACGGCGGATAACCGGGCACCAGCGTACGCGTGTAGCAACTGTAGCCCTCAAGGGCCTTCGGCAACGAGCCTGTCACATCCGCAAGCCCGCCGGTCTTGATCAAGGGAAAAATTTCCGACGTCACCGAAAGTATCTTCACGCAGGTCACGTTCCTTGTACCACCGGTTATCATCACGACGCAGTTGCACGCGCCGCGACGGATAACCCATGATGTTGCAAAGCGCAGTCGATGTCCGCATAAAAGCGCATCGCGAGCGCAAAAAAATTTTGCACCGCAAAATCACGCGCCGGGAACAGCAGAATTTCCATCGACTCATGCACGCCGGAACTGTGGTAGCGATGACATCATGGCGTCGAGACGTGGAGCGCCGATCCCGGCACCCCATGGAATGTCAAAAATCAGGCGGTCTTGCTGCGTTTACGCGGAATAGGTTCGATTGAGCTTTCGTTCTTTACGACGGAAAGTTTAGAGGTCTTTACCGGCACCTGCGGCATTTCTCCTGCCGCCGCATTGGCCTCCTCCGTCAACTCCCGCAATGCCTGCAGCCAATGCACGTCATGACTGCCATCCGGGCGGCCGTCAGCTTCCCAAAGAGCGTAAGCCCGTAGCCTGATGTCGTCTTCGCTGATATCCGTCATCTGCTTCTCTCCCCTTGTCAAAGTGGCCAAATAGAAACTGCGACGAGAGCGCCTGGTTCCGCCTTTAACCGGCCACGCGAGATTTTTCCCGTAGAATATCCGGGCTGCAAAACAGGAATTCATACTGGAACTACACGTTCCCAAGATTACGAAATGGACGCGGCAAAACAATTCGCCCCATGATCCTACGCTCAAATCATGTGCCGTCGATGGTTTTCACAACCAGGGAAGGCGTTTTGCACCGTCTTGTTTGGAACTAAAGACGGTGAGCGCCGTTATGCACAGCGCACCGGCGTTGGGGACCGGCGCTTCAGGAGTTTGCCATGAGAAAAACCTTGCTCGCTCTCTTGCTGGCCGCTTCGCCTGTCGTGGCCGGGTCGCCCGCCACTGCCCAGCCGATGAAGATCGAAGACCTCTGCGTGAAAGTGGCAAAGCATCTGCTGATGACGGAAACATTCCATACCGGCGTCGTCCAGTCATTTCCGGAACTCACGCCCCCGGGTGCGCGCATGACCTATTCAACGCGCGACGGCGTCGAGAAGAAGGACATGGTCGATACGTTCGAATGCCAGTTCGACAACGCCACAGCCCCCTACGGGCTGAAACGATTTTGCCTCGCCAGCACCTGCTACTCCGCGGATGAAAAGAACGACGAAAACAAGCGCCGGTTCGACGAGGTGCGCATCTTACTGGAACGCGAAGGTCTTTAACGAAGACTCAGCCTAGCGTCCTGTTTTGGTAGCCATCCAGATGACGTGACGGGCGCCGCGGCCTTTGGTACTGGCGCGAACTGACAGTTCCTCGACCACAAAACCGGCCTCTTTCAGCCGACGGGTGAAGCCCGTATCCGGTGCTGAGGACCACACCGAGAGAACGCCGTTTGCCTTCAATGCCTTGCGCGCGGCGCGAAGTCCGGAAACGCTGTAAAGGTCATCGTTTGCCCGGCGGGTCAGTCCTTCCGGCCCATTGTCGACGTCAAGCAGGATCGCGTCGTATTCGCTCACAGCAGACTGGATGAGACGGCCAACATCGCCTTCTCGAATGGTGACCCTGCGATCGTCCAGACAGCCTGCGAACACATCCGCCATTGGTCCGCGCGCCCAGGCGACGACCGCGGGAACAAGTTCGCCGACCGTTATGCGTGCATCCGAGGGAAGTTCGGCCAGGGCTGCACGTAGCGTAAAGCCCATTCCGAGCCCACCGATCAGCATATGCGGACGCGGGTGACGGCGGACGCGCTCATAGGACAGACGCGCAAGGGCCTCCTCCGAACCGCTTAACCGGCTGTTCATCAGTTCGATCGTGCCGAGCATGATGGAGAACTCAGTGCCGCGCTGTTTCAGGCGCAGCTCGCCGCCACCGTCAGGCATTGTCGCTGTATCAATCAGGGTCCAGGGTATCACGGGCACTTCCAATCGTTGAGGCGCCCGCGATAGCACAGATGGACCGCGAAAACAGCCTAAAGCGTCGCCAATGCCCGGTTGGACATGGCGCCCCCATAGGCTTTGCGGATCGCAGCCTTCTTTTCCAGCGACACGATAATGTCTTCGGAAAAATCGACCTTGTGCATGGCGGCGATATCCGGAAGCCCCCCCGGCGTAAACACGTTGATCTCAAGAATCTTGTCGCCGACAATATCGAGGCCGACGAGAAACATGCCATCCTCGATCAGCTTGGGACGCACCATCTCGGCGACGGCGAGAATGTCATCCGTAATCTTGACGGCCTCGGCGGTTCCGGCCGCGTGCATGTTGGAGCGGACCTCTCCCTTGGCCGGAACCCGGCGGAAGGCCGCGTAGGCGCCGTTACGTTCAAGCGGTTTGCCATTCATCAGGAAGAAACGGATGTCGCCGGCCTTGGCCTCCGGCAGATAACCTTGAGCAATCAGGTAGCCCTCGCCGCTGACGGCTTCGAAGATCTGGTTGAGATTGGCATCGTCGGGCGTCGCAATCTTGAAGACGTTCTTGCCGCCTGACCCCTGTAACGGCTTCAGGATGACGCCTTTGCGGTGATCGGCGATAAAGGCGCGGATTTCCTCGATGCTCTTTGAGATCAGTGTTTCGGGGCGGACCGCCTCCGGAAAACCCTGAAAATAGAGCTTGTTCTGGGCGAGCGCCAAACCGGCGGGATCGTTAACAACGATCGATCCCCGCTCGCTGGCAAGCCGGCCGAACATGGCGCCGATATGGGCAGCCCATGGCCGGTCGTCGGAATCAAGCGATGGATCGTTGCGCAGGAAGATGACATCAACTTCACGGACGTCAATCGTCTGAACCTTGGTATCCTTGCCCTGGAAACCATCGTGGAATGTCTGGGCGTTCTTGTATTTCCCAGGGGCAACAGTGGTTGCCCGTACCATCAGACTATCGTCAGGCCGCAGGACGAAATCACCTGGCGCGATGTAGCAGACGTCATGGCCACGGGCGAGTGCCGCCATGGCCAGTGCGGTGGTGGTAAAATGAGGTTCCTCGCTCTCGATCGAATTGACGAAGAATGCGACGCGCATGGTGGCTCCTAACTGATGATCATATCCAACGGGTTCAGTCCCGCCCGCGCCTTGTCGAGGCGGGCCTGTGCTTGCGAATGGGTGAGAAAGGCAGGCCGGATGACAGGCGCCTTGAGTAGGCCGCGCAGGCTCAACTCCTGCATCACCTCAAAATGTGAGGCGGAAATCTTGCCCATCCAGAACGGATCGAGCGCGCCGCCCGATTTCAGATGGCTGAGCAGTTCCAGCAGGCCACGCAGATAGATGGCGTCCTTGGCAAGCCCGCCGCCACGATAGAGCCGCATGGCCAGATGGAAGGCAGCGACGGGGCCGAACCTGTGCTCGCCAACAAGCATGCCGTAGGTTTCGGCAAACGGCCGCCCTTCCAGCATCGCCGAGCAGGCGACGACGCGGGCTGCGATCAACCGTAGCCTCCCGACGGTCATGCCACCGGCCATGTATTCGGAAAACACGGCAAGGCCTTCCTGCATGCCTTCGTAGCCGGCAAGGCCGGATCGAAAGAGGCGAAGCCCCTGCGCCGACCCGTTAAAATAGGTGAGAAGATGCACGCCGATCTCGTGGCTCAAAAGAGCATGCACCCGGCCCCTCGGCATCAGCGTCTGGCGGGAGATCAGCAGGCGCTCACCGGAGACCAGCATCCCGGATGGCAAGTCGTCGCGCAGCTCGATCTCGGCTGCAAAGCCCTGATATTGCCGTTGATAATCAGCAATCATAACGTGGGCCGCAGCTTCGACCTCAGAACAATTTGCCGTCTGCGGATCGCTTTCAACATCATCGCCATCGCCGGCGAGTGCCGCTGTTTTCTTAAGGATATCAATAGCCACCCGGTAGAGCGACGGCTCCACCGGGCCATAAAGGGCACGCCCATATTCGACGAAACGGCCGGTTTCTCTCGCCGAAATCAGCGACAGCTGCAGATCCAGTTCCTGCTGCTTCTCACGGTAGAGATGGTAGAGGGCCGGATCCTCGAAGCGATCGAAGGCCACGGAAAACAGTTTCCGTTTTTCGGCTTCGACCTGCACCGACAATGGCCGATAGAGGAATCGCGGTTCTTGTTTGAATTTGTCTGCCTTGAATGCCTGCCAGGCGGCATCGGTATTGATCGGCGTAACGGCCAGCAGGAAATCAAAGCTCGAAGCGACATCATCGATGCTGCGATCGGCGCGGCTGACGGCATCGACGAAGGCCTTGCGGCCCAGCGCCCGGTGCGTCGTCAGCTTCAGGCTTTGGGTTGCATCGATAAACGCCGCAAAAGCCTTCAGGCCGGCGTCAAAAATATTGGCGACAAGGCGTTCGCGCAGATCTGGATAGGTACTGCGTGATTCCGGCTGCCGGTAGATCGGCGCGAAGCGGACGGCAACCAGGGGAAACCCGGTTTGCCCGGCAATCAAGGCGGCCTGGGAATCCGCCTTGATTGCGAAACGGTTGATGCGAGGCGTGCGGAACTTCACCTGCCGGATATCGGTGCCTTCGGCGAGCGCGGTTGCAGCTTTTCGAGCCGCCACATCATCCGTCGAGGCAATCCTGATCTCGAAAGGCGGAAGATAGGGCGCATCATCTGTTATCAGCGTATCGTGATCCAGCTCGTCGATGTCCAAAAGCAGGAACGCGCCGAAACGCTCACCCAAAACCGCCCCGACCGCCTCCAGGATCGGCAGCGCTTCCTTGATGTCATCGACCACCAGATAGGACGCATTGGCAGCAACGATGTCTCGGGCCGCAAGATCCTCCCTGCCCTTGCCGATATGAACCGACAGGAATGGCAACGGCCGGTCAATGTGAAGGCGGCCGCCGTTGTCAAAGTCCTTGCGGACGGATTTGTCCGTGCGGAGACAGTCAAGAATTTCTTCCAGCCATCCCGGATAGGTCGCATCGGCATTTTGATGTTTGCGCCGCGGGCTGGTCATGACCGCGCCCGCAACATCTCATGCAGCGCGGGCAGCGATAGGCGGATCATTTCCCGCATCGCCTTTAGCGTCTCGGGGTCCGGCTGACCGGTCCACTCGTCCATAAAGATTTTCTTGAACTCGATAGCGATGGCGCACCCAGTCTGCGGGAACCGTTCGTGGACGAAACGGGTCTGCTCACCTTTTCCCTGAAAGGCGACATTTTCCCGGACATCCATGCGCTGGCCACGAAATTCAAAGCTGCGTAGCTGTTCAACGAACACATCAAGCAACGGCGCCCAATGCTTCCGATCCATGGAGGACGTACCGATATTGATCTGCGGCGCTTTTTCAAACGGCATTTCGGGACCGTACGCACCTTCCCGGCGATGATTGTAACTGTGGATGTCGAGAAGGACGAAGGCACCGTATTGTTGCTCGATGCCGCGCAGATAGGACTCCAGCATGGCATAGTAGGCATCGTGCACGCCGAGCGAGGCTTTGATGGCTCCGTCCGGCAATTGCCGCGCCCAGACCTTCAGCCCCCAGGCCTGCTCCGGCGTCAGGTAAATCGCGCCGTCACGGGCACGGTTGATATCGATCTCGAAGCGGGACCGATGGAAGACGATGCGGTTGGGTAGATCGCGGATGAAAAACTCGGTGAACGGATCCTCCTCGCGTAACCGTTCATCGGCGCTAAGACCGAGGAAGCCCTGCAGGTCGCTACGGATATGATGGCCGTTATGAATGGCCGTTCCGACAATCGGCGAGGCACCGCGATGCGCCGACCACCAGTCGGAAAGGTCCGGATTGACAATAAATTCCTGGAAGGGGGACATGCTGTCCTTCTCGTTGGCGGGCAGCACGGGGCTGCGCTTTACAATCAACGAGTAAATGAACGCGAAACGCGTTTGTTCCATCGAAAGCTTCGATGGAACCCGTCATCAGCCTATGCAGGCAATATCGTGCAGGCAGAACTTCAGACTTCGGAGCCGGCCATTTCAGCGACATTTTTTGCCGGTTGGCAAAACGAGGCAATGGCCGCCTCGCAGGCACGCATGAAGCGCATGGAGGGGCCTTCACTGCCGGTTGCGAGCTTGCTCACCTGGGCACCCTCCATCAACATCGAAAGAGTGTCGGATAGCAACTCCGGTTCGCTCACGCCGGCATCGCGACAGAGTTTTTCGAGACGGCGCTGCTGGGTGATCTTGAAGTTTTCAATGACGGCATGGGCGGGATGGCCCTGCTCCTTGAGCTCAACGGCCGCATTGGCCAGATCGCACCCATATTGATTGTCGGCCAGACACTGTGCACGGGCTTTTACCCAGCTGTGGAGCTGGGCCATCGGATCGTTTGGATGGGATGCTTCGAGCTGATCCCAGAAAGCGGCGGCTTTTTCGGATGTGAACCGCAATGCTTCGCAGATCAGGTCATCTTTCGAGCCGAAATGACGGTAGAGCGTCATCTTGTTGGTTTCTGCCGCTTCGGCAATCGCATCGACGCCGATACCGCGAATCCCGTGCTGCCGGAACAGCTCGCAAGCCGTTGAAACAATACGATCTCGCGGCGCCTGGCGCGCTTGCACGCAGTCACCTTTTTCCAGCCTTATATCTGCCGGTTTCGGAGACGATACGGATTTCGAATTTTTATTGACAAGGCTTCTTGACATAGGTGTGACCGGTCGGTAACTATTCGAATGTTACTTACTGGTAACACTGCAATGCAACGATGTCAAGGTTAAGACACCGGACGGGATCCGCCCGCCGGAAAAGACGATGAACGAAGGAATACCCCAATGCACCAGGCAAACAGCGATCTGACCATCCATGAGGTCCTGACAGACCCGATGATCCGTGCCGTAATGCGTGCGGACGGCGTCACGACCAATGAAATGAAAACGCTTCTCTACTCCGCTGCCAGCGCACTTCGCCAGATGCAGCCGGGAACCGTAAGCGCCAAAAATCATACGGCCAACCTGCTGGCGGCTCCCAAGCGCCGCCTGCTGTCGATGGTCCATCCGCTCGCTTCGCGCTCGGACTGCCTACGCATGAGCGCGTAACGAACTTAAATCTCCCGGCGCATCCCTCCCAAGAATGCGCAAACAAACCCAGCCGGATGCCTCCACCGGCTGGGTTTTTGTTTGCAAAAATGATTGCCGCAACTGGCTCAGACCTTGACGGCCAGCTCGGCAAAATCCTCCGTTCCGAAGAACTTGAGATAGCGCTCGACTTCCGAAGGCTCGCCCGTCGCCTTGCGTGGATTGTCCGACAGCTTGACGGCAGCATGGCCGTTGGCATCGCTGACTTTGCAGACGACCGAAATCGGGTTCAGTCCACTGACCTGGGTCGGCGCACACCCGGCAAAGTCGTTCGTCAGGTTGGTCCCCCAGCCGAAGCTCATGCGCACCCGTCCCTGGAAATGCCGGTAGGTTTCGAGAATTGTTTCAACGTCGAGGCCATCCGAGAAGATCAGGAGCTTTTCCTTGGGATCACGGCCCATCTTCTTCCACCAGGCGATGATCTTCTCGCCGCCTTCGATGGGCGGGGCACTATCCGGCCGGAAGCCCGTCCAGTCGGCAACCCAATCGGGGGCATTGCGCAGGAAAGCGGCCGTACCGAAGGCATCTGGCAAAACGATCAACAGATTGCCACCATAGAGCTGGTTCCAGTCCTGCAGAACCTTGTAGGGCGCCAGGCCCAGTTCCTGTTCGGTGCGCGCAAGCGCTGCGGCGACCATCGGCAGTTCGTGCGCGTTGGTGCCCAGCGCTTCGAGATCCGTATCCATGGCCAGAAGCACGTTGCTGGTGCCGGAAAAGGACTTGCCGATGCCCTCCTTCAGTGCCTCGACGCACCAGCGCTGCCATAGGAAGCTGTGGCGGCGGCGCGTGCCGAAATCGGAGATCCGCAGGTCCGGATAGGTCTTCAGCTGCTCGACCTTCGACCACATCTTGGCCTTTGCACGCGCATAAAGCACATCCAGCGCAAATGGCCCCATATCCTTCATGGCCGTGCGCGAGCGCAATTCGTTGATGATCGCCAGTGCCGGAATTTCCCACATGGTCGTGTGGGTCCATTTGCCGGGAAAGGTCAATTCGTATTGGCCGTGCTTGCGGGACAGTTCGTAATCCGGAAGCTGGAAATCGGCGAGCCAGGCGAGGAAATCCGGTGCGAAGATCTGCTTGCGGCCATAAAACGTGTTGCCGGCGAGCCAGATCATTTCTTTCTTGGTGAACCGGAGACCGCGAACATAATCCAGCTGTTCGCGCAGTTCCTGCTCGTCGATTTCGTCGGTCAATAGAACCGTCTTGGTACGGTTGATGACCGAGAACGTTGCGTCGACGTCGGGATAGAGCCGCCAGATCATCTGCAGCATCAAAAGCTTGTAGAAATCCGTATCCAACAGGCTGCGCACGACCGGGTCGAGCTTCCAGGCGTTGTTATAGACGCGCTGCGCGATGTCCGTCTTGGTCATGAAAGCTCTCTCCCGCTCCAGCACTGCATGGCGCGACGTATCCGTTATCCCCCAGTCATGGCACGGCATTTAGCCTCGCCGCAACAGGCTGATGCAACAAAGCAATTGCCCGAAAGCCGCAAAACTCGCGCCGCACAGGGTTGCAAGAGCAAGATAGGCAGAAAACATCACATGATCACATACAAATATCACAAAATATCACTATTTTGGTTGAAATTCTCACGCCGACAGTTATATCAGGGACAGATACAGACCGCGCGAAAGCACTCCTATGAAGCCCGAAGACCGCCGCCAGGCGATCATGGATATCCTGATGGAAACGGGCTCGGCTTCGGTCGAGGATCTCGCCGGCCGGTTCGCCGTCAGCAAGATGACCGTGCACCGCGATCTCGACGACCTCGAGCAGGCGGGCCTTTTGCGCAAGGTTCATGGCGGCGCCTCGATCCAGTCCAGCCCGCAGTTCGAAAGCGATTTCCGTTACCGCGAGAAGATTGCAGCGGAGGAAAAGCGGCGGCTGGCCCAACACGCAGCGACGCTGATCGAGCCCGGCCAGATCATCATCATCGACGATGGCTCCACAGCAGGTGGCGTGGCCGATTATCTCAAGGATATCCGGCCGCTGACAGTGATCACCAACAATCTCGGCGTGATCAACAAACTGGCGGCGGTCCCCGGCATCGATGTGATCTCGCTTGGCGGCCAGTATTCGAAGAAATTCAACGGCTTTTTCGGCATCACCACCGAGGAAGCCCTCCGTTCGCTGCGTGCCGACATGGCCTTCCTGTCAAGTTCGGCCATCCACGGCGCCTCCGCCTTTCATCAGGATCAGGAAGTCGTCCAGACCAAACGCCAGATGATCAGGTCAGCGGCGCAGACCGTCCTGCTCGTCGATCACGGCAAGTTCGGCAAATCCGCCCTGCATTTCCTGACCGGGTTGGATCTCTTCGACACGGTTCTGACAGGTGCGGAAATCGATCTGGCCTACGAACAAGACCTCAAGGACGCCGGTATCAAACTTCAGAAAATTAGCGGCAAAACCGCGGAGGAAACAGCATGACAAAGACATCCGTCTGGGTTGGAACCAGCTGGAAAATGAACAAGACGCTGACTGAGGCCATGGCTTTTGCTGACGGTCTGGCAGAAGCCGACGCGACGCGCGACAACCGCGTCCAGCGCTTCGTCATTCCGCCATTCACAGCCACACGCCAGGTGAAGGAGCGGCTTGCCGCCACCAGCGTCAAGGTCGGCGCACAGAATATGCATTGGGACGACGCTGGCGCCTGGACCGGCGAAATTTCGCCGATCATGCTCAGGGATTGCAATCTTGATATTGTCGAACTCGGCCATAGCGAACGGCGCGAACATTTCGGCGAAACGGATCGCACGGTCGGCCTGAAGACGGCCGCCGCCGTTCGGCATGGCCTGACCCCGCTGATCTGCATCGGCGAAACGCTGGCCGAGCGCGAAGCCGGACAGGCCGATATCGTCCTGCGACGTCAGGTCGAAGGCGCGCTCGCGCTGATCGAGGGCGCAGACAAGAGCAAGCCCATCCTGCTTGCCTACGAGCCGGTCTGGGCAATCGGCGTCAATGGAATTCCCGCCTCCTCCGACTATGCCGACGAACGCCACGCCCTGATTGCCGAATGGGCAGGGGCACGCCTTGGCGTTTCCGTACCAGTTCTCTACGGCGGCAGCGTCAATCCCGGCAATTGCGAAGAGCTGATCGCCAAGCCGCATATCGACGGCCTGTTCATTGGCCGCTCGGCCTGGGATGTGGCGGGCTATCTCGACATCCTCACACGCGTCTCCTCGGCGCTTTGAAACCCAGTCAACGGAAGGATACAGCCATGAAAATCGCAATCGGCGCCGACAGCGCAGGCAAGCCGCTTCTCGACATCATCGAAGCCCATCTCGCCACCAAAAGCGGCCTCGAAGTCAGCAATCTCAGCCAGTCCGGCTTTTATGCCGATCTGTCCAAGGGGCTGGCCGAAACCATCGTCAATGGTCAGAACGATCGCGGCATCCTGATCTGCGGCACCGGCATCGGCGTCTCGATCGCCGCCAACAAGGTGCCAGGCATCCGCGCGGCGCTCACCCACGACACCTATTCGGCCGAACGTGCCGCCAAATCCAACAATGCGCAGATCATTACCATGGGCGCGCGCGTCATCGGGCCGGAACTGGCCAAGGCCATCGTCGACAAGTGGCTGGACTCCGAATTCGACCCGAACGGCTCGTCGGCCGGCAATGTCGAGGCGATTGACCGCCTCGATGCAGGCAAGTGACGTCCTGATCAAAACCCTTCAGCAGAATATGTGATCCTCCCTCATATCCTGCAGAGCGACGCCCGGCGAAAATGCCGGGCGTTTTCGTTTGAAGCGGTCTTGCCGCGCCGGTGGACCCACCCGGAGGGGGACCACATCTAATATACCTTAAGCGGGACACCGAAATCTCGGCGTCTGTAACCGGAGGGTACCGGCGTTTCAGGAATTGAGGGTGTATCCATCCTGAGCTTCAGCGGCCAAGCGATCCGAATAGCGCCGCATCATTTCCACCTGAACTTCTGTCTGGAAGGCCATCACCTGGCTGCGGATGGCATCCTCGGAGCACCCGAGACTGCTCAGGCGTTTTGCCAAAGCGCGGCACTCGGTTTTCCAGTACTGGAGAGCCTCTTCGCCATGGACGTTTTCCAGCTCGCTGGCGCAGCGTCTGATGGTGCTTGCCTGTCCCGATAAGGGAAATGGCACGACCCGTTCTTCCGTTTCAGAAAAACGCACATCCTTCAACGCAGCACTCATCAGGCGGTTCTCCATGTTGGTGATTCTGATTTACAAAGCATATGGTTAACGCTTCGTATCCGAAGCCTGGCTTTCCCGGTTTCAGCGTCCGAAAGCTCGCCTCCAGCGCGAGAATGCGCTGCCACGCCCAAGCCAAACTGAAGAACCCAAGCAGCAGATCAACCCCACCCTCAGCTATCTCTGCACCCCCCCAAGACACAGCCTGCTCACACATCTCCCTGACCAATGCCCGCCTGATCGCCGGATGGACCGCTCCATCATCCGGTAGGGCGGCGCGAAAGTGCGCACGATGTCGCTTGCAATAATCATCCATATGTGAAAATCTTCTTTACATAAGAAAACTGGAGGGCGCACATGGACATCAACAACCCGGCAGCACTTTGCGTGGAGTACATGCCATGAGCGCCGCTGCACCGACCGTGGGCGTTTCCTCCACGCATCCTTCGGACATGCCGACGGACCATGCTTCGCTTCCGGTCTGGAACGCAGAAAACTGGCTCTATGAGGATTGGCCGGTTGGACAACGCATTCGATCATTGCGGCGCACGATGGCCGAGGGTGACAGCCACATGTTCAACATGCTGGTTACCGATATTCACCCTTACGTGCAGGACCAGATGTTTGCCGAGCGGGAGGGCGTTTTCGGCAAGCGGCTGATTGCTGGCGCCTTCGTGTTTTCAGCCGGCCTCGGGCTGGTCGCCACCAATTGCGTCAACGCCTTTTCCTATGGTTACGACAAGCTGCGCTTCATCAAGCCGGTCTTCATCGGCGACACCATCTACACGATCCGCACCAACCTCGATAAGCGCCCGCGCTACAAGGACATGGGCCTGATCCGCGCCAGCTACGAGGTGTTCAAGGGCGAAGGCGAACTGGTGCTCTACTGCGAGCATCTGCAAACCGTGAAATACAAGAACCCGGCCGACTTTGCCGGCAAGACGGAAAAATCATAAATGTCAGCGGATACCGATCTTCCCCTCGCCGGCCTCGTCGTCGTCGATCTCAGTCAATTCCTGTCCGGTCCCTACTGTTCTCTGCGGTTGATGGATCTTGGCGCGCGGGTCATCAAGATCGAGCGGCCCGATGGCGGCGACCTGTCGCGGCGCCTCTATCTCAGCGACACCGAGATCGGCGGCGATTCCACCATCTTCCACGCGATCAACCGGGCGAAGGAAAGCCTGTCGATCGACCTGAAGGACGAAAAGGATCTGGCCTCGCTGCGAACGTTGCTGACCAAGGCCGACGTGCTGATCCAGAACTTCCGGCCCGGCGTCATCGAACGGCTCGGGCTGGATTATGAAACGGTCGGGAAGATCAATCCGCGGCTCGTCTACGCATCGATCAGCGGCTATGGCGAGGAAGGCCCCTGGGTCAAGCGGCCGGGCCAGGACCTTCTGGCGCAATCGCGTTCCGGCGTGATGTGGCTCAACGGCGATGAGGATCAGGGGCCAGTTCCGTTCGGCCTGGCAATCGGCGACATGCTGGCCGGCGCAGCCCTTGCTCAGGGCATTCTCGCAGCGCTCGTCCGCCGTAGCATCAAGGGTACCGGCAGCCATGTCGAGACCAGCCTGCTCGAAGCATTGGTCGATTTTCAGTTCGAGGTACTGACAACCCACCTCAACGATGGGCGGCGCTTGCCGAAACGCGCAAATTTCCGCAGCGCCCATGCCTATCTCTCGGCACCTTATGGCGTCTATGCGGCCGCCGACGGTTATCTCGCCATCGCCATGACGCCGATCCCGAAGCTGGCCGATCTGCTCGGCATGGACGAGCTTGCGCCCTACCGCGACAACTCCGCCACCTGGTTTACCGCGCGCGACGAGATCAAGGCGCTGATCGCCAAACGCATCGCGACCAAGACAACAGACGAATGGCTGGCGATCCTTGAACCGGCGGATATCTGGTGCGCCCGGGTGCTGAACTGGAACGAGCTGATGGAGAGCGAAGGCTTTCAGGTTCTCGACATGCTGCAGACCGTCACCCGCGAGGACAATATTTCCATCACGACAACGCGCTCGCCACTCCGCGTCAACGGTGTGCGCGCCAAGGTCGATCGTGCAGCACCGCGCATTGGCGAGCACAGCCAAGCCATCCGCGAGGAGTTCGGCCTATGACGATCACACTCAAGGGCATGACCTGGAACCACCCGCGCGGCTATGATCCGATGGTCGCCTGCTCGCGCCGCTGGTTCAATGAAACCGGCGTCACCGTCGAGTGGGAAAAGCGCTCGTTGCAGGATTTCGAGACATTTCCAGTCGGAGAACTGGCAAGACAGTTCGATCTCATCGTCATCGACCATCCGCATGTCGGGCAGATCACTCATGAGAAATGCCTGCTGCCATTGGATATTGCCGGACGCGAGGGCGAACGTGCGGCGTTGGCCGCCGCCAGTGTCGGCAGATCCTATCCGAGCTATTCATGGCAGGGCCGCCAATGGGCATTTCCTATCGATGCGGCAACACAGGTGCAGGCCTGGCGGCCTGATTTGCAGGCCACGCCACCTGCCAATTGGCCAGAGATGCTTGAGTTGGCACGAGCTGGAAAAGTCCTCATCCCACTGCGCCCGCCCCATTCATTGATGTGTTTTTACACACTCTGCGGCAACCTCGGACGGCCTTGTGCGGTCGAGGGGCCGGGCGATCTGATCGGCATGGAAACCGGTATCCAGGTTTTCGAGATGTTGCGCGAGATCGCCGGTCTGGTCGATCCAGCCTGCTTTGAAATGGACCCGATCGCGATTCTGGAACGGATGGCAGCGCCAGAGGCAAAAGCCGCCGTATCACCACTGATCTATGGTTATGTCAGCTATTCCGTGGCTGGCTTCCGGCCGGGCCTCATTCGTTTCGGCGATATTCCACCGGTGGACGACGGCGGCCCGATCGGCTCGGCGCTGGGCGGAACCGGTATTGCCGTCTCGGCATTTTCCAAAAACCCAGATGCCGCCATCGACTTTGCCTACTGGATCGCCAGCGGCGATATCCAGAAGACCGATTACGCCGCAGCGGGCGGACAGCCGGGCCATGCGCACGCGTGGGAGGATGCGGCGGTCAATCTCGCCACTGCCGACTTCTATCGCGCCACCCACGCGACGCTTGACGCCGCCTGGGTCAGGCCCCGCCACGATGGCTACATGGGCTTCCAGCAGGCAGCATCGGATCGTTTGAACGAAGGCCTGTTGCAGCGTCAATCGGCCAAATTAGTGGTGGCCGATATCAATCAGCTGTTCGCTGAAAGCTTCCGATAGAAGGACCGGCCGGCGGATAACGCCGGCCACCTGTTTAGAGACGCCAAAGCCGCTTTGCATTGCCTGACAGCAGCTTGTCGCGCTCACCTTGCGAACATCCGGCCAGCAGCGCATGCGTCGCCGCCATCCAGGTCGACAGACCTCCGCCAAGCGTGCAGACCGGCCAATCGCTGCCCCAGACGACACGATCCCAGCCGAATTGCGCGATCGTGTGCTCGACATAAGGCCGCAAGGTTTCGACCGACCAGTTTTCCGCTTCGGCATAGGCGACGACGCCGGAAATCTTCGCGGTGACGTTTGGGCGTTTGGCGATCTCAATCATATTGTCCCGCCACGGCTGTACGGCGCCGGAAGCGATGGCGGGAACGCCGCAATGGTCGAGGATAAACTGGACGTCCGGCGCCAGATCGGCCAGCGCGATGGCTTTCGGTATCTGATGCGGCAGAACACAAAGGTCGAAGGACAAGCCAGTCCCACCAAGCCGTTTGATGTTCTCGCGAAACAATGCACCTTCCGAGACGTCATCGGGAACGACATGCAGCACACGGCGGAAACCCTTGACGAACGGGTTCGCCTGCTGGCGCTCGAGATGGGCGGCGAAACCCGCCTCTTCCGGACGGCAGGCGGCGATTGCGCCGGCAATCAGGTTTTCGGGGCGTTGCGACAGCGTCTGGACATAGCCGATCTCGGCCTCGATCTCCGAGGGATCGACATCAACCTCCATGTGCAGGGCAGCCCCGATGCCGCAGCGTCTGGCTTCGGTCGCATAAGTTTCATAGAGAAAATCCCGATCCAGCGCAGGTACGCTCGACAGCCACGGATAGGCAAGTGCCGCCCTGTCAATCAAATGCAGATGGGTATCGATGATCATCGTCCGTGTCCTCCCCGGCGTTATTCTCGACTATTTCACACAAGAAGATATCATTCAAATAAGAAGTTCATCACCCAAGTGCTCTGAATTCCTGCCTATTCCGTATGGCTGACGTCTGATCCGGCGAGCAGCGAAAGCTGGGCAGCCGTCTTTTGTAAAAGCGCGATGCTTTCGGATATATCAGGGGCGGACGGAGCGTTGACCAGTGCAATATAGGGGCAGGTCAATGCGGCGATGCCGCGCCCGTCCGGCCCGAGGATCGGCGCCGACAGGTTATAGACGCCAGCGGTCTGGGCGCTGGCCATCATCTCGTATCCGCGCTCGCGGATCCGGTCGAGCCGCTCGAAGAAATCATCGGACAAGGGTGGCTCGGTTTGGCTTTTCACATGTTCGGAAATCATCATCTGCCGCTCTTCCTCAGACCGGAATGCGAGCAGAACGTGACCGGAACCTGTGTCGAACAGGCTGATGTGCGAGCCGACGCGGATCGAAATGCCCCAGTAATCCGGAGCTTCCTGCTGGGCGATGACGACAGCAAAGCCACGATCAAAAACGGCAAGATGATTGGCCTGACGGCTGCGCTGGGCAAGGTCGCGCATCAGCGGGGTCGCATAGGATGCCAATCGCCGCACCGGCGCATGCAGCTGCGCCAAGCCGAACAGCTTGAGCGTCAGCGAGTAGCGGTCGCCATCAATCCGCGTCACATAACCGCGCCGGACCAACCGGTCGAGCATACGGTAGAACTCGTTCGGGCTGCGCTCAAGCTTCTTGGAAATCTCAGCCTGCGTCAGGCCGCCATCGACACCGGCCAGTAACTCAAGAATATCGAGACCTTTGTCCAGCGCCGGTGCGCGGTAGCGGTCGGATTCGTCAGTGTCCATCAACATCTCCCCCTGTGAATGAGATACTTCATATACGCATACGAGGCGCACGACAAAGCAAAGTTGTGGCTTGACGCAAGGGTGCATTTGCTGTTTGTATATAAATCAATTCCTCACAAATGAGGAATTCCCGCCATTGGGATGGTGTGGACGTGAGGAGGAGAAATCATGAACAAGCTGCTTTCCGGCGTCTCTGCCGGAGTAATTTTGTTTGCTTGCTCGGTCGCGGCGCAAGCCGCAGACCTGCCCGGCAAATTCGACGGCGTGACGATCGATGCCAAGCTCATCGGTGGCCAGCAATACGAAAAGCTTTATGAGCGCATCGGCGAGTGGGAAAAGGCGACAGGCGCCAAGGTCAATATCCTCTCGAAGAAGAACCATTTCGAACTCGACAAGGAAATCAAGTCAGACATCGCCACCGGTGGCCTCAGCTGGTGCGTCGGTTCAAACCATTCGTCGTTCGCGCCGCAATATCCCGATATCTATACCGACCTGACGCCGCTGATCCCGGCTGAGGAACTTGCAAAATTCGTACCGGCGCTGATTGCCGCCTCGACCCTCGATGGCAAGCTGGTCATGCTGCCACGTGCCCAGTTCGACGTGTCGGCACTCTATTACCAGAAGAGCCTCTATCAGGACGAAGCCAAGAAAACGGCCTTCAAGGCCAAGTACGGCTACGACCTGACCCCGCCGGACACCTGGGCGCAGGTTTCCGACCAGGCCGAATTCTTCTCGTCGCCTCCGACATTCTACGGCACGCAGTTCGCCGGCAAAGAAGAGGCGATCAATGGCCGCTTCTATGAAATGCTGGTGGCCGAAGGCGGTGAATATCTCGACAAGGATGGCCGCCCGGCCTTCAATTCCGACGCTGGCGTCCGCGCACTCGATTGGTTCGTCAAGCTTTACAAGGACAAGGCCGTTCCGGCTGGAACGACCAATTATCTCTGGGACGACCTCGGCCAGGGCTTTGCGTCCGGCTCGATCGCTCTCAATCTCGACTGGCCTGGCTGGGCGAGCTTCTTCAACGATCCGAAATCCTCCAAGGTTGCCGGTAATGTCGGCGTGAAGGTTCAGCCGGCCGGTTCGTCCGGCAAGCGCACCGGCTGGTCGGGTCACCACGGCTTCTCGGTCACGGAATCCTGCGCCAACAAGGAAGCAGCCGCTTCGCTCGTCTGGTGGCTGACCAACGAAGACAGCCAGAAGCTGGAATCGGCGACCGGCCCGCTGCCGACACGCAGCGCCGTCTGGGATTACAACATCAAGGCCGCCGAAGGCGATGCCTACAAGACCGAAGTTCTGCAGGCTTTCCAGGAAGCGGCAAAGCATGCCTTCCCGGTTCCGCAGACAGCCGAATGGATCGAAATCTCCAACTCGGTCTATCCTGAGCTGCAGGCTGCGATCCTTGGCGACAAGACATCGAAGCAGGCTCTCGATAGCGCTGCCGAGAAGGCCACGACCATCCTACAGGATGCCGGCAAGCTTTGATTGAACTGACGCGGCGCCACGGCTTCTGCCGTGGCGCCGCATTTCAATTTCCGGCGCAAATCAAAGGGCGCGACATGAAACTATCCAGATTATCGGCACCAGTGCTGCTGCTGTTTCCAGCGTTCCTGGTTCTTGCGGCTGTTGTCGTCGTGCCGCTGGCGCTCTCCTTCTATTCGAGCTTTACGCCGTTTCGCCTGACCAAGCCGGAATCGCTCTATGTCTTCATCGGCCTGCGCAACTACATCACCGTCATTTCGAGCTGGGATTTCTGGGTCGCCTTCGGCCGCACGGTTCTGTTCCTGACGATTGCGCTCAATGCCGAAATGCTTTTGGGCCTCGGTCTTGCTTTGCTGGTCTCCAAGGCCGTGCGCGGTCAACGGCTGTTGCGCACCCTGATGATGTTTCCGATGATGTTTTCGCCGGTACTCGTCGGCTTCCAGTTCAAATTCCTGTTCAATGACAATATCGGCCTGATCAACAATGCGCTGCAATCGTTGGGGCTGACGGACCAGGCGATCCCGTGGCTGATCAATGGCAATCTGGCTCTGTTTTCGATCACGGTTGCCGAAGTCTGGTCGTCCACCTCGGTCTTTGCCATCCTGATCCTGGCAGGCCTTCTCGCCATGCCGCGCGATCCGATCGAGGCTGCCCACGTCGATGGCTGCACGCCATTGCAGACCTTCCGCTATGTGACCTGGCCCTATCTGATGCCGTTCGCCTTCATCGCCATGACCATCCGCTCGCTCGACGTCGCAAGGGCCTATGACATCGTCAAGATCATGACCGACGGCGGTCCTGCCAAGCGCACCGAGCTCCTGTGGACGCTGGTTGGCCGTACGGCCTATGGCGATGCCCGGATGGGGATGGCCAACGCCATGGCCTATTTCGCCATCGTGCTGTCGATCCTCTTCACCGTCTATTTCTTCCGCAAGCTCGCAGCCGCGCGCCAGCAGATCGGAGCTGAGTGGTAATGGATATCAATTCGTCCCATCGTCTGCGCAAGCGCCTCTATTCGCTCGCCCATATCGTCACCCTGTTCGTGGCGATGCTGATCATCTGCCTGCCCGGTTTCTGGATCATCCTGTCCTCGCTGCGTCCGACCGTGGAGATCATGGCAAAGCCACCGGTCTGGATCCCGCAGGACCTGTCGCTCGATGCTTACCGGTCGATGTTTTCAGGTGCCGGCCAGGGTGGCATTCCGGTCTGGTCCTATTTCCGCAACTCGCTGATTATTTCGATCACATCGACGATCATCGCGCTCGGCATCGGCATGGCCGGTGGCTACGCGTTTGCCCGCTACAAGTTCAAGGGCAAATCGGCGATCTTCCTTGGCTTCATGCTGACCCGCGCTGTGCCCGGTATTGCGCTGTCGCTGCCTTTGTTCATGATCTTTGCCCGCACCGGCATCATCGACACGCATTTTGCGCTCATTCTCACCTATGTCGCGCTGAACGTGCCCTTCACCATCTGGCTGATCGACGGCTTCTTCCGGCAGGTCCCGAAGGATCTGGCCGAAGCTGCCCAGATCGACGGCTGCACCCGTTGGCAGGCTTTCTGGCAGGTGGAATTTCCGCTGGCTGGTCCCGGCATCGCATCAGCCGGCATCTTCGCGTTCCTGATCTCCTGGAACGAATACGCGCTGGCGTCGCAGATCACCCGCTCGGTGAATTCCAAGACGCTGCCGGTCGGCCTGCTCGATTATACCGCCGAATTCACCATCGACTGGCGTGGCATGTGTGCGCTCGCCGTCGTGATGATCATTCCGGCGCTGACACTCACCTTCATCATACAAAAACACCTCGTCTCCGGCCTCACCTTCGGCGCGGTCAAAGGATAATTTCATGGCTCCCGTCAGTCTCAAGAAACTGGTCAAGCGCTACGGCGCGCTGGAAGTGGTGCACGGCATCGACCTGGAAGTGAAGGACCGCGAGTTTATCGCGCTGGTCGGCCCGTCCGGCTGCGGAAAATCGACGACGCTGAGAATGATCGCTGGCCTCGAAGATGTCAGCGGCGGCACGATCGAGATCGGTGATAATGTCGTCAACGACCTGCCGCCGCGTGCGCGCAACATCTCCATGGTGTTCCAGTCCTATGCGCTCTATCCGCATATGACGGTCGGCGAGAACATGGGCTTTTCGCTGAAGATCGCCGGGCGTCCACCGGAAGAAATCAAGGAAAAGGTAGCGGATGCCGCCGCCATCCTCGATCTCACGCATCTGCTCGAACGCCGCCCCTCGCAGCTCTCTGGCGGCCAACGTCAGCGTGTCGCCATGGGCCGGGCGATCGTCCGCCGTCCTGACGTCTTCCTGTTCGACGAGCCGCTGTCCAATCTCGATGCCAAACTGCGCACGCAGGTCCGCACCGAAATCAAGAAGCTGCATGCCCGCATGCAGGCGACGATGATCTACGTGACGCATGACCAAGTCGAGGCGATGACGCTGTCCGACCGTATCGTCATCATGCGCGATGGCCATATCGAGCAGGTCGGCACCCCGGAAGAAGTGTTCAACCGCCCGCTGACCAAGTTTGTTGCCGGTTTCATCGGCTCGCCGCCGATGAACATGGACGACGTGACGGTCGCTGACGGAAAACTGGTCTTCGCCAGCGGCGCCACTTTGCCGATCCCGCCGAAATTCCGCCAGAGCCTGACCTCCGGTCAGAAGCTGACCTTCGGCCTTCGCCCCGACGATTTCTTTCCGGCCGGCCATGGTCTGAACTCCGGTGATGCCGAAGCGGTCGCGGAACTGGAATTGCCGGTTTCGATCACCGAACCACTGGGGAATGAGACACTGGTCTTTGTTGGCTTCAACGGCCGCGATTGGGTATCGCGCATGCTCAATCCGCGCCCCCTGCCCTCCGGCCAGAGCATCAAGATGAGCTTCGATCTCTCGCAAGCGCATCTGTTTGACCTGACCACCGGCAAGAGCCTGGTAGCCTGAGGAATCTGTAATGGCCCGTATTGAAAAAATCGAACTGCGCATGGTCGACCTTCAGCCGAAGGTCAAGCGGACCGACGCGATCCAGAGCTTTGTCAGCCAGGAAACGCCCTTCGTCACCATCACCGATTCCGACGGCGCGGCCGGTACCGGCTACAGCTACACGATCGGCACAGGCGGCTCGTCGGTCATGCGGTTGCTGTCCGACCATCTCGTGCCGCTGCTCATCGGCGCGGATGCCGATTGCATCGAGGCGATCTGGCATAAAATGGAATTTGCTACTCACGCCACGACGATCGGCCCGATCACGGCGCTGGCTATGGCCGCTGTCGATACAGCCCTGTGGGACCTTCGGGCGAAGAAGCAGAACCTGCCACTGTGGAAGCTCGCCGGCGGCGCCCGCGACCGTTGCCCGCTCTACACGACCGAAGGCGGCTGGCTGCATATCGACAAGCAGGATTTGGTCGATGATGCGCTGCAGGCGAAAGCCAAGGGCTTTTCCGGCTCTAAGATCAAGATCGGCCGTCCGCACGGCTCGGAAGATTATGAGCGGCTGTCGGCCGTGCGCGCGGCTGTCGGTCCAGCCTTTGAGATCATGACCGATTGCAATCAGGGCTTTGCGGTCGATGAAGCCATCCGGCGTGCCGGACGCTTGCAGGAACTTGATCTCGCCTGGATCGAGGAACCGCTTCCGGCTGATGATCTCGACGGCCATATCCGGCTGTCGCGCTCGACCACCACGCCGATCGCCGTCGGCGAATCCATGTATTCGATCCGGCATTTCCGCGAGTACATGCAGAAGGGTGCCTGCTCGATCGTCCAGGTCGATGTTGCCCGCATTGGCGGCATCACGCCGTGGCTGAAGGTTGCCCATGCGGCCGAAGCTTTCGACATTCCCGTCTGCCCGCATTTCCTGATGGAACTGCATGTCAGCCTCGTTTGCGCGGTACAGAACGGCAAATATGTCGAGTATATTCCCCAGCTCGATGATCTGACGGACAAGCGCATGGAGATTGTCGACGGCAAGGCGCTGGCGCCATCCGAGCCGGGCATTGGCATTTCCTGGGATTGGGATGCCGTCAAATCGCGCTCGGTTACAGAATTCACCCGCGAATTCCGGGCCTGACGGGAGGCGGTGATGCAGCGCATGAGCATGGTGATCGGGCTGGAACCGACGAAGATCGAAGAATACAAGCGGCTGCACGCGGCCGTCTGGCCGGAAATCCTTGCCCTGATCTCCGAGTGCAACATCACCAACTATTCGATATTCCTGAAGGAGCCGGAAAATCTGTTGTTCGGCTACTGGGAATATACCGGGACAGATTTTGACGCCGATATGGCGAAGATGGCGGCGCATCCGAAAAACCAGGAATGGTGGTCGGTCTGCATGCCCTGCCAGAAGCCGCTTGCCACCCGCAAGGACGGTGAGTGGTGGGCAATGATGGAAGAGGTGTTCCATCATGATTGAGTACTTCGATCCGGCAACGCTGCGGCAATGGTGGCCAAAGCCTGTCGCACCTCACCCCATCGTCATTTTCGGTGCCGGAAGCATTGTCGGCGATGCCCATCTACCCGCCTACAGGAAAGCCGGTTTTCCGGTTGCCGGTCTCTACGATCCCAATGCAGAGAAAGCTCGCGCATTGGCAGAAGCGTGGGGTATCCGCACCTTTGCCCGAGAAGATGACGCGCTCGCAGTCAAAGACGCAATCTTCGATCTCGCAACGCCGCCCGCAACACATGCCGCGATACTGTCGAAATTGCCCGTTGGCGCTGCCGCGCTCATTCAAAAACCGATGGGTTCAGATTTAGAGGCAGCAACGGAAATTCTGGCGATTTGCCGTGCGCGGCAGCTGAAAGCGGCCGTCAATTTCCAGCTGCGCTTCGCGCCAATGATGCTGGCTCTCAAAGATGCCGTCGAACGCGGGTTTATTGGCGAAATCGTCGATTTCGACGCCTGGCTGGCGCTGGCGACACCGTGGGGCTTATGGCCTTTCCTCAAGGGTCTGCCGCGCATCGAGATTGCCATGCACTCCATCCACTACCTGGATTTCATCCGTGGTTTGATTGGCAACCCACTCGGCGTCCACGCCAAGACGATCGGTCATCCGAACCATGATGTTGCCCAGACCCGCACAGCCGCAATCCTTGATTATGGTGACAGGCTGCGCTGCGTTCTCTCCGTCAATCATGACCATGATTTCGGCCGCAAGTTCCAAGCCTGCGAGTTCCGCATTTCTGGTACGAAGGGTGGTGCCTAT
Organism: Rhizobium sp. Root1204; assembly: GCF_001424965.1. NCBI lineage: Bacteria > Pseudomonadati > Pseudomonadota > Alphaproteobacteria > Hyphomicrobiales > Rhizobiaceae > Rhizobium > Rhizobium sp. Root1204. The sequence continues at coordinate 73,782 of NZ_LMCZ01000005.1, forward strand.
ATCAAACTCGGCGTCAATCTCGATTATCCGCGCGGCGAGCCGGACGAACTCTGGATCCGCCCGGCCGGGGGCGACGAATGGGTTTCCGTGCCGCTGCAAGGTGCATGGTTTCCCGATGCTTTCGCCAATCGCATGGCCAACCTGCAGCGCTTTGCTACCGGCGAAGACGACGTGCTGATCGGCTCCGTCGAGGATGCCTGGCAGACCATGGCGTTGGTCGAAGCCGCCTATCAATCCAGTGCGCAGCCGGCAACGCCGCTGGCGCCCTTACCCGGGACGTAAGCCATGAGCGAACAGACAATCCATTTCGAAGACTATGAGTTGGGCGCTGTCCGGCTGACCACAGGCCGCACGATCACCGAGACCGATTTCGTCGTGCATGCAGGCCATACCGGTGATTTCTTTCCGCATCACATGGATGCCGAATTCGCCAAGACCCTGCCGGGTGGCCAGCGCATCGCCCATGGCACGATGATCTTTTCGATCGGCGTCGGCCTCACCGCGTCGCTGATCAATCCGGTCGCATTTTCCTACGGCTATGATCGGCTGCGGTTTGTCCGTCCGGTCCACATTGGTGATACGATCCGCACGCGCGTGACGATCGCGGCCAAGGATGACGACCCGAAGCGGCCTGCATCCGGCCGCGTCATTGAACGCTGCGAAGTCATCAACCAACGCGACGAAGTCGTGCTCGCCGCCGACCACATTCTGATCGTCGAACGCAAGAAAACCTAAAAGAGGCCAATGACATGACCGCCAATCTGACCGGCAAGAAAGTCCTGATCACTGCTGCAGCGCAAGGCATAGGCCAGGCGTCCGCCCTCGCCTTTGCCAAGGCGGGCGCGATCGTCCATGCCACCGACATCAACGCCGAAGCTCTTGCCGCTCTGGCGAAGCAACCGGGCATCTCCACCCACATTCTCAATGTTCTGGAAGCTGATGCCGTTTCGACATTGATTGCCGAAATCGGCGACATCGATGTACTGTTCAATTGCGCCGGTGTCGTTCACGGCGGCTCTGTTCTGGAGATGAAGGATAGCGACCTTGAGTTCGCCTTCGACCTCAACGTCAAGGCGATGATCCGCACCATCCGCGCCGTGCTTCCGGGCATGCTGGCGCGCGGCGACGGCTCGATCGTCAACATGTCGTCGGTCGCCTCCAGCATCAAGGGCGTGCCCAACCGCTTCGCCTACGGCGTCACCAAGGCTGCCGTGATCGGCCTGACCAAGGCCGTTGCCGCCGATTATGTTGCGCAGGGCATTCGTTGCAATGCCATTTGCCCCGGCACGGTTGAAAGCCCCTCACTGCAGGAGCGCATGCGCTCGCAGGGCGACTATGATACCGCCCGCGCCGCCTTCATCGCCCGCCAGCCGATGGGCCGACTCGGCACACCGGAAGAAATCGCCGACCTCGCAGTCTATCTCGCCGGCGCGACCTACACCACCGGCCAAGCCTATGCCATCGATGGCGGCTGGACGATCTGACGCCTTGAAACAGGAAACACGCTTATGAAACTTCTTCGCTATGGCGCACCCGGCGCCGAAAAGCCGGCAATGCTCGATGCTAACGGCCAGATCCGTGATCTCTCGGGCCACGTCTCCGATATTGGCGGCAAGGATATCGATCCGGCGGCACTTTCGGCACTGGCAAAGCTCGATCCGGTCAGCCTGCCACTGGTCTCTGGCACGCCGCGCATCGGTCCTTGCGTTACCGGTACAGGAAAGTTCATCTGCATCGGCCTCAACTATGCCGACCATGCGGCGGAATCCGGCATGGCAGTTCCGCCGGAACCCGTCGTCTTCATGAAGGCGACGTCGGCTATTGTCGGCCCCAACGATGATCTGCTGATCCCGCGCGGTTCGGAAAAGACCGATTGGGAAGTCGAACTCGGCGTCGTCATCGGCAAGACGGCAAAGTATGTCTCCGAAGCCGACGCCCTCGACTATGTCGCCGGCTATTGCACCGTCCACGACGTTTCCGAACGCGCCTTCCAGATCGAGCGTTCCGGCCAGTGGACCAAGGGTAAATCCTGCGACACGTTCGGCCCGATCGGCCCCTGGCTGGTGACCAAGGACGAGGTCGTCGATCCGCAGGACCTCGGGCTCTGGCTGAAGGTCAACGGTGAGACCGTGCAGAACGGCACGACGAAGACCATGGTCTATGGCGCCGCCTTCCTCGTTTCCTATCTCAGCCAGTTCATGTCGCTGCATCCCGGCGACATCATCTCCACCGGCACGCCGCCCGGCGTTGGTATGGGCATGAAGCCGCCGCGCTACCTGAAGCCTGGTGATGTCGTTGAACTCGGCATCGAGGGTCTGGGAAGCCAGAAGCAAACAACACGGGCAGACATCTGAGGTTTTGGCCGGCGTAGCACCTTGCCACGCCGGCCAATTCGAAATCCCACGACGACAGCCTGCCGCCATATCTTTTCGGAGCAAACCCATGACCCGCATCACCGATCTCCGCGTGTTCGACCTTCGCTTCCCCACCTCGCAAAGCCTTGACGGTTCGGATGCGATGAACCCCGATCCGGATTACTCCGCCGCCTACGTCATTCTCGACACCGACACGGATGGGCTTTCGGGTCACGGCCTGACCTTCACCATCGGCCGCGGCAACGAGATCTGCTGCGCGGCAATCAATGCGATGAAGCACCTGGTCGTCGGGACCGAACTTGCTGACGTCCTCGCTCATCCCGGCAAATACTGGCGGCATCTGACCGGCGACAGCCAGTTGCGCTGGATCGGACCCGACAAGGGCGCCATGCATCTTGCCACCGGCGCCGTCGTAAATGCGGTCTGGGACCTGCTCGCCAAGCAGGCGGGAAAACCTGTCTGGCGTCTCATTGCCGACATGCCGGCCGAAGAGATCGCTGACATCGTCGACTATCGCTATCTGACCGATGTGTTGACCCGCGACGAGGCCGTCGCGATCCTCAAGCGCGCCGAAACCGGCAAGGCAGAGCGCATCGCGACACTCGAGGCCGAAGGTTACGCCTGCTATACGACATCCGCCGGCTGGCTCGGCTATGACGACGAGAAATTGCGCCGCCTTTGCCAGGAAGCGATCGATGCAGGCTTCAACCACGTCAAGATGAAGGTTGGCCGCGATCTTGAGGACGATATCCGCCGCCTGCGCATCGCCCGTGAAGTCATCGGTCCTGATCGTTATCTGATGATTGACGCCAACCAGGTCTGGGAAGTCAATGAGGCCATCGACTGGGTGAACAAGCTGGCATTCGCCAAGCCCTTCTTCATCGAGGAGCCGACCAGCCCCGACGATGTTGCCGGGCATCGCAAGATCCGCGCCGGCATTGGCGCCGTCAAGGTCGCGACCGGCGAGATGTGCCAGAACCGCATCATGTTCAAGCAGTTCATCGCCGAGGGCGCGATCGACATCGTCCAGATCGATTCATGCCGTATGGGCGGATTGAACGAGGTGCTGGCGGTTCTTCTGATTGCAGCCAAATATGACCTGCCGGTCTGGCCGCATGCCGGAGGCGTCGGCCTTTGCGAATATGTCCAGCACCTTTCGATGATCGACTATATCACCGTATCCGGCACCAAGGATGGCCGGGTGATCGAATATGTTGACCACCTGCACGAACATTTTCTGGAGCCCTGCATCATCGAGAATGCAGCCTATATGCCGCCCAAGGCCGCAGGATTCTCGATCGAGATGAAGCCGGCCTCGATTGAGCAGTATCTGTTCAAAGGTTGAGAGGCTGGGGGCGGTTATCCCGCCCCCTCAAACCTTAGCTGCGTTTGCGGATGATGCCGTAAACGATGTGCCGGTTTTCGCCGAATTCCACGCGCGCCTCGACCGAATTACGGTCGGCGCTGGCATTGATGATGTTCCACATTTCCACATCCGAACGCAGCAATAGCGCCCAGTTCATGAAGGTTTCCATATAGCCGTCGTCATCGACGTCGCGCGAGAAATTCGCGAACAGAAACACGCCGTTCGGCTTCAGCATATCCAGGCAGGTCTGCGTCAGCTTGATCGCCACCTTGTCGGCGAGATAGTCATAGAGACCTGCCGCATAGATGAAGTCGAACTTGCCAAGCTTGTGCGATTTCGTCAGCAGGCCGCGAACGGAGCCGTCGATCGCCTCGACGCATGTGCCGTTGAAGTCACGGACCATCGAACCAACACTAAGCGGGTCCTGGTCCAGGGCCACCCAACGCTTGATCCGCTTTTCCCGCAGAGCGACGGAGTTATCGGCCTCGCGAAGATGGCCAGCTGCCACCGTCAGGATTTCGGTCTCTGGACCTTTTTCTGTTGCGATTTCATCCACATAGCGCGTTAGGAGATCGCGCCGTTCGCGCACGGCAACTGGCGAAGGGGACTGGCTGGTATAGCCATAGAGTTCCTTGCCCAGCGGCGACGCCTTGGCGATTTCGTCCGCAACGCTCGGGTGCCCATAGATGAAATCGATCAGCTGCGCATCACCGGAATAGCCACGGGGCTTCACGAAGGACCAGCGCGTGAAGGGATCCTGATGGAAGAAATCCGCGACCGGATGATTCTGAACGATCGGGATCAATTCCTGCCAGACATTGTGATGATATCGGCGGCGCGTTTCGTGAAGTACGCCGATCAGACGATGGATGATCAACGCCGGATTTTGATCCTCCTGGATCTGTTGCTGCGCAATTTTCAGCGCAAGCGCAACCTCTACGCGGCCAGTGGCCAGTTGCTCATAGTGAAGTTCGTTTTGGGAGGAGGATAGTTCAGAGGTTATCGCCGCAGGGGTGATTAGGCTTTCGCCGTCAAAAGCTATCTTGATTTGGGTCACTCGAGCCTCGTGCGTTAATAGATCATTAACATTATGGGGAAAAACGAGTGCAGTGCCAATCGAAATTGCACGTATCCGCATGGCATGGTTAACGCGCTCGCGTATCAGTTGGGTTTACCGCACCGACCCGCTAACCTTCGGCAAATTCAGGAAAACTTAATGTACGTCCAATATTGTGCCGAAAAGTGCTGCCTTTTCTTGCTGGGCTGCCTCGCTGCCCTGCGCGTGCATATGCATCGGGTGGTGGCAGTACCGATAAGGGCAGTTCAAGGGTGGAAGGATGCGACGCAACCCCATGGAACGTGCATGAAGCACACGCTGGCCGATGTAGTGGAGATTGATCTCAATGCTGAGCCGCCGAGACCGGCATCGGCGGAGCTTCGCACACTCTACCGTGAAGAAGGCCAGAGCACGCGGCGCCACGATACCCGGCAGGGAATGTGGATCGCGATTGCGGTCTACCTGCTGTTTTCCATTACCGACATCCTGCTCGTTCCAGACGTTGCCAAATACGTAATCGCATCCCGTTTCGTCATCGGGACGATTGCTTTCTTCCTGCTGGAAGCCGAGGTCCGCTGGAATGCCAGCGCAGATATCATTGATACGACCTGTGCAACCGGCCTTGTCGTTGCCTATGCCGGTTGGCTGTATCCGTCGCTCATGACCGCGGACACCATCAGCATTTCCTACTACATGGTCTTCGGCGCGATCTTCATGATGAGCGTCAATCTGTTCTTCAGCTTCCAGTTCCGCCTTTCTCTGATCGCATCGGCAGTCATTCTTCTTATTTTCCTGGCCGCATTGCAGTCATTTCCGGTGGTAGATCCTTCCTATAAGCTCGCATTCGGCACATTTTGCATCTCCTGCTTCGTCTTCACCTCCTACGTCAACTGGAAGCTGAACAGAGAACGCTACAAGGTCTTCCTGAACGCCCTTGAGGCAAAGGTTCAGCAAAAGGAGGCGTCCGAACGAGGCGATGCCTTACTTAGACTGTCGAATACCGACCCGCTGACCGGACTGGAAAACCGCCGTGCCATCGATCAACGGCTGAGGGACTACTGGAGCGGCTGGCAGAAATACGGCACCAGTTTTGCGGCAATCCTCATCGATGTCGATTTCTTCAAGAAGTACAATGACTGCTATGGCCATCAGGAAGGCGATCGTTGCCTCATCCTGGTTGCCGATGCCCTTGCCGATTCGATCAAGCAGCATAACGGCTCGATCGGGCGCTATGGCGGCGAGGAGTTCATTGTGCTCGCGCGTGTGGAAACGCTGGAGCAGGTTTCAGAACTGGCGGAAAACATCTGCCGGACCGTCGAAAACATGGGTCTGCTGCACCAGCAGCGCCGCGATGGCATGTCGATCGTCACGGTCAGTGTCGGGGCTGCGTTTACGCGAAGCCAGGCCGGCACGAAGCTCGAAAAGATCATCCATGAGGCCGACCGCGCCCTGTACGGTGCCAAAGCGAGCGGCCGCAACTGCGCCAAGCTGTTCGACCCCAATGATCCCCATAGCAGTGATGAAAGCGAAAATATCGCGGCTCTCTTGAAAATTGCCACCAGCCAGAACCTCGTATCGTTGGTCTATCAACCGATCCGCAATGTCTCGTCCGGCCGCGTTGAAGCCGTCGAGGCTCTTATGCGCCTGACGATGCTTGACGGAACCGCGGTTTCTCCCGGCCTGTTTATCCCGATAGCGGAGCGGACGGGGGCCATCCTGAACCTTGGATATTGGGCGATCCGGACAGTCTGCGCCGAACTGCTGATCGACAATCACGTTCGTGTCGTCAGCGTCAACGTGTCGCCTATTCAGCTGAAGACACCGGGTTTTGCCACATCCGTCGCTGCGATCCTTGGCGAGACCGGCGTTGCCGGCGGGCGGCTCGCCTTTGAGATCACCGAAGGTCTCGAAATGGAAATGAATTCGGACATCCTGCGCTGCATCAGTGATTTGAAGATGCTGGGCATTCGAATTTGGCTTGATGATTTCGGCACAGGCTTTGCCGGCCTTTCCTGGCTTCGCCTGATCGATTTCGACACCGTCAAGATCGACCGTTCGTTTCTGCACGACAGCAGCACTCCGAGAGGTAAGGCCATGCTGCAGGATATTATCGGGTTGGTTCGCAATCGGGGACATAAAATTCTGGTCGAAGGCGTCGAAACGGATGAGCAGCTTGAGCTTATGCGCGAATTCCGCATCGACCAGGTCCAGGGGTTTCATGTCGGGCGCCCAGCCCCTCCTGAGGATTTCCATTCGCCACCTCCTATAGACGATCAAGCGCCCCGTCTGCGCAGGCCGGCTTAGACAGCAACGCCACCGCCGACAGTCAAATAACACGACTTTGCCTACCCAGCCTTCCGGTCTCCGGGAGCATTTGCCCGCATCAGCGCCATCAACATCGGACCCAGCGAAAACTCGCCCTTTTCAGCTTTGCCTGTTAGATTCCGAAGATAGCCTCCTGCCGAATTGATCAGGCCACCCCGCTCCAGAATGCACGCCATGACCGCCGCTGCGTTTTCAGGGCCAAGAATTTCGCAAGCCTGCTGATAGGCGCTCGGACTGACGCCGAGCATGGATCTCACGACCACAGCGGCGTTCATGAGATCACGCCAGCTGGAAATGCCCCCGCCCGGCCCGTACATGATGATTTCCGGGCATGCCGTCAGCACCATGTTCAGCGGGAATGCCTTTATCGGCTCGCGCGGCTGTTGCCGATGATTTATTGAATTTTCACCCTGCTTTTTTCTGATAGCAGGTTCAGATTCAGAAATAGAGTCGGGATTTGAATTCTGTATGTGCCGCTCATTCTGTAAGGCATTGCCGCTTATTTTCTGTCTATTAATTCGCATTTCCAGCTGGTTAGCCGTTTCGTCCCTCAATGCCCCAAGTTGCTCCAGCGCCACGGTCAGTTCCACGGCCGTCGGTTTGCGTGGGAGTACTGTCAGGAGGGCTCTGTAATGTACATGGGTGGTCATCCAATCGCCCGGGACGCCCTCTTCCAGAGCAGTCTCAATCAATTTCGATACGTCACGGCTGCAGATGGTCAATCGCTCACGTAGCCGCTGGATATGAAGCCGCTCGGCAACAACCTCGTCAGCGAGACGCTCGATGTCGTCTGCCCGCGCCAGTAGCGGTGCCAGTGAAAAGCCAAAAGCCTCGTCGATCGCCCCTGCCCGGTCACGACGTGCATAGCGCTTGCCATTGGCACTGTCCTTGCGCGACAGAAGTCCCGCCTCGATGAGAACCGCCAGATGCCGGCGCAGTGTTTGCTCGGCCATTCCATGCGCACGCAGCGAGAGCTGCGTGTTGGACGGGAACACGACCAGGCCGTTGTTCGCCGACAGCTCATTCTTCGGGTAAAAGCTCAAAAGAGCATTCATAACGGCCAAAGCACGGTCTGTTACGCCGAGGCGCGATTTTGCCTCGCACAAAGCACGATAGAGTTTCCATTTGTCGGCCGACTTTTCCGGCTCCAATTCCTGGCCTAAAACTTGATTTGCCACCATGGCAAGCGTCATCGGCCGCCGCCCAAAGGGCGTCGTCACACTTCCAACCTGCATTTCTTCACCTTGTAACAGGCAAAAGAAATCTGCTCACCAAAACGATGCCAAAGACTCTTGACTATGATTCGTGAAAATGTGATTCTCTAGCTGCGAAACTTCAGAGAAGGGCTTCCACGACGGAAACGTTTGGGGGCCTTTTTCTTTTGCGGTTCAGTCTCCTGTTCCTGTTGTCTCTTTCGATTGTACGAAATCTGCATAAAGCGCGGAGAGCTTACCTTCGACATAAGCGCCGAAATCAGGCTCTACCGTCTTGTCGAACACGAGTTTCAATGCGTCGCCCGTTTCGGATATTCTCACGGCCTTCCGCTGCGTGCCGGCATTCCAGAAAGCGCTTCGTGCCTTATCCTTGCTCTCTCGCAGCCGGTCGTAGACCGCCTGGAAACGCGCATCGGATGTCAGGTCGCCAAAGCCAGGAGCGAGAAGCGATTCGAGGGCTTTTTCTCTCCGGCTTTTGTCTTCGATCAGATCGGCAAGCTCGGCCCAGCGTGTTCGGCCAAAACCGGGAGCGGCACCGATCGCCTCGATCAGTTCAGCCGGAAGCCGGTTCACAAGCGCGATCATGCGTGAAAGGGCTGCTTTATCGACCCCCAGTGCAGACATGATCACATCGCGGCTGAAGTTTCGTTCCTCCAGGCGTGAAGCAAAGAAAGACCGCTCGATAAATGTCAGGTCTGTGCGGGCGTTGTTTTCCTGCCCCTGGCTGACGACCAGCTGTTCGTCCGTCAGGTCGCGGATAACGGCGCGGATGGGGCCGCCGATAGTCTTGACGGCGGCAAGCCGCCGGTGGCCATAGGCAACTTGAAAGCGCCCTTCCCTCTCTGGATGCGGACGGACAAGAATTGGGACTTGTTGCCCGTGTTCACGAATCTGCGAAATCAGAAGCTCCTGATCCTCGGAACTGACTCCGAGCCGGTCGACAACGAATGAACTGTCCACCACTGAAGTGTCCAGTTCAACGATCGCCTGTCCTTGGGCAAGCTGCTTCTCCAGCGCATCGACGCGCTGCGCCTTCTCATGAACGCCTCCGAGCGACTGGGATATCGCCCCGACGGGGCTTGCGCGTTTCAACGGCTTTTCAAAGCCTGCGAGCGGACGGGAATTTGTGAACGCCGGCTCATTCTCCACGGCCGAGGTCACATCCGATTCGATCAGGTTGAAAACGTTCTTACGGGCCATGAATTACTTCCTTCCCCATGTCCGCTTGATGAGATCCTCTATTTCCGTATTCACGGCAGTGAGGGATTCGAGCGCACGGTCATATGTGCCTCGCGTGAACTGGTTCCTGTCCACTTCGTATAGCGTTTGCTTGGTCAGCCCCGCATCCGAAATGGCCGTCGACTTGACCATCGAATTTTCCAGAACCCGGTTTCCGAAGATGGAGCGCATGAACCCAGACATCTGAGATTGCGGTCCGTCGTTCGGCTCATAACGCGTCACAAGATATCGCATCCAGTCGTAGTCCATCGAGCCACCGGCTTCTTCGACAACCGACAAAAGGTCACCGGTCATATGCAGGAACTGGCTCATCGACATGACATCCAGCATCTGCGGGTGCACAGTAATGAGAACCGCCGTGGCTGCGCAGAGCGCCGATAGCGTCAGGAATCCGAGCTGCGGCGGGCAATCGATCACCACGATGTCATAGGCGCTTTCGATCTCGGCAAGGCATTCCCCAATGCGGGCAAAGAACATGGAGTCTGTCTTGTGCCGGCCGGCAAGAGCCTTGGGTGTTTCATGCTCGAACTCCATCAGTTCCAGATTGCCCGGAATGATGTGGAGATTGGGCGTATAGGTCGCCCGGACTATATCTGTTACGTCCCGCCTCGCACCGTCGTAGCGTATGGCGCCGTACAGCGTCTCGTTCTCTCCGACGTCGAATTCAGGCTGATGACCGAACAGTGCCGATAGTGACGCCTGCGGATCAAGGTCAATCGCGAGAACCCGATAGCCACGCAGAGCAAGAAATTGCGCCAAATGCGCCGACGTGGTGGTTTTGCCGGAGCCACCCTTGAAGTTCATCACCGAGATGACCTGGAGCTTTTCGCCGTCACGGCGATGGCGGACATATTTGCGAGGCCCCTTCCCTCCATCATCAAGAAGATGGCGAAGGTTCTCGATATCCTGAACCGAATATTGACGGCGGCCATTCGCCAGCGGTTCGGGACCATGTCCATCCGCAACGATCTGGCGAAGATAGCCCTGGTGAATACCGATGAAATCGGCGGCTTCGGCAGGCGTGAATTGGCGAATGCTTTTTTGAGCAGTAGGCGGGAATGTTCGCTGCTGGTGTGCCTGCAGCTGGCGCGACAATTCCTCGGCGTCGGACGAGATCAGAGAGCGCAGGCTCTCACCATTTTTATTGCCTGCGATGTTCAACATATTGTCCCCGACTCAATCCGCGCTTATTTTTTAATAAGCGCTCAAAATGCGCTGATCTCATTAGGCCCGATTCTATCCGGCGTGGCAAAGTCTTTTTCGTTAACAGGAGATTAACCAACAGCATCACGACTCGGGACATTTTTCGTTGTACATGTACAACTCGCCGCCACGCGATAGCTGGTTGGCTCGAACCGCGAGTTTCCCCCGGAATATGCACTGGCCTGTCGCCTGCCCTCCCTCTCCTTCAATTGTCCAAAAACCACGATTCCCCGATTGGCCCGCGCCCTCCGGCCGATGGTCCCATAGTCCTCAGCCATGCCCACCAGACGCTGTTGACGGCGGCACTCGGCATACGAATTTGATGGCTCGTTTTCGCCCGGAATATAACCAAAGATGACGGGCCGGGTGTGTTGTACATGTACAACTTCTGCAAAATCGGAAGGAGAGTTTCCCGGCTTCATCCGCCGCTTACTCTACCGCAGAAGGTGACTTTAAATGACAGTGGATAAAACGTCTGACCAGAGACAGTTCGCCATTCCGAATTTCGCGTGCAGGCCATCAAGTAAGGATAGCGCGCCGAATGCTAGTCTTCACGGAACGCCGTCACCCTACGGGAATCGTCCTTTCTGATCCCAGCTGCTAAATGAAGAATCCGGGCTTGTAGCGCCAGAGGTTCATTCGCACTTGTCATCCTGCACATCACAACGCGATCCGCTCGACGCCTTGAAGCGCGGTTGACTTGCAGTCAATCTTGCGACGCCGAAGCCAGTAACACAGTTGGAGCCCATCGGTGGTGAAGTTGGTCGGCCAGCTTCGCACCTTGCTTGCGACAACCGGCAAGCCGCCGGTCCTCCTCCTCCTCGCGCTTCGTCAGGAGATGTCTGCGTCGCAATTCGAGCAAGAGAATCTGCCCCAATCAGACTTGCTCTCCGGGCCTTCCGTGACGTCGCAACAGCCGTTCAAAAGCCAGTAGCTGTCGTCAGGTTGTCCTCAACCGGTCACGGCGGCGCCGATGCTTGCGGGTCATTTCGACAGAGGCCCGGCCGAGTTATTTTTGTACCGGGCGCTCATCGAGCTCAGCCGAGGAAATAAGTCCGGCACGCAACGAGTGGCCGGAGAATTTGAGTGCCCGCTCGCCCTCCGCAAGATCTCCGCGGACACCGGCAGCCAGCGCCGTGCGTTTGACCAGGCGGGCAACTTCCTGATCATTCAACCGGTCAGCACCCACGGCTTTGCCTTGACCGGTTACGCGCCGGAAAAGAGGGCCGTGCGCGATGCGCGACAGGGTCAGCCACGTACCGAGCGCGGCGACCGGGCAGGCGGCGTCAGACGAGCCGCGGCCGATCTCAACTTCACGCCAACCGGTTTTCCCCCGCAAAGTGACAATCAGCCCCTTGTCGAGAATCTCGATCCAGCCACGGCCGTCCTCCGTCTGGTTCTTCCCGACATCCAGCCCGACAATTTCCGAGCGGCGAAGGCCGCCAGCGAAACCGATCAGCAGCATCGCCCGGTCCCGCAACCCGCGGAGCGTTCCCCGGTCGAGCGTCTCAAGCATGGCGCTGATGTCTTCCGGCGTCACCGCTTCCTTCTGCATCGGCGGCCGTGCATTGCTGTTGCGGATGCCAGCCATTACCCCCGCAATATGCTGGTCCTTGCGGTCGAGCGATTGACCGCGCTGGGCGTAATTCCAGGTCAAGGAGGAAAGCCGGCGCTCGATCGTCGAAGCCGAGTTTGGCTTTCTATTCCCACCAACAGTACCGGAGGCACAAGCGGAGAGGTATAGCCCGACATTCTGCGGCTCCGGGGGAACGGAAGAGAGTGACTGGCGCCGGCACCAGGCGGAAAAATGCTTCCAATCACTCGCATAGGCACGCCGCGTATTGGCGGAGCCGGTAGCCTCGACGCCACCGTGGACATGGACGCCAGGACCATCGAGACGGGCAGGACGAGAAGCAGGCCGTTGAGCCGGGGTCTCGTCGATGCGCCCATCGAGAGGAGCGTTGGAGCCAGCCTCGGGAGCGGCAGTCCCGTTTTCGTCAGCGGTCATATCAACACCATCAAGCGAGATCCCACGGATTGACGACCAATAGGCCGACGCCGGTAAAGTCAGCGCCGTTGCGCGTAACGACAACAAGATCATGAACGATCGCAGTGGCTGCGATCAACCCGTCCATGTCACTCCACGGCCGAAGGGCGGCAAGCCGACCCCATTCGACAGCCACCTGATCGGTGACCGGGAGTATCTGCGCCGTATGGTCATGCCGGAGTTTGCGCAACCATTCAGCGAGATGCGCTGCAGTTCTCCGATCCGTCGCCTGCTTCTGGGCGATGCCGCGCATGATTTCGCCAATCGTAACCACGCTGATGTAGATGGCGGCCGAATCCTGCGCGCGCAACCAGGCAACCGCTTCTGGCGCACCGCGGATCGCCTCGGAGATAACGCTCGTATCGACCAGATACATCAGAACACCGGGCTCCGGCTGGGCGACCGTTCGCGGGCCGAAATACTGTCGGCAGAAGAGTCGTCCCATGGTGGTGCTGCAAGAAGATCATCGACAAGCGTCGGTCGCCCAGCTTTCAGTGCATCATAATCTCTGGCCGACAGCACGATTGCAGCCCGCTCGCCACGTAAGGTCACAATCTGCGGACCCTCGAATTTCGCTTTCTGAACCACTTTTGAGAATTGGTTCTTCGCATCCTGTAACTGCCATTCCATGTTCCGCTCCAATCTAGCCTGTCTAGCTAGATACCGGTGTAAAATGCTGAAAACAAGGCGGTTTGAGTCAAAACAATCCGCCGCCCGCTCAATAACCCCCGCATGCTGGGGGAGGGGAGGGCCCGGGGACCGATCGGCGTATTTACGATATGGCTACGGTTGCCGAGAGATAATGATCAGTCGCAAGCAATCGCTCTTGCTTCCGAGAAATTTGAGGCGGTCCAAACCAAACAAACGGCAAACTAATATTATCAGTCGTTTTCGTTTAGAAGGCTCCTGTGCGGTTTTGACATTTACTCTGGTTAAAACCGCCCCTCTCGAATAAGCTTCGCCTATGGATTCGAGATCAGTCCCCACGCTTTCTACAACGATTCCCCTGCCGGTCATACCTGGGTGGGTCAAATCTCGCGGGGAGCCGAATGATGCCGATGTGGCGTTCATGGCGGGAGCGGCCCTGAGTTCATTGGACCAGTTGGTGCGCTCGGAGCCAGCCTGGTCCGGCGCCTGGCGCCAGCGCCTCGGGTTGAGATGTGCGGTTACGGCAGTACGGTTGACGGGGCGGACGGAAGATGAGCCCGCGCTACGTGATGCCGTTTTGTTGCGCGCGCCGGGTGGCGATGCAGGGCCGGCCGGCAATATTTTCCTGGCCTATAAAAGATTGTCGGCGCATAGCACCCAGAATTGTGAACTGGTCGACGAAAAAACATTGCGGGACATCGCCGATCTCCTCGCACTGAAATGGGACGATAGGCTAGCGGAGTTCTCCCAGCTCACCGGCGACTTGGCCCAGGACGGGCGGGCCGCACCTTTTGTCGTGGCTGAACTGGTAACGACGGTATGGCGTCTTCGTCCGGACGCGGAAATTCTTGGCTGGTGGCTGGCGGACTGGGTTTTGGCGAAAAAGCTCAACTGGCAAAGGCCTGTTCCGCTGCTGATGGCGCAGCGCTACGAACCAGCCTTCAGGATGACCGGGGGGAGGGGACGCATAAGGCCCGATGAGGAGGCGTTTGCCCGATCCGTCTGCCTCGCTCTCGTTCAAGGCGCACGTGAGGCGATCCGCCAGGCGGTGGAGATCAACCGCCGTGCCGAGCAATTCCTAGCCGTGGCACCCAAAGTGCGGACCAAGGGCGCAGAAACCGTCCTGCAGCAATTGCTCGATGAGGATGCGCTGTCGGCCTCCGCGACCAACGGCAATCTTTCCCGCTGGGCTAGCCGCCGGTTGTTTGAGCGTCTTGAAATGCTCGGCGGTGTACGGGAACTGTCAGGGCGCTCCACCTTTCGCATTTACGGCTTATGACCATGTCTGGACAGGATATTGCCAAAACCGGAGGGCGCAAACGGAAAGCAGCAGGTCAAGACATCGCACTGTTCGATCGCGAACTGGTATCCCTGTCACCGGCGCTCCGCTGGCGCGAATGGATGAACCGTATAGAAGCGGTGATCTTTGCTTCGGCCACCCCTGTCGATCGTGCGACCCTTGCCCGGATTGTTGGTCAAGAATGCAATATCGACCTGATCATCGACGACATCCGCGAGGAATTGCGCGGCCGGCCGTTTGACTTGGTTTCTGTCGCGGGCGGTTGGCACCACAGGACAAAAGCCGCCTATGCGCCGGCGATCCGGGCAGCAGGTGCGGCCACGCAGCCGATGGCAGGATTCAGCCAGCAAGAGGCGATTATTCTGATTGCGATCGGTTACTATCAGCCAGTGACGCGCGGTGAGTTGTCGGCCATGTTCGGCAAGGAAGTCAGCCGGGACACGATTGCCGGCCTGCGCCAGGCAAAGCTCATCACCTCCGGCCCACGTAGCCCAACGCCGGGTGCACCCTATACCTACGTCACAACACCTGCGTTCCTGTCGACATTCGGTTTCGACACCCTGCGTGATCTGCCGGATATCGAAATGCTCGAGGACAGCGGCTTGCTCAATCGGAAAAGAGTGGCTGATGATGCAGATATGATGGGAACGAAGATCACCGAAGACGATGAGGATGATTAACCTCGCGCCGGCTCTTTCCATCGGGGGCAAAACCGGTTCACAATCGACAACCGGTCGGCGGACGGCCTCATCGCAAACAGCGCCTGCCCGGTGATCGCGAACGAATAATGCAGCACAATTTTGAAAGAGCGCCCGTGAACCCCATTCGTTTTTTGAGTTTGCTGGCGGGTTGTATGGCCCTGATACCAAATATTGCACAGGCAAACTGGCAGGCCGTCGAAAACGTGCAGCCCTATTCCGTTGCCGGCAAGACCGGCGCCGAATTGTACGCCTCCATTGGTGAACGTGGCCCAAAAATCGGAACTGCCGGCCGGGCCATGGCCGTCACCAATTTCAAACTGACCTGGACCCGGAAATATGAGCCGCGTGGCACTGCTTGTGTTCTGGCTGTCGCACGGCCCAAGCTGATCATAACCTATGTCTTGCCAAAACCGGCGGAACGCTTGCCGGCCCCGGTTGCGAAAAGATGGGACACCTTCATTTCGGGGGTACGCCAGCATGAACTTGTGCACGGCGATCTCATCAAGGATATGGTAAAGAAGATTGAAGCCGTTTCCGTGGGTCTTTCAGTCGCCGATGACCCAAAGTGCCAGAAGATCCGCACGGAATTGACCGCTCGTCTTGGTGAACTCTCACGGGCCCAGCGGCAACAGAGCCGGGACTTCGACCGGGCCGAACTCAGCAACGGCGGCAATATCCATCAGCTCGTCCTTGCTCTGGTCAATGGGCAATAGGTAGCCTGCAAAGGCGCCGCAGCCATATTCCTCCGTCGTTTGAAAGCGCGGCACTTCTCAGCCATGCCAGATGACTGCCCCTGTCGAACGCACTCCTCGGCATGCCGTGGCACGTCTTCACAATTCAAGGGCACCGCGGGCCTGGTTATGAATAATTTTCCTTGTTTAGAGCCATTGCACATGAAGGATCATGAAAATGAATTTCATAAAACCAGTGATTTTGCGGATTTCGATTGACGGGTTTGAAAATCTGCCTCAATCTGAGAAAATAAATTACGATAAAAATCGGGGAATACCAGAAGAATGAAAGTTGGCATCATCGGACTCGGATTCCGTCTGGGCTATCTGGGTTATGTTTTCAAAGCCATGGACGAGCGCTTCGAGATCGCGGGTTACGTCGATCCGAGCCCCGCCGGTTTGCCGGGCCTTGTGGAAAACGGCGTCTCCGCCGGCACCGCCTACGCAACGCCTGAAGAGCTGATTGCCAACGAGAAGCTCGATCTCCTGATGATCGGCTCGCCCAATCATTTGCATCTCGATCACATTCGCATTGGCCTTGAGGCCGGGCTGAAGGTTTTCAGCGAAAAGCCGGTCGTCACGACAGTCGAAGAGAGCATCGAACTGGCCCGGCTGATGGCGAAATTCGGCCATGAGCGGCTGATGGTTGGCCTGGTGCTGCGTTATGCGCCGATGTACCGGGACCTGCGCGCCGCCCAGGCTGCCGGAACGCTTGGCCAGATCGTTTCGATCGAGGCTTCCGAGCATATCGAACCCTATCATGGCGCGTTCTTCATGCGCGACTGGCGCCGTTATGAGCGCTATTCCGGCAGTTTCATGCTGGAAAAATGCTGCCACGATCTCGACCTCTACAATGGCATTGTTGGCGCGCGGCCCGAGCGGGTGGCAAGCTTCGGTGGTCGCAAGAGCTTTATTCCGGCGAACGACCCGGCCCGGGAAGGCATCAACGATCTCGAACTCTTCCATCGCAAGCCAAGCGGCTGGATGGGCTCCGACAAGGTGTTCGACAGCGACGGCGATATCATCGATTACCAGGTGGCGATCGTCGAATATGCCAATGGCGTCGGCATGAATTTCCATACCAACCTGAATGTTCCCGACCAGTTCCGCCGTTTCTGCATCATGGGGTCCCGCGGCATGGCCGAGGGCGATTTCATCCGCGGCTATTTCGATGTCCACGAGATGCTGACCGGCAAGAAGGTCGTCGAGAACAAATATGCAGCGACAGCACTGTCGCAGCACTACGGCGCCGACGAGCAGATGGCCACCGACATTATCGGCCATGTCCGCGATGGCCGGCCGCTCCCCGTCTCGACGCTCGACGCGCTGGAAGCGGGCATTCTTGCACTGTCGATGGACGAGGCGCGCCGCAAACGCACCGTCGTTGATCTGCGGCCGATCTGGGATCGCTTTGACGAGGCGCTCCACTCCCGTGCGGCGTAAGGAGAGCGCAAAATGAATGTTCAGCGCAGCACCCTCATCTTCGCCTGGATGCTTTTGCTGCCAGCCGTTCTCTATGTTGTCGTGATCGTCGCCTATCCGCTTCTGGATACATTCATCCTGTCATTCACCGACGCATCATTGAAAAAGACGACCAACTGGGTCGGCTGGGTCAATTACGAGAAGATCTTCAACACCACCTTTGCCGAGGTCATCATCCGCACCTTCGTGTGGACCTTCTTCTCGGTCGCCATCAAGATGATCATCGGCGTCTTCGGGGCCTGCATGCTGAACGCGGCGGTCCCCGGCCGGGCGCTGTTTCGCGTGCTGACCATGCCGCCATGGATCGTGCCGATGGCGATTGGCATCTTCATGTGGGGCTGGATGTATAACGGCCAGTTCGGGATGATTTCCGGCGTCTTGCAGAACTGGGGCATCATCGACGGTCCGATTGCCTTCCTCGCCCACGGTTCGACCGCATTCTGGGCGACGATCATCACCGACGTCTGGATCGGCGTGCCATTGGTGACGCTCTATATGCTCGCAGCCATGCAGGCTGTGCCGCAGGATCTCTATGAGGCCGCGTGGACCGACGGGGCGGGGCGGTTCTATCGCTTCCGCCGCATCACCCTGCCGCTGCTCATCCCATCGCTGATCACCATGTCGATGCTGTCGCTGATCGCCACGTTCAACTCGTTCGACATCATCTGGATCCTGACGCAGGGTGGGCCGAATGGTGAAACGACGACGATGATCATCGACACCTACCGCACGGCGATCGGTTCGAAGAAATACGGCGAAGGTGCTGCCCGCGCGGTGCTGATCTGCATCTTCCTGTCGATTTTCTGCCTGGCCTATTTCCGGGTCACAAGCCGGCTTTCCGCGGGAGAATCCAACCGATGAGCACGCAACCCGCCATGATCAACCGCTACCGCTGGTACGAGCTCGTCAGCATCTATGCCGGTATCTTCCTGTTCCTGACGTTCATCCTGGCGCCGTTCATCGAAGGGTTTCTGGTATCGCTGAAGCCGCTCGGCCTTCTGTTTTCCTCGCCCTACAAGTTCTGGCCGGAAAACGGCTCCTTTGCCGCCTACCGGACAATGTGGATAAGCGTTCCCGGGTTTGCCCGCTATATTTTCAACTCGTTCTTCATCTCGATCATCGTTACTGCGATCGTCCTCGTCCTGGTCGTACCGGCGTCCTATGCGTTTGCCCGGTTCACGTTTCGCGGCAGCGGGCTTCTGCTCGGCGCGTTTCTTGCGGTTAACATGTTTTCGGGTGCCGTCCTGCTCATTCCGCTGTTCCGGCTGATGCGGACATTCGGCGTGCTGAACACCTATTTCGCCATGATCGTTCCGGGAGTCGCCTTCCTGATCCCTTCAGCGATCTGGCTGCTGCGCACCTATATGATGCGCATTCCGCGCGAGCTGGACGAGGCGGCCTTCGTCGATGGTGCCAGCCATTTCTACACGCTTCGCCGGGTCATCCTCCCCATCGCCATGCCCGGCATCACCGTCGTAGCGATCACGACCTTCATCGGATCCTACGCTCAGCAATTCATCTTCGCGCTGACCTTCAACTCGAAGACCGAATACATGCCGTTGCCGGTTGGGCTGTTTGCCTATTTCGGCCGGCAGGAAGTGATCTGGAACGAGTTGATGGCGGCGAGCTTCGTCGGCATCACCCCGGCCATCATCGTGATCTTCTTCCTCCAGCGCTATCTCGTCAGCGGGCTGACCGCTGGCGCGGTGAAACAATAAAAGCAGTCAACCACCAGAGAAACGGGAGCTTCTAACGTGTCAATTCATTTCAAGACGGGGATTGTTGCCCTTGCCTTGCTCGGCTCGACCGCGCTTGGCGCCATGACCGCGCATGCGGCCGACCAGGAAATCAGCTGGATCTATTGCGGCGACACCATGGATCCGGTCCATGAGAAGTACATCAAGCAGTGGGAAGAAAAGAACCCAGGCTGGAAGGTTACGCCGGAAGTTGTCGGTTGGGCGCAGTGCCAGGACAAGGCGACGACGCTTGCCGTGGCCGGTACGCCGGTCGCTATGGCCTATGTCGGCTCGCGCACGCTGAAGGAATTTGCCCAGAACGATCTGATCGTCCCGGTGCCGATGACCGAAGACGAGAAGAAGAGCTATTACCCGCATATCGCCGATACAGTCACGTTCGATGACAATCAATGGGGCGTTCCGGTCGCCTTCTCGACCAAGGCACTTTACTGGAACAAGGACCTGTTCAAGCAGGCTGGCCTCGATCCCGAAACGCCGCCGAAGACCTGGGCCGAAGAGATCGCCTTCGCCAAGCAGATCAAGGAAAAGACCGGCATTGCTGGCTACGGCCTCCCTGCCAAGACGTTTGACAACACCATGCATCAATTCATGCATTGGGTTTACACCAACAACGGCAAGGTCATCGATGGTGACAAGATCGTCATCGACAGCCCGGAGGTTCTCGCAGCTCTCCAGGCTTACAAGGACATCACACCTTATTCGGTTGAAGGCGCCACCGCTTACGAGCAGAACGAAATGCGCGCCATCTTCCTCGACGGCAAGGTCGGCATGCTCCAGTCCGGCTCCGGTGCGGCTGTCCGTCTGAAGGACACCAAGGTCAATTGGGGCGTCGCTCCGCTGCCGCTTGGCCCGGCTGCAAAGGGTGAAGGCACTCTGCTGATCACCGACAGCCTGGCGATCTTCAAGGGCTCCGGCGTCGAGGAGAAGGCCACGGAATTTGCCAAGTTCATCACATCGCCCGGCCCGCAGGGTGAGTACGAGCTGCAGGGCGGTGCCGGCCTGACGCCACTGCGTCCGTCGCCGATGGTCGATGAATTCGTCAAGAAGGATCCCTACTGGAAGCCGTTCATCGACGGTATCACCTATGGCGGTCCGGAGCCGTTGTTCACGGATTACAAGGGCTTCCAGAACGTGATGATCGAAATGGTCCAGGCCGTCGTCACCGGCAAGGCCGAACCGGCGGATGCCCTGAAGAAGGCTGCCGCCGATCTCGAGCAGTACAAATAAGACCATCGGACCGCGAACCATCAGATTGGTTCGCGGTCCATTCCTTTTCTGCTACGAACGGGCGGCTTTCCGCCGGCGGCCGGAGACAGTTTCTTGGGACAGCTCAATCTCAACAAGGTTCACAAATTCTACGGGACGTTCGAAGTGCTGAAAGGCATCGACCTGGAGGTCCGCAACGGCGAATTTGTCGTTTTCGTCGGACCGTCCGGGTGTGGCAAGTCGACATTGCTGCGCATGATAGCCGGTCTTGATGAGACCAGTTCCGGCGACATCATGATCGATGGCAAGCGCGTCAACGACCTGCCACCCGTCAAGCGCGGTATCGCCATGGTCTTCCAGAGCTACGCGCTCTATCCGCACATGACCGTGTTCGAAAACATCGCCTTTCCGCTGCGCGTCGAAAAGATGCAGGAAGACAAGCTGAAGGCAAAGGTCGAGAACGCCGCACGCATTCTCCATCTCGATCAGCGGCTCCAGCAGAAGCCTGGGCTGCTGTCCGGCGGCCAGCGCCAGCGTGTTGCGATTGGCCGTGCAATCGTGCGGGAACCGAAGATTTTCCTGTTCGACGAGCCGCTATCCAACCTCGATGCGGCGCTCCGCGCCGATATGCGGATCGAACTGGCCAAGCTGCACAAGCAGTTGAAGGCGACGATGATCTACGTCACGCACGACCAGGTTGAGGCGATGACGATGGCGGACCGGATCGTCGTCCTCAATGCCGGGGAGATTTCGCAGATCGGTGCTCCGCTTGAGCTCTATCACAAGCCGTCCAACATGTTCGTCGCCGGGTTCATCGGCAATCCGCGCATGAATATGCTGCCCGTCACCTGCAAGGCAGTCAGTGATGCCGGCGTCGAGATCGAATTCAAGGGGCAAACGGCAACGATCCCCGTGGCGGGTCGCTCCGATCTTGTCGGCCAGCCGCTGACATTGGGTATCCGGCCGGAACATATTCAGTTCGGCAAGGCGGATTTGTCGATGAACTTGACGCCGTCGGTCATCGAGCGGCTGGGGGCACAGACTGTCGCTTATGCCGCGCTTGATGGTGAGAGCGAGAATTTCTGCGCGATGCTGCCGGGCAGCGCCCCAATCCGCACCGATGAGACGGTTTCAATCGGCATTCAGGCCGCCGATTGCCATCTGTTCGACGCATCCGGCATCGCGTTGGAACGCCGGGTAGAACTGACCGACATCGATGTCGGCCTGTTGAAAATCGCTGGCGGCTGATGGTGCGAAAAGCGGCTGTATTCCATTGAATGCAAAAAGGGACGCAGATGATGCGTCCCCTTTATTCTTTTGGCGGTTCGTGGCGGAAAGCCCTGACCGGTCAATTCAGGCTGCGCCTTGTTCCAGATTGTGTGGGTTTTCCACCATGGGCCAGATGTCACGCGGCGCCCGGCGATAGGGCGTGCGCGCCGGATTGTTCGGGTAGGGGGTCCCTGCCGAGCAATAGAGAATCTCTGCTGCGATCAGCGCGAAGGAAGCATAGAAATGGTTGGTCGACTTGATGACCAGCACCTTCTTTCCAGCCGGGTCGATGCCCATCACCGAGAACAGGCTCGGGTCAAAGCTCTGTGCCCGGGTAGAGTTGAGGATGACGTCTATGCCATCGAGGTGGATGTGTGCGGCGTCGCCAAAGGGGGCATAGCTCTCGCCGAAACGCATTTCGGCGTTGCGCACCAGTTTGACGATCTTGACGATGCCATCGATGGGATTTCCGGTTCCCGGTGCCGATTTTGCCCCGAAACGAAGCTGGATTTCAGCTCCTTCTCCGGCAGCCATGCAAATCTGCACGGCCATCGGATCCCAGATCGTGCCGACTGCGGTGTCTTTGGCGCCCTGGGCCAAAAGCTCGGCAAGAAGTACCGTCGCATCGCCCGCCGTGCCACCGCCAGGATTGTCCCAGACATCGGCGATCACCACCGGTCCGGCCGTTGCGGCGAGCGCAAGGGAAACGGCCTGTTTCTCGTCAATCTGCGGCATGATGAACGTGCCACGCTTGGCGAAAAGTTCAAGACCCAGTTCGCGGGCGAGGGTTGCGCCTTTTTCCGGCTTACCGTCGGTAACGACGAGCAATTTCGTGCCCATTTCCGGCACGTCTCCGGCCATGAAACCGTGGATCACAGAGATTGACAGGATGTCCGGGTCTTCCGCTTCCATCCGCATGATCTTGTCGACGAACGACCGCATCGGATCACGCGATGTCGGGTAGACGTCGATCATCCGGCAATCGAACACCGACATCACCGGTTTGATACGGCCGGCCAGCGTATCGAGCGCAATACGCCAAAGATCTTCGGCGCGATCGACAAAATCCGTATGCGGGAATTCCTTGAAATAGACGAAGAAATCCGCAGCCATACGGCGCTTCACCGTCAGATGGCTGTGCGGATCAAGTTCGGCGCAGACAAGGATTTCCGGACCGACAATCTCACGGACGCGGGCGAGGAAATCGCCCTCTGTATCTTCATAGCCATCGGCGACCATCGCGCCGTGCAGGCCGAGCACAACGGCATCCACCGGCAGTGCCGCCCGCAATTGATCGAGGATTTCGTCGCGCAGGCTCTCATAGGTCAGGCGATTGACGAGACCAGCCGGATCAGCCCAGGTGGCCGTTCCTTCGATCAACTCAAAGCCCTTTTCCGCAGCGAGCCTACGACCGACCGTGATCGGTGCCGAACACAGCGTCGGTGTTTCCGGGTGTTCGCCCGGCGGGGCATAGAGCGACGCCTCGAAAGCACGGCGATCAACGCAGATCGGTGAGAATGTATTGGTCTCGGTCGCCAGGACGGCGGTGAAAATGCGCAATGCCTTCGCCTCGTTCTACTCTTTTAGGCCGCACCCATCGGATTGGGCAGATATCCGGTGAAGCCGCAGATCTTCCAATGTCCATGATGCAGGCGGCAGTAATAGAGTGTCTGCCACTTGAGAATATCGACGCTCCCATCCGATTTTTTCAGGCTGCCATCAAATTTCTTGCGGACAAGCGCCATATCGCCCTCGATCTCGATGTCCTCGAGCGTCGTGGTGGTGAAAATGGCGTTGCGGGTGTCTTCAGCAAAGGACTGCTGGGCAAAATCCTCTGCCTGGCGCAGCCATTCGTCGCGATAGGCCGTCAGGGATGGAAAGGCTAGGCGCCATTTGTCGGGGCTTACCTCCCGCTTGGCGTCGATACCGATGAAACCTTCCTCGACAAAATCGCCAGCGACTTTTGACCAGTCGGCCGCCAGAAAAGCATCGATGTCACGCTCGACCAGCATCTGCCAGATCGCGTGGCGGGCCACATCAGAAGAAGGGAAAGGATTGCGGAAGGGATCGCGCACGATTGCTCCGTGTATTGAAATTCTTTTCATAAATGGCGTTTTTCTCTGGCCAAATTCTGCTTTCTATGGTCATTTGTCAACGGATCAAGAAAATAATTTGCAAGGACGAGGCGTATGTCCATTACACGTTATGGCACCGTGCAGGCTGGCGCTGGTGGCAAGCCGTTGCCGTTCGCGCGCGCGGTAGAGGCGAATGGCTGGCTGCATGTTTCCGGCCAGGTTGCAATGGAAAATGGCGAAATCATCGAGGGCGGCATTATTCCGCAGACCCACAAGACAATCGCCAATCTGCTGGCCATCCTGAAGGAGGCCAATTACGGACCCGAGCATATCGTTCGCGTCGGCGTCTGGCTGGATGATCCCCGTGATTTCTGGACGTTCAACAAGATTTACCAGGACTATTTCGGCGAACATCCCCCGGCACGGGCCTGCGTTCAGGCATCGATGATGGTCGATTGCAAGGTCGAGATCGACTGCGTCGCCTATAAAGAAAAGACTTCCTAGAGTTCAGGCAATACGGGAACGGGTGGACATCAAGTGAGAATCGTGTGCCGGATCGCAGCATTGCCGCGGTTACAGGAAGCCTCTTTGAGGTGGCCTGGCGATTTCATTGAAAGTGCACTCTGATGGATATTTTCTCGACGCTTCAGGAAGAAAAAGGCCGGCTTTCGCCGGCTGAAGGCCGCATCGCCGAAATATTGCTGACCGACTTCGAATTTGCAGTGAATGCTTCGATCATCGAGCTGGCCGGCAGGGCCGACGTGTCGCCACCGACGGTTACACGCTTCTGTCGCCGTCTCGGTTGCGACAGCTTTTCCGACTTCAAAGTCCAACTGGCGCGCACCGCGTATGTCGGCATGCGTTACCTCAAGCCGGAGCCGAAAAGCCGGGAGCCGGCCGATGTGGCGCAGGATATCATCTCCAAGGCACAGAACGCGCTGTTCATGTTGCATCGCAGCCTCGATCTCGCTGCGATCGAGCAGGCCACCGAAAAGCTGGCCGGCGCCAATATGATCTATGCGTTCGGCTCCGGTGGCAATTCATCGATGATCGCCAGCGAATTGCAAAACCGCCTGTTTCGTCTCGGGCTGCGCATCACCGCAAGCTCCGATCACAGCATGCAGATGATGATGGCGGCGGCGGCCCGGCCGGGTGACGTCGTCATCGGGTCGTCTTTTTCCGGGCGCAATGCCGAACTGGTCCGGTCCTTCATGCTCGCCCGCGACCAGAAAGTAACGACTATTGCGCTGACGCAGAGCGGTAGTCCGGTTGCCCGTGCTGCCGATATCACGGTACCGGTCGATCTGCCGGAAGGGACGAATATCTATCGCCCGACCTCAACCCGCATCGCCTATGTCGCGCTCCTCGATATCCTGGCCAGCCTGGTTGCCTACAATATTCAGCCACAGGCGACAGTAACGTTGCGGCGCATCAAACAACAGCTTGTCGCCCATCGCGATGGCGACGACCGCCAGCTTCTCGGGGATTGATTTCACCATGCTCACAGGGGACCCGTCATGACTTCATCTGTTGCAATCGTAACGGGGGCGGCAGGCGATATCGGCCGGGCCATCGCCCGCCGTCTTGGTGCAGATCATGATGTCGTGCTGATGCCCGATCTGGACGGTGCCGCCGTCGAGAAGGCGGCAGCGAGCCTTGGTAATCCGGCGAAATTCGTTGCCCTGGTCTGCGATATCACCGATGCGGCAAGCGTTGCAGCGATGGCGGCTCGGGGAGCGGAGCTTGGTACGGTCCGTACACTTGTCAACAATGCCGGTGCCGCCCGCGCTGTCAGCCTGCATGACACGACGCCTGAAATCTGGCGCATGGACAATGCGTTGAACCTTGAGGCGGCCTTCCTCTGCTTTCGTGCGGTCGAGGATGCGTTGAAGCAAAGCCAGGGCTCGGTGATCAACATCGCGTCGGTCAACGGTACCAATGTCTTTGGCCACCCTGCCTATAGCGCCGCCAAGGCTGGCCTTCTGCACCTAACGAAGCTGATTGCCGTCGAATATGGAAAATACGGCATCCGAGCGAACGCGGTGTCGCCGGGAACGGTGCGTACCCAGGCATGGGAGGTCCGCGCGGCCGCCAATCCGAACGTCTTCGAGGACGCACGCCGCTGGTATCCGCTGCAGCGGATCGCCAGCCCGGATGATGTGGCCAATGCCGTCGGCTTCCTCGCCAGTCCGCTGGCCGCGGCAATCTCCGGCGTCTGCCTGCCGGTCGACTGCGGCCTGACCGCAGGACAGGCCGAGCTTGCCCGCACCTTTTCTCAATCCGAAAACTATTAGACATCAGAGGAACGGACATGCAATCGGCGTCCTATCGTCTTGAAAGTGCGTGGCATACCGACGGCGGCCCGCACGGCCGTTTCGTTTTCAGCCTGTTCAACCTGTCGGACACGGCCCTTCAAGACTTTACAATTGTCTATACCTCGCTGACGCGGGTGATCGACAAGAATGCCTGCGAAAATGCAGTCTTCGTCAAGCGCAACGCCAACTACCATGAATTCGCACCAACGGCCGGCTTCATGCTCGCGCCCGGAGCCTCCTGGACTTTCACAGTTGGCGGACTGCACCGCAAAGCCGTGCATTGCACCGATGGCGCGAAATCCGCCTATCTGACGCTGGCGGACGGCCGCCATGTGCCCGTCGCCGTATCCGACCTTCTGCTGGAAGGCCGGACCAGCGAGCCGCCACCGGTGCTGTTGCCGGAAGGCAAGCTTGACCTGCCCTATGCGCTGCAGCCATGGCCGCGCCAGATCGATGTGAAGCCCGGCGATACATTTCCGGTCTGCCTCTATCCCGCGCCCGGCGCATCGGTGGAAGACATCAAGGCAATCGATACCGTGATCGGCCTGTTCCGCCGCCTGTTCGAAGCCGATCATGCGCCACTCAGCTTGGCGGCGAATAGCCAGGGCAGGGTGCTGCATCTGACGCTGGATGCCACTCTCCTGGCAGAAAGCTATGCGTTGTCTTTCTCCTCGGAAGACGTCACGCTCAGCTATGGCGGAGCCGCCGGCCGGCAGTATGGTTTGACGTCGCTTGCGCAGCTTTTGAACGGCGCCCGCCGCGAGCCGGGAAAATTCCGCTTTCCGGTCTCCGGCACGATTTCGGATGAGCCGCGCTACGGATGGCGTGGTTGCCATCTCGACGTTTCGCGGCAGTTTTACCCGGTCGCCGATGTTGCGCGGCTGATCGATATCCTTGCCTGGTTCAAGCTCAACATTTTCCATTGGCACCTGACCGACGACGAAGCTTGGCGGCTGGAGATCAAGGCCTATCCGGAGCTGACAACTGTCGGCGTTGTCCGTAGCCCGGACGGTCCGCTTCTGCCGCAACTCGGCAATGGAGCGGAGCCAGTCGGCGGGTTTTACAGTCAGGATGATGTTCGCACACTCGTTGCGCACGCGCTGACGCTCAATGTGGAGATCATTCCGGAAATAGATGTCCCCGGTCACAATTCGGCGACACTGGTTGCCCTTCGCGATTTGTCCGATGGCCAAGAGGCACCCGAAAGTTATCACTCGGTACAGGGCTATCCGAACAACGCGCTTAATCCGGCCGTACCGTTCACCTATGAGTTTCTCGGGAAAGTCTTCGATGAGATGGTCGAGCTTTTCCCCTCTGCTTACATCCATATCGGCGGCGACGAAGTGGCGAAAGGGGCCTGGCTTGCCTCGCCGCTCGCCCGCAAGCTGATGGAAAAGGAAGGCATTTCAGGCACGTTCGAGCTGCAGTCCTATTTCCTGAGAGAGATCAAGGACATGCTGACAAAGCGCGGCAAGAAGCTTGCCGGGTGGAACGAGGTCGCTCATGGCGGCGGTGTCGACACGGTGGAAACATTGCTGATGGCATGGGAGACGCCTGAAGTCGGCATCGAGCTTGCCCGCGAAGGCTATGACGTGGTGATGACCCCGGGGCAGGCCTATTATCTCGACATGGTGCAGGGTGAGGAATGGCAGGAGCCGGGCGCCAGCTGGGCGGGGACCGTGCCACCCGCTCACACCTACGGCTATGAGGCGGAAGGTGATTTTCCCGAGGAATTGAAAGACCGGATGAAAGGCGTGCAGGCCTGCATCTGGTGCGAGCACTACCTGTCGCGCGGTTATTTCAACCGTCTGGTCTTCCCGCGTCTTCCGGCAATAGCCGAGGCCGCATGGACACCGAAAAATCAGAAGGACTGGTTGCGCTTCGCAGCCATCGTCCCACTCAGTCCAAAACTGTAACAACGGATATCATGGGGAAAACAATGCGCATCGCCGTTGGTGGTATTCATACCGAATGCAGCACCTATTCGCCGGTCCTGATGGCCGCCGAGGATTTCAGGGTGCTGCGCGATGCCGATCTGCTCGGTGCGGAGTATTTCAACTTCCTCGATGCCGGCGGGATCGAGCATGTGCCGCTGCTGCACGCTCGCGCCGTGCCCGGCGGTCCGGTATCGCGCAAGGCCTACGAGGGGTTCAAGGCGGAGTTTCTCGAACGGCTTCAGGCCGCCTTGCCGATCGATGGCCTCTATCTGGCCATGCACGGCGCGATCAATGTCGAGGGCATGGACGACGCCGAGGGCGACTGGATTTCCGCAGCCCGCACCGTCGTCGGGCCGGATTGCCCGGTCGCTGCGAGTTACGATCTGCACGGCAATGTCAGCCAGAGGATCATCGACCAGCTCGATATTTTCGCAGCCTATCGCACTGCCCCGCATATCGACACGCGTGAAACGATGGTTCGGGCCTGGTCGATGCTGGTCGAAACCCTGCGCACGGGCAATCGCCCGGGTGTCGTCTGGGCCAAGGTGCCGGTGCTGTTGCCCGGCGAATGCACCTCGACCGAAGACGAACCCGCCCGATCGATCTATCTTGGCTTGCCTGCATCCGATGCGCAGCCTGGCATTCTCGATACCAATCTGATGATCGGTTATGTCTGGGCCGACGAACCGCGGGCAACGGCCTGCGCCGTCGTGACCGGTATAGACAGGCAGGCCGCATCCAAGGCGGCCGAGGACATCGCGCAACAATACTGGAATGCGCGTGAAAATTTTGGCTTTGGCCCAGTAACGGGGCCGCTGGAGCAGATGCTCGATATCGCGGCATCTGCGGAGACGTCGCCCGTCATTCTCGCCGATTCCGCCGATAACCCGACCGGCGGCGGGGTTGGCGACCGGGCTGATGTGCTGCGTGCGCTGATTGCCCGCAACTGGCAGGGCGCGCTTCTCGCCGGCATCACCGATCGTCCGGCGGTCGAGGCCTGCTTTGCGGCCGGGGAGGGCGCGACGCTTCCTCTCAAGATCGGCGGCAGTCTGGCTCCGGCAAGCGTTCCGGCCGAGGTGACGGCAACAGTGCTTCGCCTCGATGACAGCGGCGCTGCCGCGGATCGTCAGGCCGTCGTCGGTGTTGGCGGCATCAAGATCGTGCTAGCCGCGCGCCGCCGTCCCTATCACAATATCGAGGATTTCCGGCGGCTGGGGCTTGATCCCAAGGCCGTGCGGCTGCTGGTGGTGAAGTCCGGCTATCTGTCGCCGGAACTGGCGCCGATCGCCAATCCCAACCTGATGGCGCTAACCGATGGCGTCGTCAATCAGGATATCGCCAATCTGACAAGTCATCGCAGGGCAAGGCCCATCTTTCCCTTCGACCGAGACTTCGACTATGCCCCCGCGGCCGTGCTGTCGGCCCGCTGGCGGGAATGATGACGGTTTAACGCGCTCGGCACTTCTATTTTCCGTCCGGATGTCCGGCCGCTCTTTGACCTCCTTTCCGGTGCTCTCATCATGACATCAACGCTGCCGATCGCCTTCCGCCACCCCGTGGTCCGGCTGAGCATGATCGCGATCTTCCTGTTCGGCTTTACGGGAGCCGCGACAGGGCCCTATCAGTCGGTGATCGGCATCACTGAGCTTGGTTTGAGCAACGGTTTCTATTCGATCCTGATTTTCGTCGCGGCAGCCGTCAACGTCATCGTCAGCCTCTGGGTCGGCGTTCTCGCCGATCGTATCGGCAATTACCGGGTTCTGCTGATGACAGTCATATCGTTCGGCGTGTTCGGTTATGGCCTTGTCTACGCGGTTCCGGTTCCTGCCAGCTTTGTCCTCTGCACGCTGGTCATGCTGCCGGTCTATAACTCGATGACATCGCTGCTCTTTGCCAAAGTGCGCTCCATCGCCAATGCCGAGGGCGGACGCGATGCGGCGGCGATCAACTCCAGTGTCCGTGCCGCGATCTCGGTTGCCTGGGTTCTGGTTCCGGGCCTGGTGGCGCTGGTTCTGGTTGGACGCGGCAGCATGCTGCCCGCCTATCTGCTCGCCTGCCTCGGCTGTATCGCCAATCTGGCTTTGATCTTCTTCAAGTTGCCCACTTCAGAGGGGCCCCCTCCGGCAAAAAGCCATCGCCATTCCTATTTAGCATCCTTCGGCGAAGTCTTCGCACCCAGCGTCTTCGGCCGCCTGATGGCGATCTCGCTGATCACGTCTACCCTGCATGTCAACACCGCAGTCCAGCCGCTGATTATCACCGGCGCTGCGCGTGGGACCGTGACGGACATCGGCGTGATTGTCGGCATCGTCGCCTTTCTCGAAGTTGTGTTCATTTTCGTCTGGGCGCGCATGCAGTTGCGCGCGGTGACGGCGCTTGCTATCAGCACAGGACTTTATGCTGTCTACCTCACTCTGCTCGGGCTTTCCTCGGCTCCGTGGCATGTCTATGCCCTGACCCTGCTCAGCGCCTTTGCCGCTGCTGCCCTCATCAGTATCCCGATCACCTATATCCAGGACCTCATTGCCGACCGTCCGGGCCTCGGCAGCTCGCTGATCTCGGTAAACCTGTTCCTGAGCGGCGGGTTGAGCGCCATCCTGTTTGCGATCGGTACCCGATTCAGCGATTATTCAGGCACCTCGATCCTCGGTGCCTTCGCCGGCCTGATCGGCCTTGGCCTGATGCTCTATCTGGATGTTCGCGGGCAAGGCGCAAGCGATAACCAAAGGTGAGACAGGAGGCGGCCTCGCCGCCTCCTGTCGTTGAAATCAGCGCCCTTTGACGCGCAAAGGCTTGGAGTTCACCGGTGCCGGGAACTGCCGGACGTAGAAATCCGGGACATTATCATCCAGCACCAATGGTTCCGACACCTTGCTGCCGTCGTGCCGGACAAGCTGGAAGGCGTGCCGTGGCGCCCACATGGCCGCGCTGTGGTTGGCAGGGGTGACCAGCTTCGTGGTGATAGTCTGGCTGCGGAAACTGCCGATCTGGGTGGCACTTTGATAGCCGAACTTGTAGGAAAGCGTGCCAGTCACCTTACTGCTGGCCACGCCGGCCTTGACGCCGCTCTCGTAGCTGACGCTGATACCCACCTCATGACTGAACGTGTCGGTCTGCTGCTGGGATACACCAGCCTCAACCTTCACTTCGATTTCGTGCGGCGTTTCCAATCCATTGTCGTCGAATGCGGCGAGTTCGAAGTTGACCCATCGCTCCAGCACATAGAAGGGTGAGTTTGCGACCTTCCACGCCACGTCATAGTGAGAATCGACAATCGCAGTAAACGGAAGCGTCACCTTCCGGTCCCAAACCGGGGTCGATTCAGCTTCCGGCTTGGCCCGGCTCGGAAGGGATGGAACTGGCGGGGTTCCCGCATATTCCGTTGGCGGATTGAGCTTCAGAACTTTGACCAACGGAGATGGCCTGTCGTGGCTGCGGACACCAAAAAAGGTGTTCGGAGCAATCAGAATGTGCGTTTCGCTGATGAACCCGCCCATCGGGGAAACGGTCCAGGCGCTGAAATCATCGTCGGACCCGGTGCCCGCATCGTCCCAAATCCACTCGTCGACAACACCATCTCCGACCAGATCGGCACGTACGCACCAAACATCGTCCAGCGACGGTTTACCATGCGTCGTCACGAACACATCGCCCAGTGCACAATAGCCATCCGGTGGAACCGGCCGCCAGCATGCGCCGTCCTCGTCCGCGCCGGAGCCTGCGTCGTCCCAGACCCACTCATAGTCCGTTGGCGCCCGAACAGCGTCTGGGTCGCTGTCGCTGGCAGCTATGCACAATGCCCAATAGCGATTGTTTGGACCATCATATCCCTTGACGCCGATGCTGCCGAGAGACCGGAAGCCTTCCGCAGGCGCGCGTGGTTTGTAGAACCCGACATCGTAATCGCCACCGCTGCCGGCGTCGTTCCAGCGATAATCAAAGATATCGGTGAACATCAGCTTCAGCGAACCGAAGGTGACGGGTTCAGTCGTCTGCACGGCATGCGTCGTCTGGACCGACTGTAAAATTACACTCGACATTGCAACCTCCAATAGAATTTATATAAATAACATAGGTTGCATAGCCAAAATAAATACAACTTAAAAGGTCCGTTTTTGGGCTATTCTTAATGGCCCTTTCCCTGCGCCAAACGCCCGATAGCTGGTTGCCTATCAACAGGACCGCTTCCTCATGGCGCGCCGCCCCAGCATATCGTCGCGTCCACCTGATAGTGCAGCAAGGAAGCCTTTTGCTTTCCCCGCGCCCAGGCGCTACCCATCGGAAAGGCAATCCCGATTTCGCGTTGAAGAGGCATGGGTGATGATCAATTTTCGGCAGTTGGAAGTGCTCAAGACCCTGCTTGCGACGGGATCGACGATCGCGACGGCGAAAAGCATGGGACTAAGCCAGTCCGGCGTCAGCCGGCTACTGGCACAGCTCGAATCCGACCTGTCGCTCAATCTGTTCGCCCGCGACAAGGGGCGGTTGATCCCGACGCCGGAGGCGACCATTCTTGCCCGCGACGCTGAGAACATCCTGCTTGGCCTCAACCGTTTCTCAGGCCTCGCCGAAGATTTGCGCAGTGGTGCTGCTGGACCTGAGGTCGTGCGCATCGGGCTGCCAAGCAGCATGTGGGAGGACTTCGCCCCGGCAATGCTGACGGATTATGCAAGGGAATTCCCCAGCGTCCGCATCGAGACCTTTTTTGAAACGACGACGGCGATCACCCGGCTGGTGGAGCAGCGGGTCATCGATTTCGGCTTCCTGCGCTACGAGGGAGAGGTGGGGCCGGCCATTGAAATGGAGCCGGTGGCAAGCGGCGTCAGCGTCTGCGTCATCCCGGAAAGTCATGCGCTCGCAGAGCTACAGCAGATTACCCCGAAGGACCTGCGCAACATTCCGCTGATCCTGATCGGTCGCCAGCGGCCGACGCGCATGCTGCTCGATCAGACGTTCAAGCGGGCAGGGGTAAAACAGAACGTCAAGATCGAGACCCATACCAACAGCTCGGCCTGCGCCTATGCCGCCCACGGTCTCGGCATCGGCATCATCAGCAGCTTTTACGCCAATCTCTACCGGCACCTGCGAATCGTCCAGCGTCCGTTCATTCCTGTGTCCACGCAGGAATTCGGGCTTGCGAAACCGGCAAGCGTGCCGCCGTCGCTTGCTGCGCAGGCGTTGATGGATGCACTCAAGCGTCAGATCGCGCTATCGCAGCAACCGCGCTAACTGGTTTTGGTGCTTGCACTTTTTGAATATCCACCGCCAGGCAGGCCGGTCCACATCCGCATAGGGATATGACAAAATCGCATAATATTGCGCATATTTGTCAAAACCATCATAGTCCTGCCACAAACAAGCCGGCCAACGGCAGACTTCCCGCTTCCAATCGTGTTCAGGGGAACCGATGCTCCGATTTATTCTC
The DNA here is from genome assembly GCF_001424965.1 of Rhizobium sp. Root1204. Lineage (NCBI taxonomy): Bacteria > Pseudomonadati > Pseudomonadota > Alphaproteobacteria > Hyphomicrobiales > Rhizobiaceae > Rhizobium > Rhizobium sp. Root1204. The sequence continues at coordinate 107,454 of NZ_LMCZ01000005.1, forward strand.
AATCGCCTGTTTATGGCGTTGCCAACAGTTGTGATCGTCTCGATCACGGTGTTCGCACTCATCCGCTTCATTCCCGGCGACCCGGCAGCTTTGATGCTGGGTGACATGGCTGAGCCCGCACAGATCGCTGAAATGCGTTCTGAACTCGGCCTCGACAAGTCGATGCCGGAACAATTCCTGATCTGGGGCGGCAACGTACTGACCGGCGACTTTGGCAAGTCGATCGTCACCGGTGAGCCGGTGCTGAAACTGGTGGTCTCACATTTTGCCGTCAGCGCCCAGATCGTGCTTGTCGCCGTATTCCTGGCCAGTCTGATCGCCGTTCCGGCCGGCGTCATTGCCGCCTGGCGGCAGAACAGCCTGACCGACCTTGCGCTCGTCGGTACTGCCACAGTGCTGTTGTCAATCCCGACATTCTGGCTCGGCTTGCTGCTGCTCCTGTTCTTCGGCCTGAAGCTCGGTTGGCTACCGGTGCTCGGCTATGTCTCGATCGGCGACAATCTCGTCGGTGGGCTGCTGTATCTCGTCCTGCCGATCATGACGCTGGTCATCCATGAGATGGGCGTGCTGATCCGCATGGCGCGCGCTTCGACGCTTGAAGTGCTCCGGCTCGATTACATCACGCATGCACGGGCAAAGGGTCTGTCTGAAAGCGCCGTCCTCTGGAAGCATGCCTTCAAGAACGCCTTCGGACCAACCTGGACGATGATCGGCCTGATCCTCGGCAACCTTTTGGGTGGCATCGCCGTCATCGAAACGGTCTTCACCATTCCCGGTCTCGGCCGGCTGATGGTCGATGCCATCTTCCAGCGTGATTATCCCGTCATTCAGGGCTGCCTGCTGTTCGTGGCGTTGTCCTATGTGCTCGTCAACCTGATCGTCGACCTGCTCTATCCTCTCTTTGATCCGCGTGTGGTGGCCGAATGAAAAACTATACGTTTAACGGCCTCATCGGCGGTGTCCTGATCGCTCTTCTGCTTGCCGTCGCACTCCTCGGTCTCTTCTGGACGCCGTACGACCCGATGAAGCTCAGCTTCACCGCCCGCCTGGCAGCGCCAAGCGCCGAACATTGGCTCGGAACCGACGAGTTCGGCCGCGATGTCTTGAGCCGTATCATCGTCGGCGCCCGTGCCAGCGTCTGGATCGGTTTCCTCACGGTCTCGCTCGCAGCAATCGCCGGGACGCTGATCGGACTGGTCAGCGGTTATGCACGCGGCTGGGTCGATGCGGTGATCATGGCAATCAACAATGCGCTGCTGGCCTTTCCAGGCATCCTTCTGGCGCTCGGTCTGCTCGCCGTATTCGGCGCGAACCAGTACGGCATCATCTTTGCACTCGGTATCGCCTATACGCCGTCGATGGCCCGTGTGGTCCGCGGCGCCGTGCTGTCGCTGCGCGAACGCGAATTCATCGAAGCCTCAAAGATTATGGGCAACAGCGAGCTGTTCACGATGATGCGCCATATCCTGCCGAACTGCCTGGCGCCGATCACCGTTCTTGCCACCTCGATGTTTGGCTGGGCGATCCTTTCGGAGAGTGCTTTGAGTTTTCTCGGCCTCGGCGTACCGCCACCGGCACCCACCTGGGGCAACATGCTGGCGGCAGGCCGGCCATTCATCGAGCAGGCCGTCTGGCTTGGCCTCTTCCCCGGTCTCTGCATCGCGCTGACACTGCTTGGCATCAACCTTCTCGGTGACGCGCTCCGCGACAAACTCGATCCCCGCATGCGAGGTCTGAAATGACACAGGAAAGACTTCTCAGCGTGCGCGATCTGTCCCTCCAGGTCGTCCATCGCGGCGTCGAGGTGGTGAAGAAAGTCAGCTTCGACATCGAGCCGGGCGAAATCTTCGGCATCGTCGGCGAAAGCGGCTCCGGCAAGTCGCTGGCGACCCGCGCAATCATCTCGCTCCTGCCTCCGGCCATCAAGGTGACGGGCGGGCAGGTAACCTTCAGGGGCCGCGACGTGCTGTCGATGAGCGAAGCCGGGTTGCGCGAATTGCGCGGTGGTGAAATCGGTCTGGTCTTCCAGGAGCCGATGACCTCGCTCAACCCGTCGATGACCATCGGCCGGCAGTTGGAGGAGGGGCTCGTGCTCCACACCAACATGACACCCGCCACGCGGCGCGAGCGCATCCTTGCCATGCTTCAGCGCGTTGGAATCCGCGATCCAGAAGGCGCGCTGTCCGCCTATCCGCACGAGTTCTCCGGCGGCATGCGCCAGCGCATCATGCTTGCTTCCGTCATGTTGCTGAAGCCGGCGCTTTTGATCGCCGACGAGCCGACAACAGCACTCGACGCGGTCATCCAGCGCGACGTCATGGAACTGATGGTCGAGCTGACCAAGGCCGAGGGTACAGCAGTTCTCCTGATCAGCCATGACCTGCCAATGGTGGCACGTTACACCAGCCGCATCGTCGTGATGGAAAAAGGATCTCTGGTCGAGCAGGGGACGACCGAACAGATCCTCGAAAAGCCGCAGCATCCCTATACGCGCAAGCTGCTCTCGTCGCTGCCGATCCGGGGCGACGTTCGCCCTATTGATACCGTCTCCGCACCGATGATCTCGGCGCGCAACATCGTGGTCGATTATCCCGGCCGCAAATCGCTGTTCAAGAAGGCCGTGCCAAAGCGGGCGCTGCACGGCGTCAGCGTCGATATTCATGCAGGCGAGGTGGTCGCGCTGGTTGGCGGTTCCGGTTCCGGCAAGACCACGCTTGGCCGCACCATCGCCGGGCTGGTCAACCAGAGTTCGGGCGACATTCTGTTTCAGGGCCGCGAACGGTCTGCCGACTGGCGGGATTACCGCCTGAATTGCCAAATGGTTTTCCAGGATCCCTATTCGTCGCTCGATCCGCGTATGACCATCCTTTCCCTGGTCGAAGAAGCTCTGCGGCTGGTGCCCAATATCGACCGGGCCGCAAAAAAGAAGCGTGCATATGAAACGCTGGAGGAAGTCGGGCTCGGCACTGAATACGCCCTGCGCTATCCGCACGAACTGTCCGGCGGCCAGCGCCAGCGCGTCGCAATCGCCCGCGCCATTGCCCGGCGGCCGAAATTCCTGATCGCCGACGAGCCGGTCTCCGCGCTCGACGTCACTGTCCGAGCGCAGGTGCTGACGCTCTTTTCCGATCTGCAGAAGCGCTACGGCTTCTCCTGCCTGTTCATCAGCCACGATCTCGGTGTCGTCGAGCAGGTGGCCGATCGTGTCATCGTCATGCAGGACGGCCGGATCATCGAGCAGGGCGATCGCAACACGATCTTCGACAAGCCGAAGGAGGCGTATACCCGCCGTCTGCTTTCGGCCATCCCCGCGCTCGATCTGAACGAAAATGGCGGGGTCAAACTGAAATGGCGTCTGGAGGCCTGAGATGAACACGATGACGACTTCGAGCAAGACGGCCGGCCGGCTGAACGCGATCTGCGATGCGCAGCCCTTCGTCACCCGCTACTCTGTCCGCAACCTGTTGACCGGTGAAACCTTTGGCCGCGGCGCGGACGAAGAGACCCCGTCGGCCAGCACGCGAAAAACCTCGATCATGATGGCGGCGCTGAAGGCTGTTGGCGAGGGCCGCCTCGATCTCAACGAACAGATCGTCTACGAGGAGCGCTTCGCTGAAGAAGTGGCAAGCGGCATCTTCCGTTACCTGACGCCGGGCATCGTCATTTCGCTGCGCGACGCGATCACCGGCATGATGGTGCTGAGCGACAATGTCTGCACCAAGATGGTGTTCGAGCGGCTGACGCTGGAAGAGGTCGATCTCTATTGCAAGACGATCGGCATGAGCGGCACCCATCACCGATTCCTGATCCCGCCTTTGGCGCTGTCGCCAGACCACGCGCTCGGTGCTGTGACGACAACAACGGCAAACGACCAGGTCATGCTCTTGCAGACCATTCTTGATGCGCAGACCTCAAGCGCCGCCGCTGCCAAGCTCGGTTGCCCGATGGAGCTTTGCCAATATGCCCTGCAGACGCTGAAGAACCAGGTCCTGCGCTACGGCATTCATTCGCGCCTGCCATTCGAAACCAAGGTGGCAAGCAAGGGCGGACGCGGCAAGCGCGGCCGCATGGATGCAGGCGTCGTCTACCGCGAGGGCGCGCCGTTCTACATCATCGCCGCCTATACGGACCAGGTGCCGCAGACGATGGAGGACGGGACGCCGGGCTACACGATGTCACTTGAAACCATCGGCAGGCTGTCGCGCGCCTGCTGGGACGAATTCCAGTCATAACCAACCAAAAAAGAGGGTAGAACAATGAAGACAATTCTCCTGGCCAGCACCATGCTGGCAGCACTTGCCGGCACCGCCGCCGCCCGCGATATCGTCGTGGCGCAAAGCTCCGACCTGCGCAGCAACAATCCCGGCGTCAACCGCGACGGCAATACCGACAGCATCATCCTTCATATCGTTGAAGGCCTGGTCGGTTATGCCAACAATGGTGAAGTCAAGCCGCTTCTGGCCGAAAGCGTCGACATGGCGCCGGATGGCCTGAGCTACACCTTCAAGCTGCGTGCTGACGTGAAGTTTCACAACGGCAAGTCCCTGACGGCCGAAGATGTCGTCTGGAACTGGAACCGCTACATGGATCCGGCGACCAAATGGACCTGCCTCAAGGATTTCGACGGCAATGGCGCGGTGCACGTCACCGGTATCAAGGCTGCCGACGCCGCGACGGTAACCATGACGCTCGAAAAGCCGTCCGCCGTTTTCCTCGGCCTGATGTCGCGCCCGGAATGTGGCTATACCGGCATCATTTCACCGGATTCGGTGGCTGCCGGCGGTACGTTCGACAAGCCGATCGGAACCGGTCCATTCCAGTGGGACGAATGGAAGAAGGGCGAATACGTTCATCTGGCCAAGTATGACGGTTATGTCTCGCCGAAAAACGACGGAAAGCCGGATGGCATGGTCGGTTCGAAGCGGCCATTGGCCGATGGTGTCAAATTCATGGTCATCCCGGATGCCTCGACCGTCAAGGCAGGCTTGCAATCGGGTGTGCTGGACACGGCTGAAATCTCCCCCGATCTCATCCCGGAATTCAAGGACAGCGAAACCACGCAGCTGATCATTGCCCGCAACAACGGCAAGAACCTGTTCTATATCCAGACCCGCGATCCCATCCTTGGCAAGCCGGCCATCCGCCGCGCCATGGCCCAGGCACTCGACCTCGATCAGCTGGTCGCCGCCGCATCGAACGGCACGGGAGAGGCGAACGGTTCGATGATCTCCTCGGACAGCGTTTATTACAGCGATGTGCAGAAGAAGCGTCTGCCGTATGATCTGGAAGCGGCCAAGAAGGAACTCGACGCCTCCGGCTACAAGGGCGAACCGATCAGCATCATTGCCAACAAACGTGGCAACGTGCCGAGCTTCCCGGCAGCGGTGATGGCGCAGGCGATGCTGCAGCAGATCGGGCTCAACGTTCAGATCGAAGTGATCGATTATGCCACGCAGGTCGATCGCCGCCGCTCCGGCAACTACCAGATCATCTCGCAATCCGTCTCGCCGCGCCTAGACCCGGCGCTGATGTACAGCTTCTACGTTGGCGACAAGGACAAGAATGCTTCATTGATGTGGGACGATCCGAAGGCGCGCGAACTGATGAAGGCAGCCTATGCCGAAATCGACCCGAAAAAGCGTCAGGCGATCTTCGACCAGTTCCATGAACTGATGCTGCAGGAAATGCCCGGTATCTTCCTCTACGACATGGTTGACGTCTGGGGCGCAACCAAGACGCTGAAGGGCCAGCCGGTCTGGCAGTCCAACGCTCGGCTGTGGGAAGTTTCGGTCGACGACTAAGCGTCCATTGCGCCGCCGCGGCGGCGCATCACCTTCTCTATACGATGAACAGAACCGGCGGATTGCGATCCGCCAGACCGGATTTCCGACGCCGGAATTGCGTCGATACGAGGATACCCATGCCCGAAAAGTCTTCCCTGCTCTCCCTGACCACTGCCATCGACGCCATGGCACCGCAGTTTACCGCGCTCAGCGACCAGATCTGGGATTTTGCCGAACTGAAGTTCGATGAGCACCGGTCGTCGGCCCTGCTGATCGGAATGCTGGAGCAGAATGGCTTTACCGTCCGGAAGAACATCGCGGGTATGGAAACGGCGTTCATCGGCGAGTTCGGCAGCGGCAAACCGGTAATTGCCTTTCTCGGCGAGTTCGATGCACTGGCGGGGATGAGCCAGGTGGCAGGCGCCGATGCTCCGCAGCCACTGACAGCCGATGGCACCGGCCATGGCTGTGGCCACAATCTTCTCGGCGCCGGTTCGTTACTCGCAGCGATTTCGCTTGCCAAACACATGGAAGCTGAGAGCCTGCCAGGTACTATCCGCTATTACGGCTGCCCCGGAGAAGAAGGTGGCTCCGGCAAGACCTTCATGGTCCGCGCCGGTGCGTTCGATGATGTCGATGCGGCGCTGACCTGGCATCCAGCCCCGTTCAACGGGGTTCGGTCCACCAACAATCTGGCCGTGCTCGAAACCTATTACCGGTTCAAGGGCGTGGCGGCGCACGCTGCCAACAGCGCCCATCTCGGCCGCTCAGCACTCGATGCCGTCGAACTGATGAATGTCGGCGTCAATTTTCTGCGAGAACACATGCCGCAGGATTGCCGCGTTCACTATGCCATCACCGACGCCGGGGGGCGGGCCGCCAATGTCGTGCAGGCCAAGGCCGAAGTCCTTTACCTGATCCGCGCGCCGGAAATGACGCAGGCGCTCGCCCTTGCCGAGCGGGTCGGCAAAGTCGCGCAAGGTGCTGCCACGATGACCGAAACGGAAGTCGAAGCCGTCTTCGATACTGCTTCGACCAACCTTCTGCCCAATCTGACGCTTGAAAACGCCATCCATGACAACATGGTCGCACTCGGTCCTGTGCCTTTCGACAATGATGACATTGCTTTCGCACGGAAAATCCAGGCCACCTTTACCGATGAAGCGGTCAAAAGCAGCATTCGCCTCTATCAGATCAAGGGCGACGTCTTTTCCAACGACAAGATCGATGGCTCAACGGCACTGCATCTCGGATTGCGCGCCTTCGAAGGCCAATCGCATTTCCGGGCAGGTTCGACCGATGTCGGTGACGTCAGCCGGGTGACACCGACGGCACAGTGCTGGGCACCCGCCTGGGCGATCGGCACCAACCCGCATACCTGGCAGGTGGTGGCGCAGGGCCGTAGCCCGGCCGCCCACAAAGCGATGGTGCACGCCGCAAAGGTGCTGGCGGCGACCGGCCTTGATCTGGCAACATCGGAGGAACTTCGCTTTGAGGCGAAGGCGGAGTGGGAGAGCAAGATGGAAGGTCAGCCGTATGTCTGCCCGATCCCGACGGACGTTAAGCCGGGACAGTATTAAGCCAATCGGCGCGCCCGCCGGTCAAAAGGTTGGCGGCGTGCAGGCGCTGATGATGTCGCACGCCACCGGGCCGACGCACCGGAACCGGTGGGGGCGGCGGCTTTCGAAATAATAGGCATCGCCCGGTCCAAGGATCCGGCGTTCGTCATCGACGGTGACTTCCAGCCGCCCGGACAGAACAATCCCGCCTTCCTCGCCATCGTGCACCAGCGGCACTTTCCCCGTATCGGCGCCGGGCTGATAACATTCCTTCAGAATCTGCAAACTGCGGCCGAACAGATTATCGCCGATCTGCCGGTAGGAGATCGGACCCTTGCCGATTTCGACCAGCTCGTCGGCCCGGTAGAAAGCCTTCTTCGGACGGTCCGGCTCGAAGGCGAAAAACTCCGCAAGCCCGATCGGGATGCCATCCAGGATACGTTTCAGTGCGCCGACCGACGGGTTGGAGGAATTGGACTCGATCAGCGAAATCGTCGAATTGGTCACGCCCGCCCGCTTGGCCAGTTCCCGCTGCGACAGATTGTTGAGCAGCCGCACATGGCGCAACCGGTTTCCGATATCGACCGACATGAGTTTTCCTGTTTCGCATGTTCGAAATATCGAAACTATTACAACCCCCACCAAGCTTTTTCAATGACTTATGGCTCAACAGAAAAGGACTTGTTTGGGCATATAAAATCATGGCGTCATCGCACTCTCACAGGAGGTCGCCATGAACCAGCACAGCAAGCCAAACACCCCGGTACTCGACAGTTACTGGATGCCATTCACTGCCAATCGCCAATTCAAGGCGGCGCCACGCCTGCTCGCCTCGGCCGAAGGCATGTATTACACCAGCATCGACGGGCGGAAAATTCTGGATGGCACCGCCGGCCTCTGGTGCGTCAATGCCGGTCACGGCCGCCGCCAGATCGCCTCTGCCGTCGAGCGCCAGCTGCTCAATTTGGACTTTGCACCGTCCTTCCAGATGGGCCACCCGATCGCCTTCGACTTTGCCGAGCGGCTGGCGGAGATTGCGCCCGGCGGTCCGGATGGCAAGCTCGATCGCGTGTTCTTCACCGGCTCCGGCTCGGAATCCGTCGACACCGCCCTCAAGATTGCAATCGCCTTTCAGCGGTCGATCGGGCAGGGGACGAGGACACGGCTGATCGGCCGCGAGCGCGGTTATCATGGCGTCGGTTTCGGCGGCATTTCCGTCGGCGGGTTGGTCAACAATCGCCGCGTCTTCCCGCTTGTTCCCGGCACCGACCATTTGCGCCACACGCACGATCTTGCCAAGAATGCGTTCGTCAAAGGACAACCGGAGCATGGCGCCGAGCTTGCCGACGATCTCGAAAGGCTGGTCGCCCTGCATGGCGCCGAAACGATCGCCGCCTGCATCGTCGAGCCGGTTGCCGGTTCCACCGGCGTTCTGATCCCGCCGAAAGGCTATCTTGAGCGGCTGCGCAAGATCTGCTCGACCCACGGCATCCTGTTGATCTTCGACGAAGTCATTACCGGCTTTGGACGCCTCGGCGCGCCTTTTGCCACCGACTATTTCGGCGTGACACCCGATCTCGTCACCACGGCAAAGGGCTTGACCAATGGCGCTATCCCGATGGGGGCCGTCTTTGCCAGCCGCAAGGTGCACGATGCGCTGATGCACGGGCCGGAGGGGCAGATTGAACTGTTTCACGGCTACACCTATTCCGGCCACCCCGCAGCCTGCGCCGCCGGCATCGCAACGCTCGACATCTACCGCGACGAGGATTTGTTGACCCGCGCCGTTGATCTGCAGGACGATTGGCATGTGGCCATGCATTCGTTGAAGGGTCTGCCGCACGTTTCGGATATCCGCACGATCGGCCTGATCGCTGGTATCGAGCTTGCCTCTCGCGATGGGGCGCCCGGCGCACGCGCCTACGATGTCTTCGTCGATTGCTTCGAACGCGGCCTGTTGATCCGCGTCACCGGCGATATCATCGCCTTCTCGCCGCCGCTGATCGCCGAAAAATCCCATATCGAAGACATCGTCTCGATGCTCGGTGATGCGTTGAAGCGGGTCCAATAGTCCCACGCTTGAGCCGCCCGGCAGTTCGTCGTAAACATGCCGGGCGGTTGATTTTGAAGGAGATCCAGCATGGACCGGTTCACCGGCGGTTGCCTGTGCGGGAATGTCCGCATTGTGGCGTCAGGCTCCCCATACCGAGTCGGCCTTTGTCACTGCCTCGACTGCCGCAAGCATCACGGAGCCATTTTTCATGCCTCCGCGATATTCCCGCAGGAGGCGGTAACAATCTCCGGCGAAACACGCGACTATGCCGGGCGGTTTTTCTGTCCCCGCTGCGGCTCTCCCGTTTTTGCACGCAGCGCAGACGAAATCGAAGTCAACCTCGGTTCTCTGGACACGCCCGGCCAACTGATCCCGACCTACGAACTCTGGACAGTTCGCCGCGAATCCTGGCTGCCGCCGTTTCCGCTCGTGAAGGGATACGATCGCGATCGCGATGACACGACCCGCTTTGAGCCGTAGTCAGTGTGAAGACCACTATGAGATGACAGAGACGTTTTAGGTCACTCTGGAAGACCTGCCCTGCGAAACCCATCAACGAAATGATCAAGCACCGCCGCGTCACGGAATGGCTCCGTCTCGGCCCAGTGGCGAATACTAAAATAAGGGTTGGAGACGAGAAACAGTTCGGTCTCTACATGCGCCTCGTCGAGGCGGCCCAGCTGAGCAAGGCTTGCGGCCAGGAATCGGCGCGAGCTTGTGCTATAGGTCTGGTCATTGCGCAGGGTTTCGGCAGCGGCTTTGTAGTCACGGGCCGCATATTGCGCCTGGCCGAGGGTCAGGTAGTACCAGCTTGCGGGATAAGGGTTCAGCCGGAAAGCCTTGGCGATGGACTCAAGTCCCTCCTCTATTCGCCCGGCCAGGACCGCAATGTCGGACAAGGCCGCAAAAGTATCGGCCTCGTTCGGGTCAAGCTCGATCGCATTGGCAAACTCCGCCTCCGCCTCGGAAAAGCGATGCTCATAGGCGAGCAGATAGGCTAGAATCCAGCGGCAACCTGCCCCGTTGGGATCGATCGCGACAGCCTTGCGAGCGAACGCCAGAGCAACGCTGCGATCAGGCTCCGTTGGGCCACCGGAATGCACCCATCCCATCCACTGGTTCATGGCAAGCCATCGATAGGCTTCGGCATATTCCGGATCAAGCGAGACCGCGCGCGTCAACATCAGGTGCGCTTCCCTGGCACTCTGTGGCGTGTCATCCATCAGTTTGCGCGCCCGCACACAGAGATCGTAGGCCTCCATATTTTTCGGCCGGTTGCGCGGAAAGGGTGCGCGCAGATGGCCAAGGAGTGCCTGCACAATCCTGGCGGTCACCTCGTCCTGGACGGCAAAGATATCGTCCAGGCTACGATCGAAGCGTTCCGCCCACAGATGATCGCCGCTCAGCGCATCGACCAGCTGGACGTTGATGCGAACGCGCCCTTCGGCGCGTCTTGCGCTACCCGTGAGCAGGTAGCGGACGCCGAGTTCCTCGACAATCGCGCGCATATCCATCGGCTTGCCCTTGTAGGAAAAAACCGAATTGCGGGCGATGACGAACAGACCGGAGGTCCGGGAAAGGTCGGTAATCAGGTCTTCGGTCAACCCATCCGCAAACACGCCCTGCTCTGGATCGTTGCTGACATTCACGAAGGGCAGCACGGCGATTGATGGCTTGTCGGGCAGCGACAAGGGTTTCCGTTTCGCATCGCTGAGCTGTGTGATGGGGCCTATGAAACGGTAACCGATGCGGGGAACCGTTGCGATCCATTCACCGCCTCCAACCGGCGGCCCCAGCAGCTTGCGCAACTGCGCGATCTGGACGGTGAGGTTGCCTTCCTCGACGGCCGTACCCGGCCATGCCGCGTCCATCAAATCGCCCTTGGCTAGGATTTCGCCGGGCCGCCCGGCGAACGCGGCAAGCAGTTTAATCCCCCGATGGCCAACGGCAACGGGTTCGCCGCTTCGGAGGAGCGTTCCCGCACCCGGATCAAGCACGAATGGACCAAAGGCAAAGCGCAATCCCTGCATAGGACAAATCTATAATCCGTTTGGAACTTTTTGCGAACGTTTTGGAAGAGCTTAATTACGGCGCTGATCGCATCCCGCAGAATCCGTCTCCATCAAGTCAGAGGCATTTGAGCCTCAAAACCTATGGAGCTTGCCATGCATGATACCTGCGCTATCACATCAGCCCGGCATCTTGAGGCGTGGGCAGATGCGTCCACAGGGCAAAAAGATCTGCCACGCTGGAACCGCCTAAGGACCTTGCGAGGCCTCATCCTGACTTGGCGCAGGCGGGACCGCTTCCGCTGGGAGCTTCGGCAAAAATCTCGGGACAATCCTCATCTGATGGACGATATCGGCCTCACAAGGTGGCAGGTCGAGGCGGAGATCGCCAAGCACTTTTGGCAACAATAGGTAAATGCCGCAATGACATCCGATCGCCAGTTTCCCAATACGGCAAAGGTTCGCCAACATCAGCGAAACGCTGTATTCGCGGGCAAGGATCAGGTTCCATGGGCGCCGATGACGGGCATCATCGCGACCGTTACGGTGTTCGCCGTGGCACAAGGACTGACCTACCCACTACTCTCCTTCCTCTTGGAACGGCAGGGAACGCCGTCCGGCCTGATCGGCTTGTCGGCGGCGATGACACCGTTAGGTTTCGTTGTATCCGCCCCGTTCGTCCCGGCGCTGGTGCGCCGCATCGGTGGAGCGCCGTTTGCGATCCTGTGCTCGGTCTTTGCGGCAGGCACCCTGGCAGCAATAGCCTGGACACAGGACATCTGGGCCTGGATGCCGCTCCGCTTTCTGCTCGGCTTCTTCGCCAACCCGCTTTACGTCATCAGCGAAACCTGGCTGATGACGATCACACCGCCGCCACGCAGGGCCGGCATCATGGGCCTCTATTCGGCGATCGTGTCCAGCGGCTTTGCCATCGGCCCACTGTCGCTCCACGTGGTTGGCACCGAGGGTTGGCCGCCCTTTATCATCGGTATCGTCGCCTTCATTTTGTGCGGCCTGATCTTGCTTGCGGTCGTGCCACGACTGCCGGATCTATCTCATGGCGGCGCGACAACATCAGTTCGCAGATTTTTCGCATTGGCGCCACTTCTGTTGTTTGCGGTTTTCACGGCCGCCGCCTTCGAACAGACCCTGCTTTCCCTCTTGGCGGTATATGGCGCAGCACTTGGCGGTACCGAGAAGCACATCGCTTCGCTCGTCACTTGCTTCATAACAGGCAATGCCGTGCTGCAGATTTTTCTCGGGCGCGTGGCAGACAAGGTGGGCTCGGCGCGAACCATGTTGATCTGCGCTCTTGCGTCACTGGTCGGCTGCCTCGCTCTGCCGGCAGCCTTCGGTTCATGGCTTATCTGGCCGCTCGTTTTCGGCCTGGGCGGAGTTTCGTTCGGGATCTACACCCTTTCGCTGATCCAGCTTAGCGAACGTTTCACAGGCCAAGCCTTGATCGCCGGCAACGCAGCTTTCGCGCTCGTATGGGGTGTCGGCGGCATCGTCGGATCACCCGCGACAGGTCTCACGATGCAGGCGGCCGGCCCCCAGGGACTGCCCTTGTCCCTAGGCCTGGTGTGTGGCGTACTGGCAGCGTTTCTGACCATGGAAAAATGGCGGGCCGAAGCCTCCAAGCCGCCGGAAAAGCGCGCGACGGCCAACTGTCTTTTACAGCGTCTCCAGAGGTTAGGCGGTTGGGCGGCTCGATGGAAACCATGCGGAAGCAGCCTATCAGTCCGCGGAGAAGTCGATGATTTAAGCGAAGGACAATTGCTGGACCTGGGTATCACCCGGGTGACACGGCGGGCACGGTGGTCAGACAGTTGCGAAACGCGGCTTGCAACGGACTACATCGAGTATCGTATCCACTCGGAGGCGATCGCTGGGACCAATTCGCCAGAGAACTGTCGATTCCGGCTAAGACCTTCTCTTGCGATTAGGTTGCGTCGCGCTGGGTGCGCAGATTGGCGACGACGCGGCGGTTCTGCACCTTGCACGAACGATCCGTGCAGTCACGAACTTCACGGTCGTTGCCATAGCCCTTGGCCCACATGCGCCCTGGATCGACACCCTTCGAAGCGAGATAGGCCATCGTCGCTTCGGCACGCTTCTGCGACAGCGTCTCCATTTTGGACCCTGACCCGGAATCGTCGGCAAATCCCTGAAGCTTGACCAGCCAACGCGGATTGCTGTTGAGCCAAGCCGCCTGGTTATCCAAGGTTGCCTTGGCGACGGAATCGAGCGCGGCAGAGTCCTGCGTAAAATAGACCCGCCGGCCAACATTGAGGATGAAATCCTCTTCACTGCCGGCCGAGACAGTTTCGAAACCGGGGGCCGGATCGTTGGTTTGGCCGGTCATCGGCACTGCCGCGGGCTCTTCGACGGAGGCGATATCGGCGGTGTTGCAGGCGGCGAGCGCCAGGAGCGTGGCCGCAGCCAAAAGGTGCCGCGCGTATCCGATCATAACAGACATCAGGGATTCCTTATTCGACCGGGGTGGCGTCACTGACCTGGGGAGCCTGGTCGGCAATATGCGGCAGAACCTGCACAGCCGTGCCGATGGGGCAACGCTGATAAAGGTCGATCGCGTCTTCGTTGAACATGCGGATGCAGCCGCTGGAGGCATCCTTGCCGATACTGCCCGGCTCCAATGTACCGTGAAAGCGGTAACCGGTATCAACACCATCGCGGTGGAGGTACATGGCCCGCGGGCCGAGCGGGTTTTTCGGCGAGCCTCCATCAACAAATTCAGGCAATTCTGGATGCCGTTTGCGCATGTCGGCTGGCGGCGTCCAGCGTGGCCACAGGGATTTCTGGTCAATCGTGGCGCGGCCAAACCACTTGAAGCCATCACGGCCGACTCCGACGCCGTACCGGATTGCCGTCTTGTTCTCCATGATCACGTAGAGAAAATGGTGTCTCGTATCGACAACAACTGTGCCGATCGGCTCGCTACTGAAATACTTGACGACCTGGCGGCGCCACTGCTTGTCGATCTTGGCAAAATTGGTCGTCCGGAACGTGACGCCGTTATCGACCGCCGTACCGGAAAAATAGGAAGCAGCTGCGGCAAACACCGGATTCGGGACAGTCCCGGCTCCAAGTAACGCCAGACCGCCAAGCAACATATCTCTGCGAGTCGACACCATCGGCAATATCCCCCAAAAGCCAATTATCGAAATGGCAGTAAATCAGATTTTTCATTTGCCACAACAGAAAACTCTTCGGCATCGAATCTTTCGCCGAACTTCTGCGCAGTGCGCTTCGGCGGCTGACAGGCCACGACCGTGGGCGTTTTGGGAGGTGGATCAACCGTCGATGGCTGTACCGATGGACCAACAATGGGAACATCGCCTGTTGCTGCCTTAGCCGATGCTATTCAACGGAGTGATCACGAGAGGTGGCGCTTGAAGAAGCCGAGGACTGCACCCCGCATTGACCACGTTTCCCGATGTCCGACGCCAGCCTCTTCCAACAATGTCACGGCATTTGTAGCAGCAGCTGTTTCATAGGCGGCCACCGTCTGAATGAAAGCGCGCTTGATCGCGAGTGGTGGCGTGAGCGGATCGTCCAGCCCGGCACAGATCAATTGCGGCCGTGGGACGATCAGGCCCGCGATCTCGCCGGTCGAGGTCTCTGCGAGAAGTCCGGGGATGGTAAGATAATGGCCATGCAAGTCATGTGCACCGGTCTCGACCAGCGTCGCAAAATCGGCGTAGCAGCAGAGATGCGCGGCAGCCGTAATGCGTGTGTCGATGGCCGCCAGGAAATAGGTGAGCGTTGCGCCCATCGAAATGCCGGTCATGCCGATACGAGTGGGGTCAACGTCCGGGCGTACGGCAAGCCAGCTCAGAGCGGCGGCCTGCTCGCCGAGCATTTGACCAAACAGAGTCCGGCCGTGCCAGAGGGCCGCCTTGGTTGCGGCGCTTTCGGTGACATGAGCGCGTTCGCCGAACGTCGGCATGTCGATGCAGAGCGTGACGTAGCCTTCCCGGGCGAGGATTGGGCCGGGAGCATCAAGGAGGGCAGGCCGCCCATCGATCAGTTCGCTGGCGCCGATATCATAGCGGGCGCCATGCGCATGGGCGTAGAGGACGGCTGGGCCGGGTCTCGCGCTGCTGGGTGGTCTCGTCAGGAAGCCACGGATTTCTTCGCCGCCGGGCAGGCGAAACCGCAGGCGTTCGACGGCGTAATCGTCATGCTCCACGACAGTTGATGCCACGAGATCCAGCGATGATTTCGTTACGCTAAGCAGGGTCTTCAGCCGTTCAATGGCGATAGGCATCTGCGATCCCCACATTAGCGCACGAGCCAGCCGCCATCGACGGGAACGGTGATGCCGGTGACGTAGCCGGAACTCGGCGAGGCGAGGAATAGAACGGATGTGGCAAGATCGTCCGGTGTACCCCAGCGGCCCATCGGGATACGGGCCGAGATCTGGGCGTTACGGTTGGCGTCGTTGCGCAAGGCCTCGGTATTGTCCGTTTCCATATAACCGGGCGCTATGGCATTGACGGTGATGCCGTGCGGGGCAAGCTCGTTGGCCATGGCTTTCGTCAGGCCGGCAATGCCGTGTTTGGAGGCTGTGTAGGCTGGCACGCGGATGCCGCCCTGGTAAGACAGCATCGAGGCGACATTGATGATGCGGCCAGTCCGTTTCGTCTCGACCATATGCCGGGCAACGGCTTGCGACAGTAGGAAGGCCGACTTCAGGTTCACGTCGAGGACGTCGTCCCAGTCTTCTTCCGAATGATCGAGCAGATCGGCGCGGCGGATGATACCGGCATTGTTGACGAGAACATCGATGCCACCGAGTTCAGAGACAACCGAGGCGATAATATCTTTCGCGTCGAATTTCTGTGAGAGATCGACTTCAAGCGCATGAAGCCGGCGGCCGGTCTGCCGGATGGCTTCGGCCGTTTCCGGCATCGGACTGGAGCCGAGGGCGGCGATATCGGCGCCCGCACGTGCGAGCGCAAGTGCCATGCCCTGGCCAAGTCCCGTTCGCGCGCCGGTAACCAGCGCCACCGTGCCGGAGAGATCAAACAGCGTGCTCAAGACGCAACCCCTTCTCGTTGAACAGATGGAGGGGGGCCGAAGACAACGAAAGATTGATATCCGCCCCCGGTGTCAGGTTATGCTGTCCTGGCGCCACGACCAGGATTTTCTGACCGGCGACATCGGTGTGGACGATGGTCTCGGAACCGAGCGCTTCGACCAGCTTGATCTTGGCCGCAATGCCTTCGCCGCCGTTGCCAATCGAAACATGCTGTGGTCGGACGCCGAGCGTGATGGCGGAGCCGTTGGCAAGGCTGCTGGCGGCCACCGGCAGTTCCAGCCTGTTGCCGCCTGCAAAGGTGGCGACGGCTTTGCCGGAAGACGAGGGTTCCACCGAGCCTTCGAGGAAATTCATATGCGGTGAGCCGATGAAGCCGGCGACGAAGCGGTTCGCCGGGGAGTTATAGAGTTCCATCGGCGTGCCGACCTGTTCGATGCGTCCGGCACGCAGCACGACGATCCGGTCAGCCAAAGTCATCGCCTCGACCTGATCGTGGGTGACGTAGATCATCGTTGCCGACAGCCGCGCATGCAAAGCCGCCAGTTCGGCGCGGGTCGAGCCGCGCAGTTCGGCATCGAGGTTGGACAGTGGCTCATCAAGCAGGAAGGCGACGGGACGGCGCACGATCGCCCGGCCGATGGCGACGCGCTGGCGCTGGCCGCCGGAGAGCTGACCGGGGCGGCGGTCGAGATAGTGCTCGATTTCCAGCATGCGGGCCGCTTCGGCGATGCGCGTGGCAATCTCCGCCTTCGGCATCTTGGTATTTTCGAGACCGAAGGCGAGGTTCTGGCGCACGCTCATATGCGGATAGAGCGCATAGGACTGGAATACCATGGCAAGGCCGCGATCGGCGGCGGGGATGGCGTTGACCACCTTGCCGTCAATGGCGAGCTCGCCTCCGGTTGGTTTCTCAAGGCCGGCAATCATTCGCAGCAGCGTGGACTTGCCGCAGCCGGACGGTCCGACGAAGACGACGAGTTCGCCATCAGCGATCTCCAGATTGATGCCATGGAGCACGTCGATCGCGCCGAACGACTTGGTGATATTGGTGAGTTTGATGTGTCCCATGATGCACCCTTATTTCAGGCCGGTTCCGGCGATGCCGGTGGTGATGAAGCGCTGCAGGAAGAGGAAGACCAGAACCACGGGGATCATGGTCACGACGGTCATCGCCAGGATGAAATGCCACTGCACATTGAGTTCGCCGGAATAGATGCTCAGCCCCACTTGCAGCGTATAGAGTTCCTTGCGCGACAGCACGATCAGCGGCCAGAGGAAATCGTTCCAGCGCCAGACGACGGAGAAGATGGCAAGCACGGCGAGCGCCGGTGCGGTCAACGGCAGGATGATCCGCCAATAGATCTGCCATTCCGATGCCTTGTCCATCCGAGCAGCGTCGAGCAGTTCGTCGGGGATCGTCAGCATATACTGCCGCAGGATGAACACACCGGTCGGTGTCGCCACCGTCGGCAGGATCACGCCCCAGAGGTTGTTGAACAGGCCGAGCGCCGAGACGATCGAATAGAGCGGAACCATGATGACCGACAGCGGCACCATCAGTGTCGCGAGGATCAGAAGCATCGCGAATGTCCGGCCGCGGAACTCGTATTTGCTGAGCGCAAACGCGGCCATGGAATTGACCACCAGGGTGATCAGCGTTGCCGTCACCGTGACAAAGACGGAGTTCCAGAGGTAGCGGACGAAATCGAAATGGGTGAAGGGCTCGGTGTAGTTTTCGGTCGCGAACGACATCTCCCGGACCGGCGCGCGCTTGGCGATGTTGACCTTGACGATCTCCGTCGGCTTCTTGGGATCGACCATCTGGCTGACGGTGCCGATGCGGCGCACTTCAGCGAGTGTCGCGGTGCTGCCGTCTTCCAACGTCGCTGTGTAGAGATCGAGCGGTTTGTCATAGCCTTCGACCGTCACTTTCTGGGTGACATAAGGCAGGATTGTCGGCGGGAATTCAGCAAGGGCCGCCGGTGACTTAAAGGATGATGCGGTCAGCCAGACGGCCGGGCCGAACATCACGAACAGACCCACGACCAGCCAGACCCAAGTGACGATATCCGTCCAGTGCCAGCCTTTGCCACCCTTGCGGCGAAACAGGAATTCGGTAACGCGGCTCATTTGCGAGCTCCCTTCTTGTCGCGGGAACGGCTGAGGCCGAGTTGCATGAGTGTGAGGACAACGAGCACCAGTCCCATCAGGATCGAGGCAGCAGCCGCAAGGCCGGGATTGCGCAACTGGGCGGCAAAGCCGGTCTCGTAGATGTACTGCGTGACAAACAGCGTGCTGGTGCCAGGCCCACCGCCGGTCAGCACATAGACTTCATCGAAGATCTGTACAGCGCGGATCAGCACCAGCACGATGACAACGAGCAGGTTCGGCATTAGGAGAGGCAGGGTGATGCGGCTAAAGACGCGCATCGCTCGCGTTCCGTCCATCTCGGCAGCCTCGTACAGATCCTTCGGGATGGCCTGCAGGCCCGCGAGAATGATCAGCGTGTAGAAGCCCATATGCGCCCAAATCGAAACGCCGACGGTGGCGGCGAAGGCCCAATTGCGGTCGTTGAGCCAGACATGCGGGTCGAAACCGAAACCGTAGAGACCGAAATTGAGGAGGCCCTGGCGCTGCAGGATCCATTTCCAGATCAGGCCCACGACCACGGGTGACAACAGCACCGGAAAGAAAAACACGGCGCGCCAAAAACTGCGGGCCATCAGGTTGCGGTTGAGGATCAGGGCGGTGATCAGCGACACGGCGATCATCAACGTGACCTGGAGGATGACAAACCAGCCGGTATTGCCGACCGCCGTCCAGAACGTATCTTCAGCACATGTATTGGGGGCCAGATAGTTCGAGCAGTCGAACAGCCGCGTATACTGATCGGCCCCGACGAAGGTGCGATCCGACAGGAAAAGCGCCGAGCCGCCGGTCATGGAATAGGCGAAATTGATGAAGAACGGTAGAAGCACGAAGATGCCGAAGATCAGCATGTTGGGCAGCAGGAAGAATGCCGCCATCCCGCCAAGGCCAAACGTCTTCTGAACCCAGCGCAAAGGGGCATCAATGACGCCCATGGCAAGGCGTACCGGCATCATGGCGGCTTCGCCCAGGCTCTGGCTTGTCCGGCTCTCGCTGGTCTGGCGGGTTATGTCTGCCATCGTTGATCACTTTCCCCTTGCCGGATGAACGGCGGTGACGTCCGGCCATCACCGGCGATACGAAACGGGCGGCTGAACGGGGATAGCCCGCCGCCGCCCGCGTTTCGCTGTTTAGAGAGCCGAGTCCTTGACCTTGGCGGCAATATCCGCGTCGATGCGGGTATAGGCCTCCTCCAGGGTCATTTCACCAGCCGCTGCCTGACTGACTCGGGTGACGAGGGCGCCGTAGATCGTATCGGACCAGGCCCAACCGGGCAGTTTGCGGGCGAGGTCTGCCAACGACGTCGATGCAGTAACGAAGATGCCAAGCGCCGTTTTTGCCTGTGCATCGTCAGTCTTGAAGTCCAGTCCCTTTTCGATCACGCCCTTGTGGGCCGGCAGGAACAGGGTGCGCTCGGAAAACTCCTTCACGACCGGCTCACTTGCCAGATAGTCCATGACCTTGGCGACGTCTTTTGGATTTTTGGTGTACTTGATCGCTACCAGACCGGCACCACCCGGCATGCCGGTGCAGTTTGCCGGGCCGCAGGGGCTGCCGGTCGCAACCCAATCGAAGTTCGAACCGATCTTGGTGGAGAAGTTCGGCACCTGCCAGGAGCCGGAATAGTAGAAAGCAACCTGACCGTTAATGAAGTCGTCGGCGCCGGCGCGATACGTCGAGCCCGCAGCCGATACCCAGACGTCCTTGCTCATCGTGCCGTCTTCGATCCAGCCGATGAACTTGGAGATGAAGGCTTTGGAGGCCTCATCGATCGGTGCCGGCTTGCCGTCTGCGCCGATATAATTGGCACCGAAAGCGAGCTCAGGCGCGGTCAAGCGATGCCCGGAGCGGTCGAGCGCCATCGGGAAGGGTATCTGTTGACTTTCGGCGACCTGCTTGGAGGCTTTTGCCCAGTCATCCCATGTGGCATCCTTGCCGGGAAGGGCAACGCCGGCCTGTTCGAACAGCGTCTTGTTGGCAAAGCCGCCGGTCAGCGTGATCTGCGTCATGAAGCCGGAAATCTGATCGGTGCCGTCGGGACGCATCCAGTCGGCCTGATCGCCAAAATTCGTATCCCAATAGGCGGCATCGGCAACCAGTGGCCGCAGATCCAGCCAGTGTTTGCTGAGCGCCTTCAGAGCGGTAACGCGGGCAATATCCGGGCCGTCGCCAGCCTCGAGCTGCACCGGCAGTTGTTCGCGTACAACGCTGTAGGACACATTGTCGATGGTGACCTTGATATCCGGGTTGTCCTTCATGAAGCGGCCGATGAGGTCTTTCAGGACCTCGCCCTCGACGCCGTCGGAATACCACATGATGCGCACATCCCCGGCCAATGCCGCCGTGGAGGTCAAAAGCCCGACGGCGAATGCCGCGAGCATCGTTTTTGTCCTTGTCGTTGCCATTGTCTTCCTCCTCCTCTGGGTGCAGGCTTCTCCTCGCCCGCATTTGAACGGGCGCCGGCTCTCCTTGCCGGCGCTTCGCCTTTAGTGTGCGGCCAACATGGCAACCTCGCCTGCGACCGTGAAATCCTTCGGAACGATCGTCCGGTCTTCGGCCTCGACCGATCCATCCTTGCGGAAAGTGACCGTGCCATAATCGGGGTCTTCGACCACGAGCGAGCCGTCTGCCGTCTCCGCAACGGATAGCGAGGCGAACCGGCTTTCGACACCAGCGAGATCCGAGGATTCGCAAACACGGACGATCCAGCGGGTGTTCTGGCCATATTGGCGCAGTTCCGCATTGGCTGATGGGCCTGTCGTCACCGGCTGCAACTCGGTACTGCCGAGCAGAATGACCGCGCCGCCGCCGCTACGGGCCAAAGCCACCCGCCCTTTCACGCTGCTTTCGTCGAACTCGGCGACCGGGAACCAGGCATGGGTGAAATCGGGTTGTTCCTCGAAGGTCAAAAAGTCGAGTACGGCCAGCCCCCGGTACTGGTGGGCGCGAGGGAGGGTGCCGCACCCACCCCAGAAGGACGGCCGGCCGTACCCGAACTGAATGGTCTCGCCGGGATGGTTGATCCAGACGGCTGCTTCCGGCCGCTTGCCGAGACGCAGATGCAGGACGGTTTCCTGATAACCCCACTCATTCCAGCGGTAGTGGGCTGCAGAGCCCATGGCGAAATCGCGGCTCTTGTAGTGATAGAGCGCGGCAAACCGGTCCTGGCCCTGGGCGAACCGCCATTCCTGATGTTCGCCGGCTTGATGACTGGCAACGGCGGCGAGTGTTTCGGGAATGATCAAACCGTGATCGCGCAGGCAGACCGCAAGCTGCGGCAGAGCATGGACACGCCGACCATACCAGCCGGCGCCCCACAGCAGGCGGGCGACTCCCGAAAGCTCCAGCGAGCGGCCGGCGCAAAGCGTGTGTTCGTAGGAGCGCCCCTGCGCTGCCGTGACCATGCCGTGGTGGGCGGAGCGGGCGATGACTTCGCACAGGCGGATGATCCCTTTCTTGGCGCGCTCGGCGATATCCGCATCGGGCGACAGCGCGGCGAGTGCCGTCAGGCCCTTGAGATCAATCGGGAAATATGGCGCCGAGTTGAACTCCGCCATCTCCCAAGCCTCGAAATGATCGAGCCAGGCGCGCACGCGGGCGGCACCAACGGCGCTTTGCTCGGTCCCCTTGCGGCCGGAGCGGGCGAAGGTTTCACCGGCCAGCAGATGTCCGGCGAGATAGGCGGACGTATGGAATAGCAGGGCGTGGTTTTCGGAGAAATACCACTGAACATCGTTGCCGGGTTCGTCCATCCAGTAGCGGAAATCGAGGATGGCACGATCGATGCGGGCGCGGGTCTTGTCGCCGATGTCCTTGCCCCAGACGGTACGCGACCACAGGAGCGGCACGAGCGAGAAATCGGCGCAATCGTGGCAATCCTCGATCGACGGCAGAATTTCCTCGATCATCGCATCGGTATCGGCGCCGGAGCGGCCACTGGCGAGCCGTGCAAATGCTCGAACGGTGTCACGTTCGGAGAATTCCGAGACTTCGGTGAGCGTCTCCGTGATGCGTTCGGCAAGCGCCGCCGGTGCAGTGCCCTGCCGGGCGGTGTGGCAGATTTCGATACCGAGCGAGCGCGATGCAACGAAGCTGCCGGCTTTCAGCGTGATGCGGAAGTGACGGAAATCGGCAGGGGCATTTTCGGAAGGACCGATCACCAGACGGGCAGCACCCGCCTTGAGGGTGAAATCGTAGTCGAAGCGTTCGGTCGACATGAAGTCGCCTTCGACCGCAACATTGACATCGACATCCACGGGCAGAGGCTCGGCAAGCAGCAGGGTGATATCGCCTTCGAAATAAGCCGTGCGCTCAAAATGCATGCTGTCGAGGGCGGCCTCGATTGTCTCAGCCACCTTGCCTTCGACCGGCACAGGAACGGCGACGCTCGCCGCCGGGCCATTGAGATAGTCAAGCTGGAAGAAATAGCGGGCGTCGCGTTCAGCGAGATCATCGAAGAAGATCGTGACCTCGTTCAGGCCTTCCTGCAGCAGCAATTCGAACTCGGCCTTTGCCTCGAGATTGCGGCTATAGGGAGCCATCCAACCAGCTTCCTCGCCGTTCAGCCAAAGGACCGCGCCGCCGCAAGTGCCGAGGCGAACCTTGGCGGTTCCGGCTTTCTCAGCCGCAATGAATGTGCGGGCAAAAATGGCAAGCCGGGTCGGGCGGAACCAGAAGCCGGAGAGGTCGAGCCGTGGGGAACCGAAAGGCAGCCACCAGCGGGCGGCTTCGAAAGCGCCACGGACATCGGGACGTTTGCCACGATAGGTTTCGGCAAAGATCGTGCGGCAAGGATATTCATGCGGAATGAAGTTCTTATGCTTGGTGAGAAAGAAGAACGGGTCCATCTCGCCCTTCATCGGCGCATCCGGCACGTCGAAACGCTCTTCGGCAATCGTTCCGAGCTGCCAGTAGCGGATGGCATCGCCAGCGTTCAGTTTGCGGTTCATCAGGGATCTCATCGGGGTCATTTCAGCTCTGCCAGGGCTACCGGGGCCACGTCGTTATATTCCTGGTTTTCTCCGGTCATGCCCCAGACGAAGGCATAGGGGCCGGTGCCGGCGCCCATATGGATAGACCAGGCGGGTGACAAGACGGCGTCACCGTTGGCGACGATCAGATGGCGGGTCTCTTCAGGGCGGCCCATCAGATGGATGATGCGATCTTCCGCCGCCATGTCGAAATAGCAGTAGGCTTCCATGCGGCGCTCATGCAGGTGCGGCGGCATGGTGTTCCAGACGCTGCCTTCGGCCAGATCGGTAATGCCCATCAACAGCAGGCAGGACGGCGTGACTTCCGGGTGAATATACATGGCGAGGCGGCGCTTGTTCGACCGGCGGCCGTCGCCCAGATCGACGGCCTTCGATTCCGATTTCCTGATCAGCTTGTGTGGAATGTCGGCGCCGGCTGGGACCGAGTTCATGTAGAAACGGGCCGGGGTCTTTCCCGAAAGGCTCGTCATGACGATCTCGCGGGCACCGCGGCCGAGATAGAGCACGTCGCGGTTTTCCAGCGTAAAGGATTGCCCATCGACAGTGATAGTGCCGGTGCCGCCCAGATTGGCGATGCCCATTTCACGCGCCGACAGGAGATAGGGTGTGCCGATTTCGTCGCCAGAGCCGAACGTCACGCTTTTGGAAACCGGCATCGCGCCACCGAGAAGCAGGCGGTCGACATGCGTATAGGTGAAACTTGCTGCGTCCGGCACGAACAGGTCGGTCATCAGGAAAGCGCTGCGGAGCTTTTCCGTGTCATAACCTTTGACGTCTTCCGGGGCTGCTCCATACAAAATCTTCATCGTCATGCTGCTTGTCCTTCTTGGCCGACGTGCTGTAAGCCTTCGGAAAGGCACAGGATGGCAAGTGCCTGGCCATAGCCGGTCGGTTGAATGGGGATGTCCTTGTAGAACTGGAGGTCATGGCCCATGCGGGTGCCATAGGAAACGTTTCCGACAGTGCCGGTCTCGTCGATGTTATCCATGACTACCTGTAAGGCCTTGAGGCCAGCTTCACGCCAAGCCGGCGGGCCGAGGCCGAGGCGGTAGCCCTTCAGCAGGCCGTAACCGATCCCGGCGGTGGCGGAAATTTCTTCGTAGGAGGTGGCATCGTCGAGCAGCGTGCGCCATGCGCCGGATGGAGCCTGCAGCGACAAGAGCGCATCGACCTGCGCGACCAGAACACCTTGCAGGAAATCCTTCACGGGCTTGGCAAGCTCGGCGAGATCAAAGAGATCGAGCAGGCCTGCCGTGATCCAGGCATTGCCGCGTGCCCAGCGCGCTTCGGCGAAGTTGTGGCGGCCATCGAATGTCCAGCCATGGAACCAGAGACCGGTGTGCGTGTCGGCAAGATAACGGGTGTGAACGAGAAACTGACGCGAGGCTTCATCGACCAGTTCACGGCGACCGCTGGCCTGACCATAGGATGCGAGGAACAGGGCGACCATATAGAGCGTGTCATCCCAAAGCTCGTCGTGATTGACCTTGTCGGAGACATGATGCTCGAAGCCGCCTTCCGGCGTGCGGCCAAGCTCCGCCAGCACCCGGTTTGCCCATTCATCGAGAACCGGCTGCCAACGTGGATCACGGGTTTTTGCCCAGAGGACTGACAGGCCGAGCATTGGCGCGGTAGTGTTGACGTTGAGCTGCGGCAGGCCTGCTTCGATGCGTTGCGCATACCATTGTTCGACAAGCTGGCGCAGATCGTCGCGGCCGGTGAAAAGCCAGAGCTTGATCAGGCCATAGAGGCCGACGCCCTGCGGCCATTCCCAGCTGTCGAAGCTGATATAGTCGCCGGCAGTGCCATCGAGATTGGGCTCATGGAAACGGCCGTCATGCTTGAGGCCGGTTGTTCCGGCGACAAGGCGATCGAGACCATTGCTGATATCGCGGCCATCTGGACCCATGAATGCTCCTCCACATGTGCCGCTCTTCAGGGCGGCTCGTTGGCGAAATAAATGCACGTCGAATTTTGTTGCGCAATCTGAAAATTTTTCTCATGTTGATGCAACGGAGATCGATATGGCTGTCAAACCCATCGCGGGCAAACGCGGAAAGAAGAGCAGGCGGGTCCGCTTGGAGGACATTGCCGAGGCGTGCGGCGTCTCACTGAGCACAGCGTCGCGGGCGATTGCGGGCGAAAAAGGGGTGCGGCCGGAAATCCGCCAGCAGGTGCTCGAAGCGGCAAAGATTGCCAATTACGTCATCCCGACAGCGGTCGCGGGCCAGAAGGTCATTCTGGCCGCGTCGAGTGCGGCGATGATCGATTATGTCCGCAACCAGTTCACGCTCTACGTGCTTGAAGGACTGAAGGAACGGGCACAAGCACTGGGTCTCGAGATCGTCACACGGCCAATTGCCGACCGCAACGAGGAACTGGCGGTTCTCAAGGAGGCGCAAGACGATCCGCAGGTTGCAGGCCTCTTGTTTCTAACGGTCGATGACGAGGGCATGCTGGCCGCGACCCGCGGCTTCGACAAACCGGTGGTACTGCTCAACAGCGACGATCCGTTCATGCGGCTTTCCAGCGTCACGCCCTGCAACCGGTCCAGCGCGCGGCTGGCCGCCGATCACCTGATCGGGCTTGGTCATGAGCGCATCTTGTTTCTGATGCGGCCGGGGCGACGCACCATTGAGCGGCGCTATGAGGGCTGGAAGGATGCGCTGTTGCATCACGGGCTTGCCGCAGACACGGATCTGGTCGTTCCGGTCGAGGACTGGCTGCCGGAACTGGCAGCGCAGGCCATTGCCTCACGGATCGCGGCGCGCGGGCTTGATTTTACCGCCGTTCTGGCCGCAGGTGACAGTCTCGCCGTCGGCGCGATGATGGGCGTCCAGCAGCGGGGCTATTCGGTGCCGGGCGACGTTTCCGTCATGGGCATGGACGACCTGCCGCAGGCATCCTTCCTCAACCCGCCGCTGACGACAATGCATATCCCGATGCGCGAGATCGGCTCGGTCGCGCTCGACCTTTTGCGCGACAGCCTCTCGGGCCTGCCGATGCCGCCGCGCCGCGTCGAACTCGCCTGTCATCTGGTCGAGCGGGCATCGACGGGACAGCGGCGGCCAATGTAGTCACGATCCAACCGAAAACCGTATCCGTGCCCGGCGATAGGCATCGGGGATCGACAGTGCCCAGATGAACAGACCGCCCGCGTGTCTCCCGATAAAGGACTGTTCCGGCGTGGTGGTCATGTAGGTCAGGAACGAAAACAACAGGACGAACAGCGCGAATGCCAGCCCGCGGCGTGCTTCGCCGACGGCGACATGGCCGGCACCCGGCAGGATGATCGACAGAAGAAGAACGAGATAGGGATTTATCGGTTTCGACACGAGCAGCCTTCAAGCAACTTGCAAGACAGGCACACTGTCTGCTTCAGCGTAAATCGTACTCAGGCCTGCCGTCAGCGCAATGGCCTGAGCGATCGTTGCAGCCGGAACCGTCTCGAGCGAAAACCGTGCCTGCCGCAAAAACATGTGCGCCGCACGCTCCCCTTGCGATGCCTGATAAACGAGCCGGGCCGCCTTCGCGGTAATCACCGCCTCCTTGACCTTTTGGTCAGCAAACAGGCGCTGGAAATGCCGCCCGGCCAGCGCCGCCTGCTCAGCGTTCGCCCGTCCGTCACCACGCATCAGCAAGGAAATGCCCATCTGGGGCGGACTCATCCATTCCGGAAAGCCGTGAACGAGCGAATAGTATTCCGAACCGGTTGGACGGGCGAGCGCGCCGAGTGACGGACAGTCCCGTGCAGCACGCTCAAACAACGTCACCTTCAGCCAGAGTTGTGGCAGGCGGCGTGTCACCATCGTATCGGCAATCAGTTCGATCCTGACATGGCGGCCATCGCCGATCCATCCGGTGACGATGGGAAACTGATCCGCTGCAATGCTGATGCCCGGTTCGGTGAGCAGCCCATGGGCTTCGTCGAGCAACCGGCCGCGCTGTTGCATGGCCTGCCGATGTCCACGGATGGCGGCGCGGACGAACCAGGCGACAGCCAAAAGGGCAAAGGCGAAGAGCAGATAATAGATCGTCAACCCTGTTCCCTCCGGATACTGGACCCGCAGCCACTGATCAGGCTGCGGATTGTGTTCAGATCAATACCCCTCCGGCCGTGGCCAGGGCATGGTGAACTGGTCGCCTCGACGCACGAACCGGTAGCGCCGGAAGTGGAACCACAGCGATGCAATGATATAAAAACTGACCATCGCGATGAGCTGCGTCCCGTATCCGAGGAAGACGGCGACATAGGCGGTGGCGCACAAGATCAGAAGCACGATCGTCGGCAACGGATGCATCGGGTGGACGTAACCGCGCTTGATCGTATCGAGAGGCCATTTCTTGCGGAACATCACCATGTTGAAGGTCATGAACGTGTAGCCCAGCAGCCCGGACAGGATCGAGAACGTGACGACCTGGTCGAGCGGCGCGCCGAGCGCGAAGATCAAGGCAATCGGCACGAGGAAGATGATCGAGCGATACGGTGTGCGATAAACCGGATGCACGGCACCGAACCAGATCGGCAGATAACGGTCGCGGCCCATCGAGAACCAGGCGCGTGACGCATCGTTGATGCAGCCGTTTGCCGAAGCGAGCGTCGAGAACATCGTGCCGATGAAGAGCAGAACCATCAGCCCGCGATTGCCCGTAACACGCGCCGCATCAAACAGCGGTGTGCCGGCCTGGCCGAGATATTCCCAAGGAATAAGCCCGGAGCAGACATACCAGGTCATGGTCGCGGCGATCAGCAGCGTCATGATGCCGGCCATGGTGCCGTAGGGAAGAGAGCGGGCAGGTGAACGCACTTCCTCGGCAGCCTGGCAGGTGCCTTCGATGCCGAGGTAATACCAGAGGCCGAAATGCAGCGAGGCCAGGATACCGATCCAACCATAAGGCATAGGATCGGTCGTCACCGCCGAGAAATCGAGCGGAACGCTCGACACGCCGAACTGCACCGACAGGAACAGGGCGATGATGGCCATGAAGGCGATGGCGGTGATGACGAGATTGAATGTCAGCGTTGCCAAAACGCCGCGATAATTCAGCCATGCCAGAAACATGATGCAAAGCACGATGAACGGCTGCTGATGCAGGCCGCTATGGCCCTGCATTCCGGCCACCGTATCGAGCAGGAAGCCGATAGTGATGGCATTGGCAGCCTCCAGCATCGTATAGGCCATGACCAGAAACAGCCCGACATTGAAGGCCATCAACGGCCCGACGATGTGCTTGGCCTGCGCATATTGGCCGCCGGCGGCGGCAACCGTCGATGTCACCTCGGAATCGATCATTGCCACGCAGGTGTAAAGCAGGCCAGCCACCCAGCAGGCGATCAGGCCGGCAATCATGCCGCCTTTGCCGACGGCAAAATTCCATCCCATATATTCGCCGACGAGAACAATGCCGACGCCGAGTGCCCAGATATGGGCGGGACCAAGGACGCGCAGCAATTGCAGCCGTTCAGGCTGACCGGGAGCAGTTTTGGTGTCTACCATGTCCAGGCCCTCACAGCGTGTGACGTTCAGCTGCCGCCTCGATCTCACCTTCGCGGGATGATGTCAGCAGCTCATTGTCATAGGTCGTATCGATGCGGATCATGTCCGACAGCATCAAAAGGGCAAAGAGCGCCGAAAGGGCCCATGCCGCATATTCCAGAATAGTCCAGATATCCATTGGAGCCCCACTATCTCTTCTTGACGCCGAAGCGTTCAGCAATGACGTCGCGATATTCCTTGTCAGACAACCGCACCACCAGCACGAAATACCCGATCACCAGGATTGCCATGACCACGAGGGCCATCCAGCTGAACGAATAGTCAAAACGGGCGGTGATGATATCGTTGGCGGCGGCCGGATCAGTGACGCCTAGGGCTGCCCATTGCTGCTGCTCGGTGGCGTTCTGTCCAAGGGCTTCCCATGTCGGGTTGGCGATAGGCGCGGGTGTTTTGGCCGCACCTGCCAGGCCAAGATAAAGTGGAAGATAGAGCGCACCGACGGTCAGGACCAGAAGGGTAATGACGTCGAAAATCTGCCCGGCAAAACTCTGCTTCGGCGGTTTGTAAGCCATAATCTCCTCCTAACGCCGGCGCCGGCGCATCTCATCGAGATGCTTGAGGTCGAGCCCGTAGATGAAATGCTTGTCCTCGTGATAGTGCCGGAGCATCGCCACGATGGCAGCGGTGTTGAACACCAAGACCAGACCACAGGCGGCCGTCAGGATGATACGGATGGCAGGTACGGAGATGTACGGCCAGATCGTCACCAGTGCGAACACCATGGTGCACCACAGCACGGTTATAAAGACAATCAGGCCGGCCCTGTCGCGGGAATGCATCCGGTCGATGCGCGTCGCAAGGTGCGCGTCGGCACCTGCCTCGTGGATTATCATGCGTTCCTCCCAGAATACGCCTTCAAGTCCAATGTTGCCTTAAAGGCAAATTATTTTCCTCCAACGAATATTGCGCCGCATCCGATTGGTCAAGACAGCCATGCGCCAAAATGCCGCATTTACCAAAAAAGAAGCCGATAATGAGCGGCCGCATGCTGCTGAGCCCGGCGGTCGTGGTCCACTTAAGAAAATTAGGATTGACTGTTTCAACTATGACAAAACGCACAGACAGATCGGTTCAACTTGCAGGAACCGATCGGCGTATGCCCTCGCGCCACAACGCAACGACAATCCTTTGACGTTGGTTGCGACGTTGAATTGCTGGCATGCTTCGCGTCAGACGCTAAGCAGGTAGCTCGCATATTCCAGGTCGGAAATATCGCGGTTGAACACGGCAAGTTCCTGGCGTTTGCAGGTGGAGAACATCTCGATCAGTTTCGGTTGGAAAATCCGTTTGACGATCTCGCTCTGCTCGAAGAGATCGAGAGCAGCCGGCCATGTTGCGGGAAGGGACTGCGCATCGCTGGCGTAGGTATTGCCTGCCGTTGGCGCAGGCGGCTCAGCGTGCCGGGTGATCCCGTCGATCGCCGCCCCCAGAATGGCAGCGATGGCAAGATAAGGATTTGCGTCGATGCCAGCGACGCGGTGTTCGATGCGGCGGGCGACAGAAGGGCCGCCAGGAATGCGGATGGCGGCCGTGCGGTTTTCGTAACCCCAGGCGGCCGTGGTGGGCGCCAGGCTATCCGGGCAGAGCCTGCGAAACGAATTCAGGTGGGGCGCAAACAGAGCGGTGCAATCGGGCATGGCGTCAATCAGTCCGGCCACGGCCTGCCGCATCAGAACCGTGCCTTCGGGACCGCCATTATCGAAGACATTGCGGCCTTGCGCATCCACGATGCTGAAATGCACATGCAAGCCGCTGCCGGAATGGGCAGGGTAGGGCTTGGCCATGAAGGTCGCAGCAAACCCGTGCTTGCGCGCCATGTTGCGAACGATCTGCTTGAAGAAAACTGTATCGTCGGCCACCTTCAGAGCATCAGGACCATGCATCAGGTTGAACTCGAACTGGCTCGGCCCGCTCTCTGAGGTCGCGGCATCGACGGCGACACCGCATGCGGCAGCCATCGCATAGACATCATCCAGGAAAGGCCCGACCTCGGCCAGTTCCTCCAGCGAATAGATCGTATCCTTGGCATCCGCATGGCCGACCGGCATCCGGGTCAGCGGCTTGGCCCGCGGTGACTTGGGATCGATCAGATAGAACTCGACTTCCGTCGCGACGACAGGGGTCAGGTGAACCGCTTGAAACCTGTCAAGGATATCGGCCAGCGTGCGGCGCGGATCGCCGAAAAACGGCTCACCGGTTTCCATCCGCATCCACATCGGCACGAATTGCGCCTGCGTTGCCGACCAGGCCAAGGGGATCGGCCCGCGCTCCGTCGGTTCGCAAATGCCATCCAGATCGCCCTGATCCAGCGTCAGGGAATTTGCAAAGACATCCGTGCCCCAGATATCAACACCGATGGAGGACATCGGCATACGGATACCGCCCTTCAAAATCTTGTCGAGCGATGCCGCCTCAACACGCTTGCCGCGAAAGCAACCGTTGAGATCACAGGTGGCAGCCAATACGTAGGCGCCACGCCCAGCGTCTTGTCCAACCGGTAAACCCTGCATTTCATTCGACATGATGTACTCCGTAAAGGGCTAGGCCTTGGTAGTGGGATCGGATGGCTGGCAGCATAATTTAAACGGTTAAGTGTCGCTGGCCAACGCAGCCTTCCAAGGAACGGACCGTGGAGGTCACAAGGCTCCCGCCAATGCGCTCCGTAGGAGTGCGAGCCTTTTGCGCAGTCTTGGGTTCCTTCATCCTGAACGCCATCACCGGTTTCCTCATTTGCCATATTCCATCGAAATAGCATCAGGTTGTGGCCGCAGCAAAGGGATAGTGCTTGTCCTTGTCATCCTCACCAAGATACCGCCCCGCCTGAAGAGTTGCCGCCATGGGACAGCGCTTGCGGCTTGACTTCGGGCCAAGCTTGGCTCAATGCGACGGCATGATGCCGCGTATCGTGATCTACCTTCGGCAAGAATGTAAACTTTCGAAAACCGGCACTTATCCTGAACGATTGAGAAGCCCTGGCCCGACGTTCGGGACGGCCAGATTTCTGACAACATCACTCGGCCATTATGGAGCACCCGTTGCAGTTTTTCGGGATTTCGATACCATCCACGTTTGATCGCGCAACGCCCTGCAGATGGGCGGCGCAGTAGCAAACAATATTGCCTGTCTAAACGCAGTTCAGACAGCAAAGCTCCTGGAATACTTCGTCTTGGCAAAACAGGCATCTGATAACGGCGCGCGCGCAACCATCTGCCGTGCACTGTCCAAACTTGGCTATTGCTCCCGCACACAAGCCGAAAAGCTGGTGGCCGAACGGCGCGTGACACTCGGCGGCCGGGTGGTCACTGATATCCTGACATGGGCAGACGTTCATACCGACCTGATCGCGGTCGACGGTGTTCGCATTGTTGCAGAAGCCAGCGTTTATCTCATGCTCAACAAGCCAAGGGGCATGGTGACCACGAGGGTCGATCCGGAAGGGCGGCCAACGGTCTTTGATTGCCTCGCACAGATGGACAACCCTTTTCTTTCCCCCATCGGCCGCCTGGACAAGGCGAGCGAGGGCTTGCTGCTGTTCACCAACGATACGGTGCTCGCTCAGCGCCTGCTCGACCCGGTCACCCATATCGGGAAGATTTATCATGTGCAGGTAAAGGGCATGCCGACCGATGACATGATTGCCCAGATGCGCCACGGCGTCAGCGAGGGCGGCGAAATGCTCAGCGCTTCATCCGTCAAGATCCTGCGCGCAGGAGATAAAAACACGTGGCTTGAAGTCGAATTGCGGGAGGGCCGCTACCGGCAGATCCGCAGAATGCTCAAAGGGCTGGATATCGAATGCCTTCGTTTGATCCGGGTGGCAATCGACGACATAAAGCTGGGTGACCTGGCGAAAGGCAAAGCCCGCGCGCTTGAGCACCACGAGATCGAGATTTTGCGCCGGCGGACAAAAACCGGTTAGGAGCCCTCAAACCGCATCGCTCCATTATCACTTTGATATCGGGCTACGCTACTTCAAATCGACGTTCCATCGGGTGCCAAGGCTCCCGTCAGGTTGAGATGTGCCTGAGCTTCAAGACCAAGCCAGAAAAAAGGGCCTCCAGTAAACGGAGACCCTGAGTTTTGAAGGATCAACCTCCAGAGGGAACAGTTGAAAAGATGGCCCGGGAGGAGAGGGCATCTGGAACTTCAACCGTTGTCAGTATGCTCGATGCAACACCTGCAAACAACGAATGACATCCCGCAGCCTTCTCGAAATTAAACGTTTTGTCCAAAGTCTGATCCCAATCCGCATTTTTGTACCCACAGTGAAGCCTGTCCATCCGCTGAGGCTCATGGGGCATGGGGAAAGCCTCCGCAGGCGGAGGGTCCCGGCAGGCATGGATGTCCACGCCATGCCGGAAGCTGAAAAACACATTCTCCGTCGCGTTTTTCTACGCACTCCATGAACAGCAGTGGCGAATTTCCGCAATCGCGATCATCGATAGCCGGTCGTTTCTTTTGTCTACTGAATTTATGGACAATAATATTCCCTCTACCCGGATCGGCAGGTCATGGGAAGCGCTCTGCAGACGTGAGGACATAATGAGCCTGATCAGACATTTTGACCGCCTTCAGACCCTGAGGGATCAACTGGAAGCGAAACTGGACCTGGACGACGCAGGTTTTTCCAGGATGGGTTACCGGGCACGGTGTGATCTGCGCGAGCGCATAACCGAGATTTCACAGGAAATCTCTGCACTGGAGCGGTCTCCCTATTTCCAAAGCTGACGGCGCTCAACAGTGAGGAACAAACATATGACACCCACCCTGATCTTGCCTGGGTTGAACGGGTCCGATGACGGGCATTGGCAGCGGTTCTGGCTTAATGATAACACCGAAAGCCGGCTGGTCGAGCAGGACGACTGGAAATCTCCGAGAGTTGAAGCCTGGACGAACCGCCTTGAAGAGGTGCTGATTCACGAAGGGCCAGCCTACATCGTCGCCCATAGTCTTGGCTGCCTGCTGGCGGCAAAATGTGCAGACAGGCCCACGGCGAGATTGATCAAAGGTGCATTGCTGGTTGCGCCGTGCGATCTGTCGACGACGGAAAAACTCCATCCAGGTGCAATCCATTTTGGCCGGATGCCCACACGCGCTCTGCCCTTTCCAACAATCACTGTCGGAAGCTTGAACGATATCTATATGCCTCTGGAAAGCCTCTCCCTCTACGCCCGCCTCTGGAAGACGCAGGTCAGAAACCTTGGGCCAGCCGGTCATATCAACATCGGGAGCGGCTTCGGCCGATGGACGGGAGGCTATGAATTGCTGTCCCTGCTGAAAATGAAAGCGAAGTCGCGTAGAAATTACGACCTGCCCCAGGTGCAAAGCGGCGAGGCATTTGCGGGAGAAGCGATCAAATCCGGCATGTCCCACTGAGACAGGAACTGATTTACGGGGCAACACTCAGGCGCGTGCCTCTTCTACCCGCAACAGGCTAACAAAGCATGGTGGAGTTGGTGGATAATATCGACCTGCAGAAATGCCACAGCCCCTGAAATCCGCCCGGAGCTAGGCAAAGGCAGCGTAGTCATCGTCATCTAAGAACAGGCGTCCTCCGGGTTGGAAGCGATGCACCACGCCGGTCGGAACCACTCAATGCCCTCGGAGGGGCAGACCATTCCATAATCAACAGGCCACAGGTGAAATGGGGGTGAACTGTGACGCACAGCACACAACGCCTGTCCGCCAACATTTCATAAAACATTATGCGGTCGCAGTCCTGAAAACCGCGTAACTTTCATCGAATGGCGCGCCATAGTGAGCGGGCGGAGTTTCTCTGCTTTTTGCCAGTCCCCTCGGGGAGGGCAAAGATGCAAAGGCAACCCTCCAATCAATAACAATAGGGAACAGCATCGCCATGACACATCAGTTCGATAAGTCCCGCTTTAACCGGAACGACGACAGCGCAGTCGAGAATGCCATTCGTCGCGGTGCGACCCGACGCGATCTCCTTCGCATGCTGGCCGCCGGCGGCGTCGTTGCCGCCACCGCCGGCATGTTCGCCGGCTCAGCACGAAATGCTGTTGCCCAGACGCCGAAGCGCGGTGGCGCACTGCGCGTCGCGCTCAATTCCACCTCGACGGCCGATACGCTGGACCCGGTGCGCGCCTCCGCCCAGGGAGATTACATGCGCATGTCGACCTTCTACAACAAGCTGACGGTGCTTGATAACTCGTTCACGCCGCAGATGGAGTTGGCCGAAAGCTTCGATACCACGGACGCCAAGGTGTGGACGATCAAGCTCAAGACAGGCGTCACCTTCCACAATGGCAAGACGATGGATTCCGCCGACGTGGTCTATTCGTTGAGCCGCCATGTCGATCCGAAACTGACCTCGCGCGCCAATGCCCTTGCCAAGGCGATGACCAAGA
Organism: Rhizobium sp. Root1204; assembly: GCF_001424965.1. Lineage (NCBI taxonomy): Bacteria > Pseudomonadati > Pseudomonadota > Alphaproteobacteria > Hyphomicrobiales > Rhizobiaceae > Rhizobium > Rhizobium sp. Root1204. The sequence goes on from NZ_LMCZ01000005.1 coordinate 142,991, forward strand.
TCGAAGCCGTGGACAAGAATACGGTCCGTATCGAACTCGATCAGCCCAATGCCGACCTTCCGGCAATCCTGGGAACCTACCATTTCGTCATCATCCCCGATGGCACGACGGAGTTCACCAAGGCAGTCGGTACCGGTCCTTACATAACGGAAGTGTTTGAGCCCGGCATCCGCACCGTCGGCAAGCGGAACCCCAACTATTTCAAGTCGGATGCCGCTTTCGTCGACAGCATCGAGATGTTCGGTATCCCGGACGAAAACGCCCGCCTTAATGCACTGCTTTCGGGTGATATCCATATCGGCGCTTCGATGGATGCCCGCTCGGCGCCGCTCGTCAAGGCCAACCCCAATCTGCGCCTGATGGTCGCGCCCGGCGGCAGCTATACCAATCTCAATATCCGCATGGACATGGAGCCGGGTTCGAAGAAGGACTTCATCGACGGCGTTCGCGCCCTCATCAACCGCGATGCCATCAACCGCGCGGTTCTGCGTGGTTTCGGCGAGCCGCATAACGATCAGCCGATCCAGCGTGCCAGCCGCTATTTCAACGCCGAAGTCGTGCCGCCGGCCTTCGACCCGGAACGCGCCAAGCACCATTTCGAAAAGGCCGGCCTTCTCGGTGTCGGCATCCCGCTGGTTTGTTCGGAAGCCGCCAAGGCCTCGCCGGACATGGCGATGGTGCTGCAGCAGGATGCCGCCAAGATTGGCGTCACGATCGACGTGCAGCGCATGCCGGCTGACGGTTACTGGTCGAACCAGTGGATCAAGGCACCGTTCCACTTCGGCAATATCAATGCCCGCCCAACCGCCGATATCCTGTTCTCACTGCTCTACAAGTCGGATGCCGCCTGGAACGAGAGCCGCTACGTCAACCCGAAATTCGACCAGATGCTGCTCGAAGCACGCGGTTCTCTGGACGAAGCCCAGCGCAAGCAGATCTACGGCGAGATGCAGGCGATGGTGGCAAAGGACGCCGCAACGATCATCCCCGCCTATATCGCCAGCGCCGATGCCATGAGCACCAAGGTCGGCGGTCTCAATCCGCATCCGCTCGGCATGCTTCAGGGCTATAATATTGCCGATACCGTCTGGCTTGATGCCTGATTAAACAGGATGCGCGGGAGACCGCGCATCCTGTTTGCCGGGTTTGCGGCACTGGATTCCCTGACTGAGCAAGAGGCGCAGCCTATATGAATAAACGCATCCTAGAGATGATCGGCGGGCGGTTGGCGGTCGCCATTCTATCGCTGTTCCTCGTATCACTGGCGGTCTTCTTCATTACGGAGTTGCTGCCTGGGGATACGGCGCAGGAATTGCTCGGCCAAGCCGTCACGACGGAGGCTGCTTCGCAGTTGCGGGAAACGCTCGGCCTCGACCGGCCAGCCATCCTGCGTTATTTTGAATGGATCTTTGGCCTGCTCACTGGTGATCTGGGATATTCGCACGTATCCGACAGGCCGGTTGCAAGTCTCGTGGCGGAACGTCTCCCCAACTCGCTCACGCTTGCTGCCGTCACCATGGCGATCACCATTCCATTGGCGCTCAGTCTTGGCATTTTCGCGGCGATCTGGAAGGGTTCAATTTTTGACCGGGCAATCTCGTCCGTCGCCATCATGCTCGTGTCCTTCCCGGAATTCATGATCGCCACGTTGCTGGTCATGTGGCTGTCGGTTTATTTGCAGTGGCTGCCGGCATTGTCTTTCATTCCGACCACCGCGGACCTGCATACTGTTGTGCTTGCCTACATCATGCCGGTTTCGGTTCTGGTGTTCGGCAGCTGCTCACAGATGATCCGCCTGTCGCGCGCAGCGATCGCCGATGCCATGGTTACTCCTTACGTCGAAATGGCCATGCTTAAGGGCGCCTCGCGCAGCCGCATGGTGCTGGGCCATGCGCTACCGAACTCCGTCGCGCCCATCGTCAATTCCGTCGCGCTCAGCATGTCAGGCCTTCTCGGCGGCGTCATCATCGTTGAGACGGTCTTCAATTATCCGGGCCTTGCCAAATTGATGGTGGATGGCGTCTCTACCCGTGACATGCCGCTTATCCAGACCTGTTCGATGATTTTCTGCGGCTTTTATCTCGTGCTGATCACCGCCGCCGATATCATCGCCATCCTGTCCAATCCGAGGTTGCGTTGATGACCGTTTCCACCGCGCCACGACGCAAGATCCGCTTCCAGATCCGGCCCATCGCCGCTGTCTGTCTGCTCGTTGTCCTGTTCTGGATTATCGTCGCTCTTTTTGCGCCGCTGCTGGTTCATTATCCGGCCGGCGATATGGTCAGCTACGACTATTTCGGCCCGATGAGCAAAGAATACTGGCTCGGCACAGACTATCTCGGCCGTGACATCTATTCCCGCCTGATCGTCGGCACGCGCTATACGATCGGCATCGCTTTCGTTGGCTTAATTCTTGCCGCGCTGATCGGCATCACACTCGGCCTGCTGGCGGCAGCGTTCGGAGGTGTCTTCGACACAATCCTCAGCCGTGCCATCGATACATTTGTCGGCATTCCCAACCTGCTACTGGCGCTGGTCATCGTTGCAGGCGGCGGCTCCAGCATTCCGATCCTGATCGGCGCCATCACCGTCATTTTCTTCCCTGGATGCTACCGTTTCACCCGCTCGATGGCCGTCAACGTCAATGCTCTCGACTTCATCTCCGCTGCCCGGGCACGCGGGGAGGGACATTTTTATATAATGATCCACGAGATCCTGCCGAATATCGCCGGACCGATCATGGCCGATCTCGGCCTGCGTTTCGTACACATCATTCTGCTTCTGTCGGGCCTGAGCTTCCTTGGTCTTGGCGTGCAGCCGCCCAACGCGGACTGGGGGGCGCTTGTGCGCGAGAACATGATCGGCATTTCCTACGGATCGCCGGCCGTGGTCGTGCCTTCACTGGCGCTGGCGAGCCTTGCCCTCGCCATCAATCTTCTGATCGATAACCTGCCGCAGCGCATCCGCGACCAGTTGGAGTAGACCATGACCAAATATCCAAAAACCGCGGGCGAAACGCTGGTCAGTATCAAAGACCTTCGGGTTACAGCCACCACCGACAGCGGCCGCACTATAGAAATCCTCAAAGGTGTTTCCTTCAATGTCCGTCGCGGCGAGGTGCTGGCACTGATCGGCGAATCCGGTTCAGGCAAAACGACGATCGCTCTGTCGCTGCTTGCTTATGCCCGTGCGGGCTGCCATTTTTCCGGCGGCCGCGTGCTGTTTGACGGCGTCGACCTTATCACGCTCGACGAAGGCGCGCGTCGAAAACTGCGCGGCAACAAAGTGTCCTACGTTCCGCAAAGTGCGGCAGCTTCATTCAATCCGTCCAAGAAGATTATGGATCAGGTCGTCGAAGTTGCCGAAATTCACGGCATTCTCGACAAGGCATCTGCGCGTGACAAGGCGATCGGCCTGTTTAGAAGCCTCTCTCTGCCTTCGCCAGAAACGATCGGTGACCGTTATCCACATCAGGTATCGGGCGGCCAGATACAGCGCCTGGCGGCAGCGATGGCACTGCTCGGAGACCCGGAGCTGGTCGTTTTCGATGAACCGACGACGGCACTCGATGTCACCACCCAGATAGAGGTCCTGAAGGCGTTCAAGTCGGCTATTCTCGACCGCGGCATGACCGGCGTTTACGTGTCTCACGATCTGGCGGTCGTGGCGCAGATTTCCGATCGCATCATCGTGTTGAAGGACGGCGAGATTCAGGAAGCCGGCAAGACTGAGCAGATCGTCGGAGCCCCGGCGCATCCCTATACGCAGGCGTTGATTTCGGCTTTCGAGCCGGTGGAAGCCAAAGCGGCCGGATCGCGCCTCGCCAATGGTGCGGTCTTGGAAATGCGCGATGTCGTTGCCGGCTACGGTAATATGAAAAGCGACGGCAAGCCGCATATCATCGCGGTTGACGGTGTCAGCTTTGCCCTGCAACGGGGGCATTCGCTCGGTGTGATCGGCGAATCCGGTTGCGGCAAGAGCACGCTTCTGCGCGTTGCCGCCGGCCTGCTGCCGGCGGCTTCCGGCGCCTGCGTTCTCGATGGGAAAGACCTTCGGCCGCAGGTCAGTGCCCGCAGCAAGGAAGAGTTGCGCAAAATGCAGATCGTCTTCCAATTGGCGGATACCGCACTCAATCCGGCGCAGACAGTCGGCAACATCATCGGCCGGCCACTGACCTTCTATCACGGCATGAAGGGCGAGACGCGCGACAAACAGGTGATCGAACTCCTGGACATGGTTCGCATGCCGGCGCAGTTCCGCCACCGGCTTCCGCGCGAACTGTCGGGTGGTCAACGCCAGCGTATCAATCTTGCCCGTGCGTTGGCTGCCAAGCCCGACGTGCTGCTCTGCGACGAGATCACCTCGGCGCTGGATACCGTCGTTGCCGCCAAGGTGTTGGAACTGCTGAAGGAGCTACAGCGCGAACTGCATCTATCCTATCTGTTTGTCAGCCACGATATCCACACCGTGCAATCGCTTTGCGACGAGGTAATGGTGATGTTCGGCGGCAAGAAGCTGGAAACCTTTGCGGCGGCCGATTTGCACGCCGAGGCACGTCACCCCTACACGAAACTGCTGGCCTCGTCGCTGCCGACGCTCGATCCGGGATGGCTCGACAACCTGAAGCAGGACCCGGAACTGGTGCGCAAATTCGCTCACGCCTGACGTTGAAGATGTCGATACAAACGCACAATGGCCAGGGTCGCACCGGGCCATTGTGCGTTTGCGGAATCAGAGGTCGATGAGGACCGATTTGGTGCGCATCGCGCCCATGTAAGCCTCGCGCCCGAGATCCTTGCCAAGGCCCGAACTCTTGTAGCCGCCGGTCGGCAGGATCATGTCGCGGGAACGACCGTAGCGGTTGACCCAGACGGTGCCGGCTTCAAGCTTGCGAGACATCCGTATCGCCCGCGATAGATCGCGGGTGAATAGACCCGATGCCAGACCGTAAGTCGGATGCGTGGCGAGTGCAGTGGCTTGTTCTTCGCTTTCAAACGTCTGGATGCTGAGAACAGGCCCAAAAATCTCTTCCGTCACCGCCGGATTGTTTTCGTCCACCCCGGCAAGGATGGTCGGAGCATAAAAATAGCCATCGGATTCCATCCGGCAGCCACCGGCAACGATCTCGGCACCGGCAGAGCGGGCGGCATCGACGATCGTTTCGATACGGGTGATCTGTGCCTCAGAGATGATCGGCGAGTAGATCGTCCTTTCATCCCATGTCTTGCCCGGGCGCATCGCCGTCATATGACCAGCGATCTTGGCAGCGAGCTCTTCCGCCACCGGCTTTTCGGCGATCAACCTCGATCCGGCCACGCAGACCTGACCGGCATTGCCGGTGATCGACCGGGCGATACAGGCGGCGGCGAGATCGATATCGGCATCGGCAAACACCACCTGTGGGCTCTTGCCACCAAGCTCAAGCGTCATCGGCTTGATGCCGGTGCGGGCAATGTCCTGCATGATTTGCGCACCGGCGCGGGTGGAGCCGGTGAAACTGATCTTGCCGACCAACGGATGCGTGGTGATGGCAGTGCCTGTGACTGGACCATCCCCGAGCACGACATTGACGAGACCGGCGGGGATGCCAGCCCTCACTGCCAGCTCGGCGAGATAGAGCGTCGAAAAAGGCGTCATTTCCGAGGGCTTGATGACGATGCCGTTACCGGCGGCGAGAGCCGGTCCGAGCTTCCAGGCGGCCATCGAAAGCGGCACGTTCCAAGGAGCGATCGCGCCGATCACGCCATAAGGCTCGTGCAGGATCATGCCCATCTGCGCGTTGGCCGTCGGAACCACCTGACCGCCAGCCTTGTCGGCAAACTCGGCAAAGAAGCGGATGTGGTCGGCACAGGCGACCACATCGCTTTGGCGCGCTTGGGTGATCGGTCTTGTCGAGCACACGGCCTCCAACTGGGCCAGATAATCGGCGTCCTCGTCTATGAGGTCAGCCCAGCGATGCAGGGCGCGGGCGCGATCGCGGGGCATGCAGGTCGCCCAATCGGACTCGCGCTGCACCTTCGCCGAAATCCGGATGGCCTCGTCCACCAGGGCCGCATCGGCGACCGGGATGGCAGCCAGCGGTTTGCCATCGCTCGGTCGCAGGATTTCCAGCGCGTCTGCGCCTTCGACGTAACGGCCGCCGATATAATGACCTTTCGGGAGACGAAGCGTGGCAGGATCAAAGGAGAGTGTCATGCGCAGGTCCATCCGTTCTTGAGCAATCGGCCGACGGCGGGAGCCCGGCCATGGTGCTGACAGGCTAACGGAAAGCGCGTGGGCATTTATGCCGTATCGGCCTTGGCCCGCCGTAGATACTGCGCATTTGCGCCTTGAGCGCCGGCCTGCTGAAATCGCTGCAGAAGAAAATGATGCGTAACCAAGATTAAAGCGCGGAAAATGCTGCCGTTCGTCTCTAGACTGTCGTTCTGTTAGAGGCGGCCATAAGCGGATACCGGGATGGAAACGAGAAAAATCGACAATTTCGAGCTTCAGCTCGTCCCTATGGAAGAGAAGCACATTCCGCGTCTGCATGAGCTTTCGATTGCCGTGAACTGGCCGCATCGCCCGGAAGATTGGGCCGTTGCGCTGGCGCTTGGTGAAGGGGTCATCGCGTTCGATGAGATCGGGAGGCCAGTGAGTTCTGCCATGCTGTTTCCACTCGGCGAAGGCGTTGCCAATATCGGCATGGTGATCACCTCGCCACGCCTTCAGAATCATGGCGCCGCCAGATGGCTGATGGATGAAATGCTGCAGCGGACAAAAGGCAAGGTACGCCGCCTGAATGCCACCAAGGCGGCATACAATCTCTACCTTTCCATGGGTTTTCAGCCCTTTGCGCTGGTACTGCAACATCAAGGGGTGGCCATCGCACTACCGGGCGAAGACGCCCGTGTGCGCCCGATGACAGATGCGGATCGGCAGGCGGTCATCGAGACCGATCGCCGTGGTTTCGGATCGGACCGCAGCCATGTGATCGATCATCTTCTGCCGCTGTCGGAAGCGATGGTTCTGGAAGACCATGGAAAGATCCACGGCTATGCTCTGTGTCGCCGCTTTGGCCGCGGTCATGTGCTCGGCCCGGTCGTGGCAGCAAGCGAACAAGATGCCATCAGTCTGATCCGGCCGCTGATCGCCTTGCACGAAGGCAATTTTCTGCGCATGGATACCCGCCATCCGAACGGCCCCCTGCAGGCGGCGCTTGAACAGGCGGGGCTTGCGCTTATTGATCATGTCACCACGATGCAGTTGGAGCCGGTCGGCACAGAGCCGGAACTGACGGTGTATGGATTGGCCAACCAAGCGCTGGGATGACATAAGAGAGGTAACGGGAGGCCTGCGACACGCTCTTCGTGTTCCGGCAGGATCGCCAAGGCCCGGATATCACTCCGGGGATGGTCTCAAAGGCTCGATAAAACAAGGGAACGCACGTGAAGCTTGATCGCATTGACATTCGGATTTTGCACGAGCTGCAGAAGAACGGCCGCCTGACCAATGTTGAACTTGCCGACCTCGTTCACCTGTCGCCCAGCCCATGCCTGATGCGGGTGAAAAAGCTGCAGCAGGTCGGTTACATTACCGGTTATTCCGCCCATATCGACCTGGCGAAGCTCGGCCCCACCGTGACGGTTTTCACCGAGGTGACGCTCAGCAATCATCGCCAGAACGATTTTTCGCGTTTTCAACAGGCGATCGAAAAGGTCGAGGAGGCAATCGAATGCCATCTCATTTCCGGCGGCTATGATTATCTGCTGAAATTCGTCACAGCCAGTATTTCCGATTATCAGGAACTGATGGAGCGCCTGCTCGAAGCCGAGATCGGTATCGACAAATATTTCAGCTTCATCGTTATGAAATCACCCTTCGTGAAACGGCACCTGCCGCTGCGCACCCTGTTTCCAGAATAACGGAGCAGGCGCGTTACCTTCATCGCCTATCAAGACATCTGATTGATGATTGCCTTGGTGATTTCGCCGGTCGAATTCTGGCCCGGTTGGGTGCCGATTCCAGCTGCAGTGGCCGCTTCGATCGCAGCCATCACACGGGCGGCCGATGCGGTTTCGCCCAGATGCTCGAGCATCATCGCTGCCGACCAGATCGTTGCAATCGGATTGGCTATGTTGAGATGGGCGATATCCGGCGCCGAACCGTGAACCGGCTCGAACATCGATGGCGCGCTGCGGTCAGGATTGATATTCGCCGAAGCCGCAAAGCCGAGTCCCCCCTGGATGGCGGCACCGAGATCGGTGAGGATATCACCAAACAGATTGGAAGCGACGACGACATCGAGCGTTTCGGGTGCTATGACGAAACGGGCGGCAATCGCATCGACGTGATACCGCGAGACCTCGACATCCGGATATTCGGCGGCCAACTGATCGGTCACTTCGTCCCAGAACACCATCGAATATTTCTGGGCATTCGATTTGGTCACCGAAGCCAGCTTGCCGCGGCGCTTGCGAGCCTGTTCGAAACCGAAACGGAGAATGCGTTCCACACCCTTGCGGGTGAAGATCGAGGTTTCGACCGCCACTTCGTCGCTTGTGCCCTGATGCACGCGGCCACCGGCACCGGAATATTCACCCTCGGTATTTTCGCGGATGCAGAGAATGTCGAAATCTCCGGCTCGCAGCGGGCCAACCACTCCTGGCAGAAGCCGGTGCGGACGGATGTTGGCGTATTGGGTAAAATTCTTGCGGATGGGCAGAAGCAGCCCATGCAGCGAAACCGAATCCGGAACTTTCTGCGGCCAACCAACGGCGCCGAGCAGGATGGCGTCGAACCCACGAAGTGTCTCGATCCCGTCTTCCGGCATCATACGCCCGGTCTTCAGAAAGGTATCGCAGGACCAGTCGAACCATGTTCCGTCCAATTCAGCGCCACCAAGCGCGCAAGCGCGTGAAACGACCTGCCAAGCCGCCTGCGTAACCGGGGTTCCTATCCCGTCACCGGGGATCAATGCAATCTTGTGAGCGCCCATCCGTGTCTCCTCATGTCTTTCGCACAAGGGTCGCAGACCCGCCCGTGATTTGCTGCCGGTCTCCTTCGAAAGCACAGCATATTCTGCCCACCTCCGGAAAAGAACCGCAGGATCGCCCGCGCTTTGCGTTGCACATATGGATCAAGACGAAAGGACACTTTTCATGCTTGGGCTTTCCGATACCACCCTTCTGAGAACCGGCTGCCTGATTGGTGGCGAATGGCGTGATGCTTCCGATGGAGCGCGCATGGCCGTGGTCAATCCGGCAAACGGACAGATGATTGCGCATGTGCCGGACTGCACGGCTGAAGATGCTGTCGAAGCGATTGCCGCGGCTGAAAGGGCGCTGCCGGAATGGCGTGCCCGACCGGCTGCCGAGCGTGCAAAACTGCTGGAGCGCTGGTCGGCGCTGCTGGCCGGGCATACGGAAGATCTCGCTCGTATCCTGACGCTCGAACAGGGCAAGCCGTTGACCGAAGCGCGCGGCGAAATCGCCTATGGTAATGCCTTTATCAAATGGTTCGCCGAAGAAGCGCGCCGCATCGCCGGTAGCACGATCCCGTCACCGACGGCGGGCCGCCGGATCATGGTGATGAAAGAGGCCGTGGGCGTCTGCGCCATCATCACGCCATGGAATTTCCCGAATGCGATGATCACCCGCAAGGTGGCGCCGGCACTGGCTGCCGGCTGCACGGTCGTCATAAAGCCCTCTGACTTCACGCCGCTTTCGGCGCTGGCGCTGGCGGTTCTGGCCGAGCGTGCCGGCATTCCGGCCGGTGTCGTCAACGTGTTGACAGGCAAGCCCGAGGTGATCGGCGGTGTGCTGACATCCAGCCCGGTTGTCCGAAAACTTTCCTTTACCGGCTCGACGCGGGTTGGTTCGCTTCTGATGCAGCAATGCGCCAGCACGGTCAAACGGCTGTCGCTGGAACTCGGCGGCAACGCGCCGTTCGTTGTGTTCGACGACGCGGATCTCGATCTCGCCGTCGAAGGTGCGCTGCAGTCGAAATTCCGTAATGGCGGCCAGACCTGCGTCTGCGCCAACCGCATTCTCGTTCAATCCGGCATCTACAATGCCTTTTCGGAAAAGCTGGCGGCACGTGTTTCGGCCTTGAAGGTTGGCGACGGTCTTGCGGAGGGCATAGATATCGGGCCGATGATCAACACGGCGGCGGTGGAAAAGATCAGCCGCCACGTCGCCGATGCGCTCGCCAAGGGCGCTAGAATTGTCTCTTCAGCCGCGCCCGGGCCTGAGGGCGCGCAGTTCGTCACGCCGGTTGTTCTGAGCGGCGCCAATATGCAGATGATGCTGGCGCAGGAAGAAACATTTGGGCCAGTGGCTCCGCTTTTCCGTTTCGACACGGAAGAGGAGGCCATCGCCATTGCCAACGATACCCCCTTCGGCCTGGCGTCCTACTTCTACACGCGCGACTTGGCACGGGCTTTTCGCGTGGGAGAAGCGCTGGAGACCGGTATGGTGGGGCTGAACACTGGCCTGATCTCGACGGAAGTTGCGCCGTTCGGAGGTATCAAACAATCGGGCCTCGGCCGCGAAGGTTCGCAGCTCGGTATCGAGGAATATCTTGAGACCAAGACGTTCCATATCGGCGGGCTGTGATTGGCAAGGATGATGGCCCGGATGTGTGTTCAGCAAATACTGGCGGATCTGGTGGCGATCCCTTCGCTGCCCGGCACGCCGAATGGCGTGGTCACCGATTGCCTGCTCGCGCATCTCCAGCATGATGGCGTCGAAGTGAGCTTGCTGCCGGGGCCGGAAGGGGATCGGGCCAACCTGTTTGTGACGATCGGCCCGCGTGACCAACCGGGTTACATCCTTTCGGGCCACAGCGATGTCGTTTCTGTCGACAATCAGATCTGGGCGACCGATCCATTTCGGCTTGCCGTGCATGGCGAAAAGCTGACAGGACGCGGCACGACCGACATGAAGGGTTTTCTCGCCTGCATGCTGGCCATGGCACCGGAGTTCGCCGCCATGCAGTTGCGCCGGCCGGTGCATCTGGCTTTTTCCTATGACGAAGAAATCGGCTGTCGCGGCGTTGGGCATATGATTGCCCGGTTGCCGGAGTTATGCGCACCGCCAATGGGCGCTATCATCGGCGAGCCGAGCGGCATACACCCGGTTCTTTCACACAAGGGCAAGCAGGCGCTGGAACTGCGCTTCACCGGCAAGGCGGGGCATTCCTCCAATCCGACGCTCGGCGAAAATGCCATTTACGCCGCAGCCGATATGCTGCTGCATATCCGTGGCATGGCCGAGAGCATGGAACATGACGGGCCTTTTGACGCGCGGTTCATACCGGCCCATTCCACCTGTCAGGCCGGTGTCGTGCGGGGTGGAGCGGCGGTCAATATCATTCCCGATAGCGCGGAAATTCAGTTCGAAGCACGTGCGATACCGGGTATCGACCCACGTTCGCTAAGCGCGCCGATCATCGAACACATCGATGCGCTCAATGCCGAAGCGAAAACAGCGGGCCGTAACCTCTCGGCGGCATGGCGGGAAACCTCCAGCTATCCGGCACTGCCGCCGTGTGAGGATCGAGGGTTTGTCGAGTTGATGGAAAGGCTGAGCGGCAGGTCTTCCGTGCAAGCGGTCAGTTATGGTACCGAGGCGGGCCTTTACCATCAGGCCGGCATTCCTTCGATCATTTGTGGACCGGGCGACATTGCGCGGGCGCATGGGCCGGATGAATTTATCCTTCAGTCCGAATTGCGGGATTGCATGGCGATGCTGCGCGGTCTCGGTGCGGAATTGTGCCGCGATGCCTGACAAGAACATATCAAGGAAAGCTGCTTCATGACCAATGTGGTGACTAAGAACGTTCTCAAACACGCTGGTTTCCAACAGGCTCTCGACCATATCGATGCCGGTTTTGACCGTTTCATTGCGGAATTGATCACGCTCACCGAAATCCCTGCTCCACCCTTTAAGGAAGAGCGCAAGGCCGCCGCCTATCTGGAAATGATGAGGGAGGCCGGGCTCGAAGAGGTCGCCAGCGACGAGATCGGCAATGTTTGCGGCCTGATCCGCGGCACCGGCAATGACGGGTATCTGGTTGTCGCGGCGCATCTCGATACGGTCTTTCCCGAGGGAACCGACGTCACTGTCCGCCGAGAGGGCACAAAACTCTTCGCGCCGGGTATCGGTGACGACACCCGCGGTCTTGCGGCAAACCTGACACTGATGCGGGCCATCAAACAGTCCGGTATCCGGCCGAAAAAGACGATCCTGTTCGTTGGTGATGTCGGCGAAGAGGGCAAGGGCGACCTGCGCGGTATCCGTCACCTGTTCACCGAAGGTAAATATCGAGACCGAATTGACGCGTTCATTTCCGTCGATGGGCCGGAGATGGCGAGTATCGTCAATCAGGCGGTCGGTTCCTACCGTTACCGCGTCACTTTTAATGGCCCGGGCGGTCACAGCTACGGCGCCTTCGGCACAGTCAACCCCGCCTATGCCATGGCGGAAGTGCTGACCGGCCTGTCGAAACTGTATCTGCCAACCGAACCCAAAACGACGGCGACCCCATCCGTGTTCGGCGGCGGCACTTCGATCAACGCAACGCCTGAAACCGTGTGGTTCGAACTCGATCTTCGCTCGCTCTCGCAATCGGAGCTGGACCGGATTGACGGCGAGTTCCATGCCATGCTCGAAAACGCGGTTGCTGCCGAAAACGCCCGCGCTGACATTTCGTCCGGCCCGGTCACCGTCGAAGCCAGGCGTATCGGCCATCGACCGGCAGGTACCGTTGCCGCGAATTCGGCGATCGTCACCTCCAGCATCGACGCGATAAAAGCGTTCGGTTTCGAACCGTCCTTGATGGCGTCGTCCACCGACGCGAACATTCCGATCAGCCTCGGCGTGCCGGCGGTCTGCGTCGGCTCGGGCTTCGGTCCAGATGCCGGCGGCCGGGTGCATTCGCTTGACGAATGGATCGACGTGGAACGCGAAGGGCAGCTGAAATCGCTGCATGCGCTTCTGGCAGTGGTCCTCAGCATCACCGATTTGGAAGACTGAACCTTCTTGGGCAGAGCCCCGCCTGTCGAGCGCGGGAGTGCCTCAAAGCCTGTGGAGAAGCAATGACTTTTCAGATTCTGTCCTATCCGGGACGCGTCGAGACATTTCGCAAGATTTTTAAGCGCGACATGCCGGAGATTGGCTTTGCTGGCTCGGCAGAGGAGGCCGATCCGGCCGATGTGCGCTACCTGATGGCCTGGACTTTCCCGGACAATCTTTCTGCGCGATACCCCAATCTCAAACTGATCTTCTCGACAGGTGCGGGCATCGACCAGATGACCGGCGCCGAGATTCCGCCCGGTGCAAAAGTTGTGCGAATGATCGAAGAGGGCGTTACCACGCTGGTGCGTGATTACGTGGTCATGGGGGTGCTCGGTCTGCATCGTGATCTGCCGGCATTTCTGGCGCAGCAGCGGCAACAGATCTGGAAGACGCGGGATTTCGTCTGGCCGGACCAGCGGCGAGTCGGTATTCTCGGCATGGGCGAACTCGGTATGGCGACGGTCAATGCGCTGCAGCCCTTCGGGTTCAAACTCTCAGGATGGAGCCGCACGCAAAAAAGCATCAAGGGTGTCGATTGCTACAATGGAGCCGATGGTTTGCGCGACATGCTGGCTGGGACCGATATCCTCGTCTGCCTGCTGCCGCTGACGAAGGAGACCCGCCATATCCTGAATGCTGGTCTTTTCGCACAATTGCCGAAGGGTGCCGGCCTCGTGCATGCGGGTCGTGGTGGCCATCTCGATCAAGACGCGCTTCTCGATGCGCTCGACAGCGGCCATCTCTCCGGCGCTTTCGTGGATGTGACCGACCCGGAACCGCTGCCGCCCGGCCATCGGATGTGGTCGCATCCGCATGTGGTGCTGACGCCGCATATCGCCGGTCACAGCCGGCCGGAAAGCGCGGCCGAAGCGACGATCGCCAACATTCGCCGGTATCTTTCTGGAGAAATACCCAAGGGGCTTGTCGATCCGAACCACGGATATTGATCCGCGATCGCAGGCGGTATGCCGCCCTCAGGCAGCAATAGCCGGCACACCTCCAAAACTTGGCAGAAAATGCGGCCATGACGCCCTCGCCGAAGCCTTACACCGGACAACGTGTGCGATGATCGGGTGTTATCGCAGTGGAGGCATCATGCAGACCATTACCGCTTCTGACATCACCATCGTCGATCTGGGCCTTGCCGATACGGTGGAAGCTCAACGCCTTTCATCACAGGAATCCTGGCCGCATCGCGTGGAAGACTGGCAGTTCTTGCTGGATATCAGCCAGGGCGTCGGTGCGATCCGTGACGGCAAGCTGGTGGGAACGGCGGTGCTGACGCCCTATGGCAATACGGCTGCCACCTGTAACATGATTATTGTCGATCCGGCCCTGCGTGGTCTTGGGCTCGGCCGCCGGCTGATTGAAAGGCTCCTGGAGCAAGCGGGTGGGCGCGAATACCGGCTGATCGCCACCCAGTCGGGTCTGCCGCTTTACGAAAAACTCGGCTTCGTCGCGACTGGAAGAATCCGGCAGCATCAAGGTTTGGTCAAAGCCGTCGCCGCGACGGCAGAGGTGAGCGAGGCGACCCACGACAATCTCGCCGATCTGATCGCCCTCGACAAGGCAGCGCTCGGCCTGGATCGGAGTGCGCTGATGGCGAAACTGATCGCCGAAAAACCGTTTCTGCTACTTCGCGACCAAAACGGTTTGCGCGGCTTCGCCGCCTCCCGCCCGTTCGGCCGTGGTTACATTCTCGGGCCGCTGGTGGCGCGTGACGATGAGGCGTACCGAATTCTTCTCAACGCCTCCATAAAACGCCACGAAGGAGAGTTTCTGCGTATCGATCTGACAGAGGCTGCTGCAGGTGACGCCGCATTGGTCGAAGCAGCTGGGCTGGTGCATGTCGGCGGCGGTATCGCCATGACGCGGCCAGGAGCCGAAGGTGTCGATGTGGCTGGCGAGGCGCGCGTCTATGCGTTGGCCAGCCAGGCCTTGTGCTGACGCTTCAACTTCCATTGCAAGGATCAAAAAGAAGCCCGGAGACAGCGATGTCTCCGGGCCTAATCGTTGGGGGAGCTTGTTTGTTCAGATCAACCGACGATGATGTAGATCTTGCGAACGGTCTCTATCGTCTTCCAGGTACCGACATAACCGGGCTTCATCATGAAGCTGTCGCCCTTCTGGAAAATGCGCGGTGCATGGCCCTGTTCGGTCAGTTCGACAACACCTTCGAGCAAATGGCAAAACTCGAATTTTTCGCCCTTGATGGAATGGTTTGAACCCGGCGTGGCTTCCCAGATGCCGGTGATGACTTCGCCGCTGCGGGCATCGTCGAAAGCCCATGTGCTGTAAGTGGGATCACCTTCGATAAGCTTGTCCGGATCACATTTCTTCACCGTCGGCGTGCCGAGTTTGGACTGATCGAATTTGATGAGAAGGCTCATGTATTGCTCCTGAATTTATTGGAAGCGGTCGAGCGCCTTATAATAGGCGCCGACCAGGGGAAGAAACCAAGGCTTGCCGAAATGACCGGGAACAGCGTTCCAGGCGAGACCATCCCAGGGGTTGCGGTTGATGCGGCCGGTCATCAGATCGGCCATGATTTCACCCATATGGGTGGCGAGTTGTGCGCCATGGCCGGAATAGCCCATGGCGTAATAGAGACCGTCGGCTTTGCCGGCGCGCGGATAGCGATCCTTGGTCATATCGACCAGTCCGCCCCAGCAATAGTCGATGCCGATATCAGCTAGGTGCGGAAAGATCTTTGCCATGCTGTCGCGCAGGATGGCGCCGGCCTTGGCATCCGACCGTTGATCCGAACTTGCCGAAAAGCGTGCACGTCCGCCCCAGATAAGCCGGTTGTCCGGTGCGAGACGGAAATAATTGCCGACATTCATAGTGTTGACGTAGGTGCGTTGACCCGGCACCGTTGCCGCCACTTCGTCATCCGTCAGCGGCCGTGTGGCGATCAGAAAACTGCCGACCGGAATGATACGGCGGCGGAAAAAAGGGAAGGCCGCGGTGGTATAGGCTCCGGTCGCCAGCAATACTTTCCCAGCGAGAATATCGCCGTGCGGCGTCTTCAGTCGCCAGACATTGCCTTCGCGCTCACGCCCCGTTACCGGCGTATGCTCGTGAACGACAGCACCGTGGCGGGCGGCGGCGGTTCCCAGCCCGCTGACAAAACGCCCCATATGCATCATTGCGCTTTTCGTCTGCAGCATGCCACCGTGAAAGGCGTCTGAGCGGACCTCGTTCACCAGGTCGGCGCGGCTGAGCATTGCCGTATCCGGGTCGGCATCGCTGTGGAGTGCTTCGAAATTGCGGGCGAGGTTTTCGTAATGGGCCGGTTTCGAGGCGAGCTTCAGCTTGCCGGAACGGCGAAAGTTACAGTCGATATTTTCTTCCGCAATGATCCGCTCGATGGTGGCGATGCCATCGTCGAAGGCCCTGTAGATCGCCCGTGCCTTATCGGCGCCAAAGGTCTCACGGGCATGGGCGTAACTGTGGGCAATGCCGTTGTTAAGATGTCCGCCGTTCCTGCCCGAGGCCCCGAAGCCAACGGTCTCTGCCTCAAGTACCACGACGGAATGTCCCTCCTGAGCCAGCTTGCGCGCGGCACCAAGCCCGGTGAGCCCCGCGCCGATGACCGCATAGTCGAAACTGCCGCCGCCGGCATCGAGCGATGCCGCTTCGAAGGTGGGAGCCGTATCGTGCCAGTAGGAGAGGTATTTCATCTCATCTCCTCACAGGCCGAAGACGCCTGGTAGACCGCCGATGTCATTGATTTCGCTATATTCGTAGAACGGGTTGGCTGGCTCGTGCTTGCGGTTGACCCAGACCTTCGACGTGATGCCGAGGTCGTGCGCGGTCATCAGGTCGTAGCGGAACGAGGAAGAGACATGGGTAATGTCCTCCGGGCCACAGCCGAGCGTGTCGAGCATGTATTCGAAGCCATTCATCTGCGGCTTGTAGCTGCCGGTCTCTTCTGCCGTCAGAACCAGATGGAAGGGCGCACCAAGCTTTTCGACATTGGACATGATCTGGCTCTTCATCGCATTGGAAAGGATGACGAGCGGGATTTCCTTGGCAACGGCGGCCAGGCCAGCTGGCACATCAGCATGCGGCCCCCAGGTTGGCACTTCCTCATAGATGCGCTTGGCATCGTCAGCCTTGAACATCACGCCATGCCTCTTGCAGGTGCGCTCGACGGCGTTGTGAACCACGTCCGCGTAGGGTTTCCAGGCACCAAGAATTTCGTCGAGGCGGTAGGCGGAAAAGCTCTTGATGAAAGCGAGCATTTCCGGCTCCGGCAGGTCGTTGCCGTAAATGCGCCGTGCCGCGCCCGCCATGTCGAAGTTGGTGAGCGTGCCGTAACAATCGAAGGTAACGAACTTCGGACGGAAGGTCATGGCGGGAATTCCTGTGTTGCGAGCGTTGGCGAGCCTCCCGGGCTCCTGGGACAAATCCTAGGGGCGTATCGAAGATGGACCGGCCGCATTGCGGGCCGGCGAAAGCACAAAACACCGTATCTTGCTGTTGCCGCGGAACGATCTTGCGGAAGGCCAGACTGCGCCCTGTCCTTGATGGATGATGAACCGAACCATGAGCGGCATATCCTTCGGCTTCATCGATTGCGAACAGCGCAATCTTTCGTGCCAGCCGGTCAATCAATCGGACAGTGCGCGATCCAGGCCGGATAATCGGAGCAAATCAAAGGGCTCCATTGCTCACCTGAACGTGCGGGTCGGGCTAAACAACCGGAAACGATCATGCTGTCCAATTCTCTCGTCGAACTCGATCGCCGTCACCTTATCCATCCGGTTGCCAGCTGGCGTGGTCATGAAGCGGCAGGCGTACGCGTGCTGGCCTCCGGGCAGGGCGCCAAAGTGCGTGATGCTTCCGGTAAGGAGTTGATTGACGGTTTTGCCGGCCTTTGGTGCGTCAATGCCGGTTATGGCCAGGAAAGCGTCATTGAGGCTGCAATGCAGCAGATGCGCGAACTGCCCTATGCGACCGGCTATTTCGGTCTCGGTTCGGAACCGGCGATCCGGCTGGCAGCGCGTCTAGCCGATCATGCACCGGGTGACTTGAACCATGTCTATTTTACACTCGGTGGTTCCGATGCGGTAGACAGCACCGTGCGTTTCGTCCGTTATTACTGGCACGCTCGCGGCCTGCCGCAGAAAGACCAGTTTGTAACGCTGGAATATGGCTATCACGGTTCCTCTACAGTCGGTGCAGGCCTAACCGCCATCCCGGCTTTCCATGCTGGTTTCGGTGTTCCTTACGACTGGCAGCATAAAATTCCGTCGCCTTATCCCTATCGCAACCCGGTGGGGGAGGGCGCGACTGACATTATCGCACAGTCGAAGGCGCAACTGCTGGCCAAGGTCGAAGAACTGGGCGGTCCCGAGCGTGTCGCGGCGTTTTATGCCGAACCGATCCAGGGCTCGGGTGGTGTCATCGTGCCGCCAAAGGGCTGGATGAAGGCGATGCGCGCTCTTTGCGCCGAACTGGATATCCTCTTCGTCGTTGATGAGGTCATCACCGCTTTCGGCCGCACCGGTCCGCTTTTTGCCTGCAGCGAAGACGATATCGTGCCGGACATGATCACCACTGCCAAGGGCCTGACTTCAGCCTATGTACCGATGGGCGCAGTATTCATGTCGGAAAAGGTCTATCAGACAATCGCTGATGGTGCCGGCAAGACTGCTGTGGGCCATGGTTATACCTATTCCGCGCATCCGGTTTCCGCCGCCGTGGGCCTCGCTGTCCTTGATCTCTACGAAGGTGGACTGCTGGAAAACGGCCGTCGTATGGGTGAACGCCTGCAGGCCGGCCTGCATTCGCTCAAGGATCATCCGCTGGTCGGTGATGTGCGCGGCCGCGGCATGCTGGCTGCAATCGAGTTGACCACCGACAAGGCCAAAAAGACGCCACTGCCGGCCGCTTCTCTGCCTTCGGCGCGCATCTTCGATCGCGCTTGGGATGCAGGCCTCGTCATCCGCGCCTTCGCCTGGGGCGTCATCGGTTATGCACCGCCGCTCTGCTGCACCAACGCGGAGATCGATGCCATTATCGAGCGGACGCGCCATGTACTTGATCTGACACTCGAAGATCCGGATGTCCGCGCCGGGATCCGCTAATACCGGTAGATGCGGCAGCGCAGTGTCTGCCGCACACATCCTTATCTCCACCGCGACCGGACTGCGGTCGTGGGCTAACGACACTGCCTGTATTCTCTGGAGAGTTTCATGCCTGCGCCCTTGATGACGATTGCCACCGGAACCGATGTACCGGCCCGTGCCGATGCAGTGGTGATCGGGGGCGGAATCGTCGGCACCTCCGCCGCCTATTATCTGGCACGATCAGGCCTCAACGTCGTGCTCCTGGAAAAGGGCCGGATCGGCGCCGAGCAATCGAGCCGCAACTGGGGTTGGTGCCGCCAGCAAAACCGCGATGCCCGCGAACTGCCGATGGCGACGAAAAGCCTCGAACTCTGGGACAGGCTGGCCGCGGAGATCGGCGAGGACGCCGGTTTCCGTCGTTGTGGGCTGACCTATCTTTCTGACAGCGGAAGTGAAATCGAAGGCTGGGCCAAATGGCGCGACTTCGCCATCACCCAAGGTGTGCGCACCTTCATGCTGAGCCCACAGGAGGCGGCAGAACGCGGCCGGGCAACCGGTAAAGCCTGGAAGGGTGGCGTGTTTTCGCAGGATGACGGTATCGCCGATCCCGCCCGCGCCGCACCCGTTCTGGCACTCGGTGTGATGAAGTACGGTGGCGCCGTTCTACAGGAATGCGCGGCGCGGGGCGTGGAACTTTCAGCCGGTCGCGTCAGCGGTGTGGTGACGGAAAAGGGAATGATCGCGACATCGCAGGTGGTTGTTGCCGGCGGCGCCTGGGCGTCGTCCTTCTGTCATCAACTGGGTATCGGAATGCCGCAGGCTTCGACACGCTCCACCATTCTTTCCATCAGCCCCGGCGCCGCAGGCGATATTCCGCCAGCGCTTCATACCAAGGATGTATCGGTAACGGCACGCGGCGATGGTGGCTGGACGCTGGCAGTTTCCGGCCGCGCGCAATTGGACCCGACGCCGCAGAACATTCGCTACGCGAAAGCCTTTCTGCCGATGTTTGCCCGCCGCTGGGGCAATCTTTCGGCCGGCAGCCTACAAGGCTGGGGTTGGGGCCACGAGAGCCGCCGCATATGGAAGCTTGATCGTCCGACACCAATGGAACGTGCGCGCATTCTCGATCCGCGGCCGAACCGCGCGGTTGCCGAGGACACTTTGGCACGAGCGCGAAAGCTGTTGCCGGGATTGTCTGCAAACCCGGTGCAGGCGACCTGGGCCGGGTATATCGACAGCACCCCGGACGGTGTGCCAGTGATCGGCGCGGTGGATCATATTCCGGGCTTCATGATTGCGGCCGGCTTTTCCGGGCACGGATTTGGCATCGGCCCGGGGGCGGGCTTGCTTGTCGCGCAGATGCTGACCGGGCAGGCCACATTGGTGGATCCGGCTCACTATAAGCTGGAGCGTTTCAGTAAAATGTCGTGGGGTAAGGTTTCGGAGTTCTGACCAGGCACTAGTTTGGCAGATTGCGAGGGGGAGCGATCAAATCCAGCATGTCCCATCGAGACAGGAATTGGTTTACTGGACGAGATGCTCTGCATCCTGAAAGATCATCTCAGACGAGAGGCCCGCATGTTGATCGGCGATTGCACAGAGCTGCCATCCACATTTTCAACTTGGCTAGTCCAGGGGCAACGCCCCCGAGCGTGCTGGCTGTTGGCAATGCAGCGAATTTATCGGTCACATGAGCGATCTCCGGCTTATAACCATACGATCGGGCATCGGCTTCTTTTAGCTTGAACGTCCGCTCGCATACCGTCATCGAGCGTTTCAGCAGTCGCGCAGGGATAAGTGCCATAACCTTCATTGGTTTGAAACCATCTCCAAAGCGACAAAGATAACCACCTCATACGCCGTCATGAGCCCGCCAACTGAGCTTCATCACAATGGAGTAATTGCTCCCACAAGAGCGCCGTTGATATTGTGTCGTGCAAACACACCAAGGGAGGGCGCATATATGCCCACCGAAACCGTTGAGCCATATACATTCCGCGTGCTGCCATTTGAGTCCGAGAGGGATCCCACAATTGGAGCATTTTCGAGACGCTCGAAACGTCGAAAGCGACCTCAAAATCGCGCCAACAAACAAATTCATACAAGTATATTATAAATATTATACCGAAATATATTCACGTTATTAAATAATAATTACAATTCACTACACCGCAAGTGGGAAGGAATACAGATAAATGGCAACCGTGGATGTTGTTATTCCTTGTTACAATTACGGGAAATACCTTCGCAGAAGCGTTGAAAGCGTTGTCAGTCAAGCCGGAGTAGACACCAGGGTCCTCATCATAGACGACAATTCACCGGACGATACGTATGAAATAGCCTCAGAATTATCTAGTAAATACAATAATGTGCTCCATACAAGGCACAGTTCTAACATTGGGCATATACGCACATACAATGAGGGGTTGGATTGGGCGGAAGCCGATTACACCCTCCTGTTATCGGCCGATGATTTCTTGATGCCGGACTCTCTCGCATTATCGACAGCCGTCATGGATGCCAACCCCGAGGTCGGGTTTACTTTTGGCAGAGCCCACCGCTGGGACGATGAGCGGATTGAGGAGGCGGGTGAGCACTTCCCTCGAACGCCTAGCAAGACTCAAATTCTACACGGGCACGCGTTCATAAGGTTAGCCGCCGCGCGAAACATTGTCCCTACTCCGACTGCCGTTGTCCGAACAAAGCTCCAAAAGCTTCTCGGCGGATACAAGCAGGAGCTTCCGCATTCGGGAGACATGGAGATGTGGCTCCGCTTTGCCGCCCATGGCTCCGTCGGGATATTGAACGAATATCAGGCAATCTACCGGCAACACAAAACGAACATGTCAAAATCATATCAGGTTCACGGTTGGCTTCCGGACCTGATCCAAAGAGAAGCAGCATTGCGCTATTTCTTCAAGGAAAACTCCCACTTGATGGAAGTCCCGGTTTTTACACATAAAAAGTCGATATATATGCTTGCCAAAGAGGCGTTTAACTACGCAAGCGCCGCATTAAACTTGAACGAAAGTGAAGCTTGCAAAGATCTGGAAAGATACGGGCTGTCGATATCACCGGTTTCACGACTTTCAAAATCGTGGGTCAAGCTGAATTTAAAGAAATGTTTGCAGATATTTCCCCGCTCTCCAAGGCGCCCAAATGCGCAGCTTGATTGACAATTGAGGACGCTTGCCATGAAGCAACAGATGCCTACCAACGAACCTGGCAGGTCAGCTCCGCCTTGCCCAAACCTCATGATAGTGACGCGTCAATTCGGTGCGAGCGGCCAACCATGGATATGGCGGCAAGTGAGCGGGATCCAAGGATTTAAGAAGCAAGTCGTTTGGTGGAAACGCGAGAACACAGTCAGTCAGCCACGAAACGATTTCGAAGAATTCCAAATTTCCGGCGACCCAGCCCCTTATGATAACCGTGGCCGTTGGCTTCACAGGTCCAGAACGGCCATGTCCGGGAACTTCTACGCATCCGTTGGAAAGGAGCGCCGGCAGATCGCGGAATTAATGGCGCAACTACATCCAGGGGTTATACTTTGCTATTTTGGTGACATGGCGATGCGACTATTGCCGGTTGCCCTTGAACAAAAGGTACCTCTTGTCGCTTATTTGCACGGCGACTTTTTATTTAAAACCAACAGATGGTATCGCTGGAGTCTACGCGCCTGCCTGGAACATTTCGCTGCGGTGGTTGTTGTCACGAATGCAGAACGTGATTGGCTCCTCAAACATGGTGTTCCCAGTCATAAGATACACGTCGTACCGTGCGGAGCGCCCATCTCCGTATTCCATCCCGTACGTGATCTCGGCAATTCAGAGCTAAATTTCATTATGGCCTCTCGATTGGCAGAGGAAAAAGGTTGCCACCTATCGATTGCTGCATTTTCCAAATTTCTTAAAATTTTCCCGGCAGCCCGCCTGAGTGTTTTCGGTGATGGTCCTCAGCGCTCTGATCTTGAACAGCTGGTCGCGAAACTGAATCTAACCAACCGCGTTATTTTTCATGGTTACGTAGGCCAGCTTGAACTTGCGCATCAAATGGCGAAGCATGACATCTTCATTCAGCATTCTCTGAGAAAAGAGGGATCTCCCGTCTCGATTGTGGAAGCTATGTCATGTGGATTACCCACAATCTCAACGCCGGTGGGCGGAATTTCGGACCTTGTGATCGATAAGGTGACGGGACTCCTCATTGACGAGGGCGACGTTGGCAGGATGGCAAGCTCGATGGCTTTGTTGGCTGCGGATGAGGATTTGCGCAGGAAATATGGCAATGCCGCCATGGAAAGAGCGGCCAGCCGTTTCAACTCGGACATTCAAACAGAGATATTACAGAAAATACTGGAAGGCGCTTGTGTCAGAGCGGCTAGGACGTTTGTCTAAGCGGCGATAAAACTGGCGAGCAGGTTGTGCGCCGTCCGGCGGGCGGACCGGCGACGAGACGAACGCCCGCAGTTTGCCCAGTCCTTGTTGACGGCAGGATAGACAAATCTCATTTCCGGCGATGCAACAATGAAACCGCCAAGCGCCGTGGCAGCACGTTCCCACGCCGTAATCAACTGACGGGCCGGTGATTGACCGAGCAACGGGAAACAGAATCGCGAGAATATCGAAGCAGGATTTTGCCCGTTGCGATGCCATCAGCCATGGAACAGTATCCCAAAAAATAGAATCAGGGCGAGCGCTGGTTGCACGGCTTCGCAGCAGACGAAAGTTCAGCAGGGCATGATCGACGGCAAGCAGTTCCATGCGGAAATGGATAGCATTCCCGTTCAGTTCCAGGGGCCTGGCGGCGTTGTTGGCGTGGTAAGTCAAGGGCGTGTCATCGCCCGCCATGCCTGGGGTTTTTCCAACCTCGATACGCGAAGCCGGATGACGCCGCAGACACGGCTGCCAATCTGCTCAATCTCGAAACAATTCACCTGCGCGACCCTGTTGGCAACCTGCGGGCAGCCCGAGCATCTGGATGCACGTCTTGCAGACCACCTGCCGAATTTCGAGGGGCCGCTACCGCTTGTGCGCGACCTTTGCAACAACCAGTCTGGCCTGCGTGACTATTGGGCGTTGACCGTTTTGCATGGCGCAAAGGCTGAGCAAACCTTCTCGCGGGCGGATGGAACGTCGGTCCTCTGGCGCACGCGCACCGCGCACTTTGCGCCGGGTACGCGCTATTCCTACAGCAACGGAAATTTCCGGCTCATTGCCGATTTGGTGGAAGAGGTTTCCGGGGAGGCGCTCGAAGCGCTCTATGCCCGGCATGTTTGGCAACCGGCCGGTATGGCGGGCGCCACGCTGACCGCTGATACGAGGCAGCCGGAAGACGGCGTGACCGGTTATGAAGGCAATGATGCAACGGGATACCTGCCGGCGGAAAATGGGATCTATTGGCGGGGCGATGCGGGCATTTCCGCCTCGCTTGATGACATGCTTGCCTATGAATGCTGGATTGACGCGACGCGCGAGGACCCGGACAGCCTCTATCAGCGGATCGCGGCACCCCAAAGCTTCCGCGATGGGACACCTGCCGCCTATGGTTTCGGCCTCAAGCATTCGCAGGTTGGTGATTTCACCTTTACCGGTCACGGTGGTGCCCTGCGCGGCTTCCGCGCTCATCGGATTTGCTCGACACAAGCGCGGCTTTCCGTTGTGGTCATGTTCAACCACCAGGGCGATGCCCATGGAGCAGCTCAGCAGGTGCTGAGGGCCGCACTCGGCCTGCCGCATCCCGTATCGCGGCCGCTGCACAAACGCTATGCGGGCCAATGGATCAGCCATGAGACCGGCCTGCTTGCGCGGCTTGAAACGGGATACGAAACGGTAAGCCTCCGCTTCGGGACTTCGGTCGAGGCGCTGCAGGAAACGCCAGAGGGGAAGCTTGCCTCCCTTGACGTCAGCGTCAGTCAAGAGGGCGCAGATCTCCTCATGCAGCGCCCGCAGGAGAATTTTTCCGAAAGACTGGTGCCGGTGCCCGCCGCGACGCCAGTCGCGGATGTGGAAATTGCAGGGCGCTACCGTTCGGCGGAGCTTGCGGCGGATATCGTCATTGAGCACCGGGACGGCGCCGCTTATCTCACGGCGGAAGGTTTTTTGGGTATCGGCGGCCTGAGATCATCAGGCCTGCAGGGCCGGATCTCTGGATCGTCGTGACGCGCCGGTCCATGGACGCGCCCGCGCCAGGTGACTGGACGTTGCAGGTCATTCGCGATGAAGACGGTCATGTCATCGGGCTGACGCTTGGCTGCTGGCTGGCGCGCGGGATCAGCTATGACCGGTGCGCGTAATGGCGCCAACCGGTTGAAAATTAAAGCCCTAGGCTAATTTTGCATAGGGTGCTGCCCAAATTGAATTGGTCAGCTGCCGCAAATCGTTTCTATGGTCCGCACCAAGGTCAACTGGCGCGGCAAGAGGAACAGATGGGCAGGATCGTCTATGTGCACGGTCAATTCGTACCGGAGGAGGAGGCCCGCATCGGGCTCTTTGATCGCGGCTTCCTGTTCGGCGATTCCGTCTACGAAGTGACAGCGGTGATCGGAGGGCGGATGATCGATAACGACCTGCACCTCAACCGCCTGGAACGCTCACTGAAGGAGCTTGCTATTCCCCTTGCTTTTTCCCGAGCGGAAATTGCCAGCGTCCAGGCAGAACTCATTGCGCGCAACGCCCTGCAGGATGGCACTGTCTATCTGCAGGTCTCGCGCGGCGAAGCGGATCGTGACTTTTTCTATTCCGATGCGCTGGCTCCGCGTCTCGTCGGCTTCACCCAGGCGAAGACGCTGACGGGCACGAAAGCGCAGCAGCACGGCATAGCGGTCAAGTTGGTGGACGATCCGCGCTGGCAACGGAGGGACATCAAGACGACGATGTTGCTCGGCCAGGTCATGGTCAAGCAGGCGGCGCGCGGTAGTGGTTTCGACGATGTCTGGATGGTCGAGAACGGGCTGGTGACGGAAGGCGCATCATCGACGGCTCATGTCATTACCGCCGACGGACGCATTCTGACCCGTGCCGCCTCGCAGGCAACATTGCCGGGCTGCACGCAGCGCGCCATTGCGCGGCTCTGTGCCACAGAGGGACTACAATTGGAGGAACGCGCCTTCACGCCCGAAGAGGCACAAGGCTCCGCCGAAGCCTTCCAGACCTCTGCCTCAAGCCTGGTCATGCCCGTCGTGCGCATCGGCAGCCGAATGATCGGAGACGGTAAGCCCGGTCCCATCACCAGAAAACTCCAGGCCCTCTATCTGGAAGCAGCGGGCGTTCCGGTCTAGGAACGGCGGAACGACAGGGGGATAACATGAAGACGGCACGCGAATTGGGACTGATCCCGCAGGGGAGACTTGAGCCGGGTCTGGGCAATGCCATTACCGATGTCGCGGGTGTTTCGGTTGGCCATAGCTCTGTACGCGGCGATGGGCTTTTCACAGGCGTGACGGCTATCGTGCCTCATGCCGGCGACATTTTTCGCGTGAAGCCACGCGCCGCCGTCGAGGTCATCAACGGTTTTGGCAAGTCGGCCGGCCTGATGCAGGTTGCTGAACTCGGAACGATCGAGACGCCGATCCTGCTTACCAACACGTTCGGGGTTGCGGCCTGCACGGAAGCGCTGATCCGCCGCGCCATCGCCGCCAATCCGGCCATCGGACGAAAGACCTCCACGGTCAACGCACTCGTTTGCGAATGCAATGACGGCAGCATCAATGATATTCAGGCGATGGCAGTGACATCAGCCGACGCCGAAGCTGCGCTGCTCGCTGCCAGCACTGGACCTGTGGACCAGGGCGCGGTGGGTGCCGGTTCGGGTATGACCGCCTTTGGGTTCAAGGCCGGCATCGGTACGGCCTCGCGGCAAATGCGGATCGGCAAGCGCAACTTCACGCTCGGCACTCTGGTGCTCGCCAATTTCGGCGCAACGGGTGATCTCGTCCTGCCAGACGGCCGCCGTCCCGATCCGCGCGCGCCTGCCAGTCCCGAGCAGGGCTCGGTCATCATCGTCATGGCAACAGACCTGCCACTCGGCGATCGCCAGTTGCAACGGGTTGCGCGGCGCGGCGGTGCAGGACTTGCGCGGCTCGGCGCCTTCTGGGGTCATGGCAGTGGCGATGTCGTCCTGTGTTTCACCACCGCAGATCCGGTGGCGCATGACCCGTCAACACCATTCGCCACGCAGGAACGGCTTGCCGATGAGAACATCGACATTGCCTTTCGAGCCGCCACCGAGACGACGCAGGAGGCCGTGTTGAACGCGCTCTGCATGGCCCCCGCCACACCGGCCCGCAACGGCCGGATTTATCCCGCTCTTGCCGACTGGTTGAAGGAGAACCCCACGCCATGAAAGTCTTTATCTCCGCCGATATCGAAGGAACCGCCGGCATTGCCCATTGGGACGAGACCGAGCGCACGCACCCGGACTGGGCCGAATTCCGGGCCTTGATGACTGCCGAAGTGGTCGCCGCCTGCGAGGGCGCGCGTTCTGCCGGCGCGACGGAAGTGGTCATCAAGGACGCCCACGACAGCGGTCGCAATCTCATTCTCGACCGGTTGCCTGATTACGCGCGGATCGTGCGCGGCTGGTCAGGCCATCCGGACTCCATGATGTTCGGGCTCGACGAAGGCTTTGCCGCCGCCATTTATACCGGCTACCACTCCAAGGCAGGCAGCGAGGCCAATCCGCTTGCCCATACGTCCAACCTGCGCATTTCGCGGCTACTGCTGAATGGCGAGGTTGCGTCCGAGTTTACCGTCAATGCGCTGTGTGCTGCGGGTTATGGGGTGCCTTCCGTTTTTCTGGCCGGTGATGACGGCATTTGCGCGGAGGCACGGGCCATGGTGCCGGGCCTCGCGGCCGTGGAGACGCTGGACGGCCGGGGCCGCGCCTCAACGTCCATCTCGCCTGCATGGTCGCGGCGCCTTATCCGCGAGGGCGTAGCCTTGGCGCTCTCGGGCGATTTCGCGCAGGCACTGCCCGCAATGCCGGAGCACTACGAGGTGGTCATCGAATTCAACAATCCGACGGATGCGTATCGCGCCGGCTGGTATCCCGGCGCTCGTGCACACGGGCCCCGTGCGGTCGCCTTCGAACACAGGGATTTTGCCGAAATCCTGCGGGCACTGGTCTTCCTCAAGGTCTGATCAGACCGGCACGCGTTCCAACAGTTGCCCCGCTGTGCGCCAGAGGTCTTCGACCTTTCTGTTGCGGCTCGCGGCGTGGCGATAGAGGCGGATTTCGAGGTCGAGATTCCAGCCCTCGTCTACCGATGCGGGCACCAGGCGGCCAGCCTGCATTTCGTCGCGCGCCAGGCTTTCCGGCAGCCAGCATACGCCTGCGCCCGTCACAGCCATATTCATTTGCCCAGCACTGATTGTATTTTCGTGTGTCGTGCGGCGCCGGAAGGGCGGGCGGCGTAGCCAAAGGCGCGATAGCGCAACCCCGAAGAAGGAATTGAGGCCATAACTCAGGCAGGGAATGGCCAATCGCGGCTGCGCGACAGCGCGGTCAATGAGATTGCGGCCCGGCTGTACATTGCCCGACAGTACGATCTCCGGCGAAACCAGCGGGATCAGCCGGTCATGAGCGACAGTCAGAGAGGCAAACTGACCGCGATCAAGGTGAAACGGCACTTCCGGATGGGCATAGGTCAGGAAGAAATCCGCCTCGTCGTTGACAAGCGCATCGAGGTTGGCTTCGATCCCACCGCGGTCAGGGATGAGCGAGGTGCTGAACGTACTGCCCGCGTCTTCCAGCGCCTTCACCCAACCCGGGAAAAAAGTGACCGTCAGCGTATGCAGCGCGGCAAAGCGGATGAGGCCAGGTTCGTGCGACGGGCGCAATGTCTCACGCGCTGCATAGAAGGTACGGATTGCTTCCTGTGCGACCGGAAGGAAATTACGTCCGGCGGGGGTGAGTTCGGCCGGCATGGTGGCGCGGCTGATCAGTGTCGCGCCTAGCCAACTCTCCAACTGCTTGATCCTCCGGCTAAAGGCCGGCTGCGTGACATTGCGAAATTCAGCAGCCCGCGAAAAGCTGGACGTATCGGCAAGCGTCACGAAATCCTCCAGCCACTTGATCTCCATAAACCGTTCCCCCGATCCTGTTTACCCCGGAAAACGATCATAAGTCATTCAATCAAAATGGGTATGCCGATTTCGCATGGGGTGGTGCCAAAACCGAATTGGCCAAGTCAGCCACAACCTTCCACGTTGTGTGTGGAGGAAATAGGTACCGGTTCGTCCGGTGCCCACAGGGGGAGCTGTGAATGGCATTCGCAATCGAAGCCGATCTTATCGTGCACAATGGCCGCATTTGGCGCGGCCGGGAGGAGGGCATCAGCGAGGCTGTTGCCGTGTGGCAAGGTAAGGTTCTTGCAACGGGCAGCGATGCCGACATGTTGAGCCTCAGGGGGCCGCGTACCGAGGTCATTGATCTTGAGGGTCGCTTTGCCAGCCCCGGCCTCATCGACAATCACCTGCACCTGATCTCCACCGGCATCACCATGGGCTGGGTGGATGCAACGCCCGCTGCCGCACCAACGCTGGCCGCCTTGATGGCGACACTTGCCGAGCGCGCCGCAGCTACCCCGAAGGGCGGTTGGGTCCGTGCACGCGGTTATGACCAGGTCAAGCTCGATACCGGTCAGCACCCGACGCGCGAGGATCTGGACCGCGCCATCCCCGACCACCCGGTGCTGCTGACACGCGCCTGCGGCCATGTGGCCATCGCCAATTCGCAGGCACTGAAACTGGCCGGCGTCACCGAGGCGACGCCGGTCCCAGACGGCGGCGTCATCGGTCTCACGGACGGCCGCCTCAACGGTCTCTTCGCCGAAAATGCCATGAACCTGATCAAGGCGGCGATGCCCGAGGTAACGACTGAAGAGCTTGTTGACGGTATCGAACGGGGCGGGCGTTACCTGCTGTCGCTCGGTATCACCAGCTGCATGGATGCGGCGGTCGGCCAGCTCTCAGGCTTTGCGGAAATTCAGGCCTATGAAATGGCCAAGGTTTCCGGCCGCCTGCCGGTTCGTGTCTGGCTGACGCTGCTTGGTGATCCCGGTGTTTCGATCGTTGAGGACTCCTGGCGGGCCGGCCTTATTTCCGGTGCGGGTGACGACATGCTGCGCGTCGGTGCGGTCAAGATCTTCCTTGATGGTTCGGCCGGGGGACGCACCGCCTGGATGTCGAAACCCTATCTGGGCGAACCCGACAATATAGGCGTACAGATGCTGCCGGATGCCGAAGTCGAGGCGATCGTCAAATCCTGTCATGACCGCGGCTACCAGATGGCCTGCCATGCCATTGGCGACGGCGCGATCGGGCAGTTGATCACCGCCTACGAGAAGGCGCTGGCCGCCAATCCCGATCCGGACCGGCGCCACCGCATCGAACATTGCGGTTTCTCGACGGCCGAGCAGGACGCGCGCATGAAGGCGACCGGCATCCTGCCGGCACCGCAGATGGCCTTCATCCACGATTTCGGCGATAGCTACATTTCCGTGTTGGGCGAAGAACGGGGCAAGCCTTCCTACCAGATCGGCACCTGGATGCGCATGGGCCTCAAGCCTTCAACCGGATCCGACGCGCCGGTCTGCTCGCCCGATCCCTTCCCGAACCTGCATGCCATGATCACCCGTAAGACCGGCAAGGGGACGGTGATGGACGATGCCGAAAAACTGAGCCGCGAGGAGGCGCTTCAGGCCTATACGGAATTCGGCGCCTATTCGCAGAAAGCCGAGGCCGTGAAGGGCAGGCTGGTGCCGGGCCAATGGGCCGACATCGCGGTCTTCGACAATGACCTTCTGGAGGCCCCTGCGGATACTATCCTCTCAGGCACGCGCTGCCTGTTGACCCTGCTTGCAGGCCGCGTCGTGCACGATGCGCGATAGAGACTTGCCGGACTAAATTATCGAAACGATGCCGAAAACGGCACGAGAGGGAGAACGACATGCTGAAAAAACTGACACTCGCCGCAATGCTGAGCCTCAGCGTCGCAACCGGGGCTCTTGCCGCCGGCGAACGTTCCGGCGGAACACTCGTCTTCACGGCGCCGTACGGCTCAAGCTTCGCCACGCTCGACGTGCAGGCGAGCCCCAACACGCAGGAAGAATTCATCACGCAGGCCATCCACCGCGGTCTCTACAGCTGGAACTCGATCGAGAACAAGCCGGTGCTCGAACTGGCGGATTCCGAAGACGTCTCCGAGGATGGCACGGTCCACACCTATCACCTGCGCAAGAACGCGGTGTTCCACAACGGTAAGCCGCTGACGGCCGACGACTTCATCTACAGCTACAAGCGCATCGCCAATCCGAAGAATGCGTTCCCAGGCGCCAGCTTCATCGCCGTCATCAAGGGCGCCGACGAGTTCATCGCCGGCAAGGCGGACGAAATTTCCGGTCTCAAGAAGATCGATGATAACACGCTGGAGATCACCTACACCGGCCCGATCAACCCCGGCTTCCCACTGATGCAGAACACGACGGTCATTTACCCGTCAAATGTCGAGGATGAATCAAGCTTCGCCAAGAACCCCATCGGCCTCGGCGCCTTTGTCTTCAAAGAGCATGTGCCGGGCTCGCAGGTCGTCGTTGAAAAGTTCGACAAGTATTACGAGGAAGGCAAGCCCTATCTGGACCGCATCAACATCGTGTTGATGGCCGAAGACGCTGCGCGCGACGTCGCGTTCCGCAACAAGGAAATCGACGTCTCGATCCTTGGCCCGACGCAGTACCAAGCCTATCAGGGCGAGGAAGGCCTGAAGGATCACCTGCTCGAAGTCGCCGAGGTCTATACCCGCAATATCGGTTTCAACCCGGCATTCGAACCCTTCAAGGACAAGCGGGTGCGTCAGGCGATCAACTATGCGATCAACGCACCGCTGATCATCGAACGCCTCGTCAAGAACAAGGCCTATCCCGCCTCCGGCTGGCTGCCGCTCTCTTCGCCGGCCTTCGACAAGGACAAGGCTGCCTATGCCTTCGACCCGGAGAAGGCCAAGGCCTTGCTTGCTGAAGCCGGCTATGCCGACGGGTTCGAGTTCGAGGTGACGGCGAGCCCCAACGAAAGCTGGGGCGTGCCGATCGTCGAGGCGATTCTGCCGATGCTGAAGAAGGTCGGCATCACCGTGAAGCCGAAGCCGGTCGAAAGCTCCGCACTTGGCGACGCCGTGACGTCGAACACCTTCCAGGCCTTCATCTGGTCAAACCTGTCTGGTCCCGACCCGCTGAATGCGCTGCGCTGCTTCCATTCCAAGACGCAGCAATCGGCCTGCAACTATACGAGCTATGCGAGCCCCGAATTCGACAAGCTCTATGAGGCGGCCCAGCAGGAGCGCGACCCGGCCAAGCAGAACGATCTGCTGCGCCAGGCCAACAACATCGTGCAGGACGACGCACCGGTCTGGTTCTTCAACTACAACAAGGCGGTCATGGCCTACCAGCCGTGGATTCACGGCCTCGTTCCGAACGCAACGGAATTGGCGGTCCAGCCCTATGACGAAATCTGGATCGACGAAACGGCGCCCGCTCGCCAGTAAGCCTTGAGAGGTTCGGAGGTGGCCGTGGAAACATCACGGCCACCTCCGCATCGATTGCCGTTCCGTAAGGCCGGCCAAACCGGGACCGCTCATGCTTCGTTTCACCCTGCGCCGTATCCTGCAGATCATACCCACCGTCGTCGTGGTGGCGCTGCTTATTTTCGTCATTTTCTCGGTGGTGCCTGGCACCTTTGCCGCCAGCCTGTTTGCCGATGGCAAACGCGCCGCCGACCCGCAGATGATCGCCCGCCTCATCGAGGAATTTGGGCTGAACAAGCCGTTGATGGAGCGCTTCGTGACCTATGTCACGGACCTTGCGCAATTCGATCTCGGCACCAGCTTCCGCACCCGCCAGCCGGTCATCGACCTCATCAACGACCGGATGTGGGCTTCGCTGAAACTGGCGATCGCTGCCATGGTCTTTGCCCTTGCCGTCGGCGTGCCGCTCGGTTTTCTCGCCGCAATGAGACCCGGCTCAATACTCGATACAGTGACGATGATCGGTGCGGTCTCGGGCCTGTCCATGCCGCAGTTCTGGCTGGGCCTTCTGGCCATGTATCTGTTTGCCCTGCAGCTGAACTGGCTGCCGAGCTTCGGTTATGGCAACGGGTCGTTCCAGAACCTTATTCTTCCTGCCGTCACGCTCGGCGTTACGCCGCTTGCGCTCCTCGCACGAACCACGCGGGCAGGGGTGCTCGATGTGCTGAACGCCGATTTTATCCGTACCGCCCATTCCAAGGGCATGAGCGAAATCAAGGTGGTGCGCTGGCATGTGGCGCGCAATGCGCTGGTCCTGATCGTCACGACGGTTGGCCTGCAATTCGGCTCGCTGATCGGCCAGGCCGTCGTCATTGAAAAGCTTTTTGCCTGGCCTGGCATTGGTTCACTGCTGGTCGATAGCGTTGCGATCCGCGATATCCCCGTGGTGCAGGGCACCATCCTCGTCATCGTGCTGTGGTTCCTCGTCATCAATACTGCCGTCGATCTGATCTATGCCGCGATCGACCCACGCATCAAGCAGGAGTGACGGCAATGCGTCTCGGCTTCAATTTCTGGCTCGGCACCGGCCTGACGGCACTGGTGATTTTCGCTGGTGTCCTCGCTCCGTGGATCGCGCCCTTCGACCCGGTACTCGACGCAGACCTGATGAGTTCCGAACTGCCGCCTGACGCTACCTTCTGGTTCGGCACGGATGCTCAGGGACGCGACGTCTATACACGTATTCTCTTCGGTGCGCAGATTTCGCTGACGGTCGGCATTGTCTCGCAGGTGATCAACTCAATCATCGGCGTCACACTCGGCATGACCGCCGGCTATTGGGGCGGCTGGTGGGACGATCTGGTAAACGGCCTCACCAACGTGATGCTCGCTATTCCCTCACTGATCTTCGCGCTCGCAGTTATGGCGGTGCTCGGGCCGGGCCTGCCGTCTCTTCTTGTCGCACTCGGCCTCACCAACTGGAGCTGGACTTGCCGCATCGCGCGCTCCTCGACGCTGTCGCTGAAATCGCAAGGCTATGTGCAGGCAGCACAAACGCTGGGGTATGGAGACCTGCGCATCATGTTCACCCAAATCCTGCCCAACATGATGGGGCCGATCCTCGTTATGGCGACGCTCGGTATGGGGTCGGCGGTACTGTCGGAAGCAGCCCTTTCCTTCCTCGGCCTCGGCATCCAGCCGCCGTTTCCGAGCTGGGGCTCAATGTTGACCGACGCGCGCCAGCTCATCCAGCTGGCACCATGGGTCGCGATCTTTCCCGGCCTTGCCATTTTCCTGTCGGTGCTCGGTTTCAACCTTCTCGGCGACGGTCTGCGAGACAGCCTCGACCCACATATGAGGACGCGCAAGCCATGACAGCTCCGCTTCTCGACATCAGAAGCCTGCATCTGGGTGTGGCACTCGGCCGTTCCGCCCACCACCCGTTGCTCAAGGGTGTCTCTTTCCAGATCATGCCCGGCGAGGCCTATGGCCTCGTCGGAGAGTCCGGCTCCGGCAAGTCAGTGACATCGCTTGCCGTGATGGGGTTGCTGAAGAGGCCGCTGGCCGTCTCCAGCGGCGAAATCCTGTTCAAGGGGCAGAATCTGCTGACTTTGCCAAAACGGGAAATGCGCCGCCTGCGCGGCAACCGTATCGCCATGATCTTCCAGGAACCGATGACCGCGCTGAACCCCCTGTCCACTGTCGGCCGGCAGATCGCCGAAATGTTTGTGCTGCATCAGGACAAGAGTTGGAACGAAGCCCAGAAGCTTGCGATCGACGCGCTCGCCAGCGTTCGTGTCCCCAACCCGGACCGGCGCGCGAAAAACTATCCGCACCAGATGTCGGGCGGCCTTCGTCAGCGTGTCATGATCGCCATGGCGCTCGCCTGCAATCCCGACCTGTTGATCGCCGACGAACCGACAACAGCGCTCGACGTCACCGTACAGGCCGAAGTGCTGCGCCTGATCAAGGAACTCTGCGCCGAACGCGGCACGGCCGTACTCTTCATCAGCCACGATCTCGGCGTCATCGCCAGCATCTGCCAGCGCGTCGGCGTCATGTATGCCGGCTGTCTCGTCGAGGAGAACGAGACGAGGGCGCTCTTCGATACACCCCGGCACGACTATACGAAAGGGCTACTCGGCGCCCTGCCTCGCCTTGGCAGCCGCAGTCAGCATGGCCGCCAGCGGCTGGTCGATATCGACAGCATCATTGCCGACCGCTCGAAGCTGACCGAGACCCGCTTCATCGCCCCGCGCGGTATAGAGGGGAGCCAGCCATGACCGCCCCGCTGCTGCAGGTGGACGACCTGCATGTCCGTTTTCCGATTTCCGGGGGCGGCCTGCTCGGCAGAGGCCGGCGCATGCTGCACGCCGTCAACGGCATCAGTTTTTCGCTTGCCAAAGGGGAATGCCTCTCGATCGTCGGCGAATCCGGCTGCGGAAAGTCGACAACCGCGCTCTCGATCCTCGGCCTTCAGGAGCCGACGGAGGGCATGATCCGTTACCGTGGCCTGCCTCTCGCCGGCCCTGGCGCGCCGGGACGTATGCAGCGCGCCAAGGCAGTACAGATGGTGTTTCAAGACCCCTACGCCTCGCTCAATCCGCGCCAGTCAGTACGCAGCTCGCTTGCGGCACCGCTGCGTTTGCATGGCTTTACCGCTGGCTCGGAAATCGACGGCCGCATCGAAGTCATGCTCAAGAATGTCGGCCTGACACCCGAGCACGCAAACCGATATCCGCATGAATTTTCCGGTGGCCAGCGCCAGCGTATCGGCATTGCCCGTGCCCTGATCCTCGAACCGGAGATCGTCGTGCTCGACGAGCCGGTATCGGCTCTCGACGTCTCGATCCGGGCGCAAATCATCAACCTGTTGCTGGACCTTCAGGAAAAACTCGGTCTTTCCTACCTGATGATCAGCCACGACCTCAGCGTGGTCGAGCATATGAGCGACCGGGTGCTGGTGATGTATTTCGGACAAATCGTGGAAGAAGGCGGATGGCGGGAAATCTTCGAAGCGCCGGCGCATCCATATACCCGCCGGTTGATCGCCGCCATTCCCGATCCGGAGAAGGCACTGAACACGGCCGAATTACAGGATTGTGTTTCCGATGTGCCGCAATTTGCCGGCCGCAGCTTCATTTCCGACGGCAGCACGGCGCCGGATGTTTTTACGGCACCTGCGCCTTCCGAACTGGTTGAGATCGGTGCCAGTCATAAAGTCCGGCTGGCTTCGGCATAGGGCTATGACAACTCCGGTAAGCCAGAGCAGCCAGAAGTAAGCTATAAACAACAGGTGGGAACAGAATGGGCCGCAAACCGAAAATCGCCGTGATCTTGGATGAAAACACCAGCTCTGGTGGCGACGGCTATGAGATCTCCAAGAACTACTTCTCCGCCATCAGCCGAGCCGGCGCCATTGGGTTCGGTATTCCATATCAGCATGACGTGATCGGCCAGGTGGTCGAAGAGTTCGATGGCTTCTTGAGCGTCGGTGGGCGCATCCACTTTCCGACGGAATGGTACGTCGAAGGCGACCAGTCCCAATACCCGGCGTCCGAGCGTCTCGCCGTCGAAATGGCGCTCATGGAAGGATTTCTTAGCCGCGACAAGCCTGTGCTCGGTATCTGCAATGGTATGCAAATGCTTGGGTGCCTCAACGGCTGCCGAATGGTTTCGGATGTGCATTCCTCGTGGCCCGGTGCGCTCA
This sequence comes from Rhizobium sp. Root1204, assembly GCF_001424965.1. Lineage (NCBI taxonomy): Bacteria > Pseudomonadati > Pseudomonadota > Alphaproteobacteria > Hyphomicrobiales > Rhizobiaceae > Rhizobium > Rhizobium sp. Root1204. The sequence continues at coordinate 179,857 of NZ_LMCZ01000005.1, forward strand.
ACCATGACCAGACCGATACGTTCCATCCCGTACACATCCCCAGTGGCACCAGAATGTCTGAAATTCTCAATGCCGAGACATTCGACGTCAATACCTTCCATCGGGAGGCGATCGTCGACATATCCGGCAGCGTGGTTGTTACCGCCCGCGGTCCAGACGGTGTTGTCGAAGCCATTGAGGTGAGATCGCAATCTTTTGCCATGGGCCTGCAGTGGCATCCGGAACGGCTCGACACCGCGGACCACCCGGGCGCTCGCATATTTGATGCGTTTGTGAAAGCTGCGAGCTAGGGAGTGTCGGACCAATAAATATCGACGGCGTCCGGATCGTTGCCGCCGTGAGATAGGCAAAGTTCCCGACAAAAGAGCTGCCCCTCGGCCGTTTTGCATTGTTCAACGCATTTCGTTTTGCAACCGCCTCAGACACACTACCAAAAACACGATATCCTCTGATTCATGCGCCAAGCGCTTGGGGAATCCCCGATACGATTGGCGAAGGAGTTGGGGCGGCAGATTACGCATGAGCAGACCGAACTATCAGGATATTGCCCGCCTTGCCGGCGTTGGGACAGCGACAGTCGAGCGCGTTCTGAACGGGCGTGGCGGCGTTCGTCCAGAACTCATTGAAAAGGTAACGCTTGCTGCACGGACTCTGAAATATCCACGCACGATACCAGACGCACACCACAAGCTGCTGCGTATTGAAGTGCTGATGGTCCGTCCGGAGACAACGTTCTACCGCAGGCTTTCCCACGAGTTTGAAAGCATCGCATCAACACTGGATCCTTTGGTCGTTGTTCAACGCAGCTTTACGGATGAGAAGAACCCCGACGAAATCGCGAAACGGATCCTGGCTGCTGACGTTCCACGGGCGGGCTTGATACTGGCCGTGCCCAACAGCCCCACCATCGGCGCTGCAGTGGATGCCGTTGTCAAACGCGGGACACCGGTGGTCCATGTGGTGACACGGGCATCCGAAACGCGGGGAGAATTTGTCGGCATCAATAACTACGCAGCCGGTCGTACCGCAGCCCACTTCATCTCCCGGATGACGACGCAGGCGGGGCCGGTAGTTGCGCTCTGCCATCCGATCTATCAGGTGCACCGGGAGCGCATGCGCGGTTTTTCTGACTATTTTGCCGAGCATCGTGGCGCCGTCAGTTTTGAGTGGATCGGGTTCAGCCGGGACGAAGAGCAGTATAGCGAGGCATCCCTATGCTACGCTCTTGAGAAATATCCCGATCTTGCCGGCCTGTATAATGCAGGCGGCGCGAACTCCGCCTTAATCAAGGTGCTGGGCCGCCATCAGCGAGGCCGCGAGATCTTGTTCGTCGCTCACGAACTCACGGATTACACCCGCACGGCCTTACGCAATGGCATCGTCGATGTGGTCCTCGACCAGGCGCCCGAAGCGCAGGCACAGCGGGCGCTGGACTGGATCTTGTATCGGATCGGCTTGACGAAGATTAAGCCGGATCCCAACCCCATTCGTTTCATCACCATCACCGCAGAAGCTCTCTGATCTAATCTGATCAACGAAGCCTTCGGCGTTTTGCGGTCCTCCTGCTACCTAAATGGCAGGGAGGAAGGCCTAGACGTTCGCTTTGAACAGCCGGCGAAAGCGTCCGCTCTCCTTCAATCAAAGCTTTGTGCGAGCACGTCAGACGTGCTCCGCCCCAGGGAGAACGTAATGGACGACCTTAAGTATGGAACGCGCAACAAGCGTGGCGACTGGGCGCCGAAGCAGCCGGTTCAGTATGCGCCGCTCTTCCAGTTCCCGACGCGGATTATGGCAATCCTGAAATGGCTGCCACATTATTTCTTCCCCTGGAACGTGGTCTTTGCGGCCTCGGCATTGGCCTATTGGGCTTGGGTCATTCCGCCGATGGAAACCATGCGGACGCTCGGCTTTGGCTGGATCGCCTGGCTTTATGCTGTCAACACTGTCTGCGTTTTCCTGTTCTACGGCGCGTTCGAGCTTCATCTTTACGTGCTGAAACGCCAGGAAACCCGCTTTAAATACAATGGCAAATTCCCCGCCGAACAGAAAAACCAGGCGTTCTGGTTCGAAAACCAGAACAAAGACAACATTCTGCGCACCTTTCTGTCCGGTGTTGTCATCTGGACGGCAATCGAGGCTGGTATGCTCTGGGCCTATGCCAACGGGTACGCGCCCTGGCTTGCCTTTGCGGAGAATCCCTGGACACTGGCGCTTGTCGCACTCGTCGTGCCGATCATCCACGAATTCCACTTTTTCTGCGTGCACCGGCTGATCCACACGCCGTTGCTCTACAAGTGGGTGCATTCGGTCCACCATAACTCGGTCAATCCGTCACCGTGGTCGTCGCTGTCGATGCACCCGGTTGAGCATCTGCTCTACTTCGGAACGGCGTTTTACCATTTGATCCTGCCGTCCAACCCCATCCTCATGCTGTACCAGCTGCATTACGCGGGTTTCGGCGCCATTCCCGGCCATGTCGGCTTCGACAAGGTCGAAGTCGGTGAGGACAAGCTGGTCGATAGCCATGCCTATGCGCATTACCTGCATCACAAGTACTTCGAAGTGAACTACGGCGATGCTTTGATCCCGCTCGATAAGTGGTTTGGCACCTGGCACGACGGCTCGCCAGAAGGCGAGGCTCAGATGCAGGATCGCTACCGCAAACGGAAAGAAAAACTGGCAGCCCGCAAGGCCCGTGCAGCCGCCGGGGAGGCTGCAGAATGAGCTGGGTTTCCGCATGCCAACTCGATGACATCGAACAGGAAGGCGCCATTCGCTTCGACCATGGTGGACGCACCTACGCGATCTATCGTGGACCGGATGATCGTGTCTATTGCACGGCCGGTCTGTGCACCCATGAGGCTGTCCACCTTGCCGATGGCCTGGTGATGGATTTCGAGGTGGAATGTCCCAAGCATTCCGGAGCCTTCGATTATCGCACGGGCGAGGCCATCCGGCTGCCTGCCTGCGAAAATCTGAAAACCTATCCGGCCGAGGTGGTCGATGGAGAGGTTCGCGTGGCCGTGAACTAGGGCCGCCGAAACAACGGCCCGTCGGGCCTCCGGAATGCACTGGGCGGTCCGGCGCCTATTGGGAGGATAATATGAAATTTGCTTACGCGGCGGCTCTTGCTGTCTCCTTGATGGCGGGTACCGCCTCGGCCGAAATGATCGGCGTTTCCATGCAGAGCTTCGACAACAACTTCCAGACACTGTTGCGTGAAGGCTTGCAGGCCCGGGCCTTGGAGGTGAAGGGCACGGACGTACAAGTCGAGGATGCGCAGACCGACATCTCCAGGCAGCTTAGCCAAATCAACAACTTCATCGCTGCAGGCGTCGACGCTATCATTCTCACCTTGGCTGATGCTTCGGCAGCGCCGGGCATCACCCAGGCGGCGCAAAAGGCCAACATTCCGCTGGTTTACCTCAATCTTGAGCCTGGCAATGTCGGGCAGCTTCCCGACAAGCAAGCCTATTTCGGATCACGGGAAACGGATGCGGGAACGCAGGCCGCCCAGGCCGCATGCGACCTTTTGAAGAAGACGGGCAAAGACAGCAACGCGCAGGTCTACATCCTGATGGGCGATCTCGCCCATCAGGCGTCGCGTGACCGCACGTCGTCTTTCAAGGACACGCTGGCTGCCGGCGACTGTAAGGGCGTGACGATAGCCGACGAACAGTCGGCCGCATGGACCCGGACCAATGCGATGGACATGACCACCAACTGGATCACGGCCGGCCAGCCGATCGATGTGGTCTACGCCAACAATGACGAAATGGCCTTGGGCGCAATTCAGGCGCTGAAGTCTGCAGGGGTTTCGATGGATGATGTGATCGTCATTGGCATCGATGCGACACAGGACGCTCTGGCTGCCATGGCGGCCGGTGACCTGGATGCCACGGTCTTCCAGAACGCCAAGGCTCAATCCGCAAGCGCCATCGATGCGGCGGTCGCGCTCGCGGGCGGAAAACCTGTCGAAAAACAGGTCATGGTTCCCTTCGAACTGGTCACGCCCGAGAACATGAAAGACTACGCCAAGCGCAATTGATCGCGATGACTGGCACATAAACCTATGTGCCAGTCCATTCTGGAGGACCACCGTGGACGCTATCGTTATTGTCGGGGCAGGGGAATCGGGCACCAGAGCGGCTTTTGCGCTTCGGGAAGCTGGCTATGCCGGTACGGTCACGCTGGTTGGCGTTGAACCCCATCTGCCTTACGAGCGCCCACCGCTGTCAAAGCCTGAAAACGGCGCTGTAACGATGAAGGCGCTGTGTTCCAGCCAAGCTCTGCTCGACGCGGGCGTTACCTACCTTCATGGCGTCGGAGCAACCGCCCTGGATGCCGGCCGGCGGGCCGTCACTCTGAGTGATGGGCGAGCACTGGCCTACGATAAACTGCTTCTTGCGACAGGCGCGCGTCCACGAAAACTCGCGTGCAAGGGCGCTGAGCGCGCGCTTGACTTTCGAACGTATGATGATGCGAAGGCCGTGCTCTCCGGCGTGGATACCAGCCGCAGCGTCGCGATCATTGGTGGCGGTCTGATCGGCATGGAGCTGGCGGCCGTGCTGCGTGGCAAAGGGCTTGCTGTCAGCGTTATCGAGGCTGCTCCAAAGCCACTCGGCCGGGCAGTGCCCTCGCACTTTGCTGCACGATTGCATAGCCGGCACAGTGAGGAAGGCGTCCACTTCCATCTCGGCCAAGGCGTTTCCGAAATCCGCCACAACACGGTTCTCCTGGCCGACGGTACTTCGGTACCTGCGGACGTCGTTGTCGCGGCCATTGGTGTTCAGCCTGAGATTGCCCTGGCTGAAGCCGCGGGCCTTGCGACTGGCAACGGCATACTGACGGACGCTTTTCTCCGGACGAGTGATCCAGATATATTCGCGGCCGGTGATTGCGTGGCTGTCGAGCAATATGGTGGTGGCCATGTCCGCTTTGAGAGCTGGCGCAATGCCCGGGCGCAAGCCGAGACGGCTGCTCGCAACATGGCAGGAGCCGTTGAGCCTTTTGCAGCGATCCCCTGGTTCTGGTCCGATCAATATGATCTCGTCCTGCAGGTTGCCGGGCTGCCGCAGCCAGACCATCAGTGCGTGATGCGCGCGCTGCCAACCGGCGAGCTTGCGTTTTATCTCGATGACGGACGCCTGGTGGCCGCCGCTAGTCTGGGCGTTGGGAACAGTCTTGCCAAGGACATGAAGCTCTCGGAGATGCTGATTGCGGCGAGTGTGCGCCCCGATCCCGCCGTTCTGGCCGACCCGGGCGTCAATTTGAAGGCGCTGCTTAAAAATGCGAAGGCGGCGTGATGCAGAATCTACATATTTTCCAGTCGTTATGGGCGATGGAGCGGCGCCATACCGACGGCTTCGAGCGAGACCTCGAAGACAATATTGCCATGATCATCGAGGCTGGTTTCGACGGCGTCAGCGCCCACTATACAAACCGTCAGGATGTTGCCCGTCTCAACCAGGCGATCGAAGGCACCGGCCTCAAAATCGAAGGGGTGTGCTTTCCCCGGACAGTCGAAGACCTGATGCTGCCGTTGGAGCTTGCGGCGGATTACCCGGTCAGCCACCTCAACCTGCAGCCGGATATTCGTCTGCGCAGGGTTGAGGACTGCCTACCCTTGCTTGACGGCTGGATGCAGCTTGCAGCCGTTGCCGGCATCCCGGTGTTCATCGAAACACATCGCGATCGAATGACCGCCGATCTCTTCTTCACGCTTGATTTGCTGGATCAGCGCCCCGAATTCCCGCTGCTGGCAGACCTGTCGCATTTCCTGGTGGGGCGGGAGTTCGCATTTCCGGTCAATGCGGAAAATCACGCTCTGATCAGCCGTATTCTCCAGAATGCCCAGGCATTTCACGGCAGGGTCGCATCACGCGAACAGGTCCAGATCGAGCTGTCGTTTCCACATCACCGCCCCTGGGTCGATCTCTTCCTTGCCTGGTGGCAGGAAGGTTTCCGGAGCTGGCGCTCCCGTTCCGCCGACAACGCAGAACTGGTCTTTACCTGTGAACTTGGGCCGAAGCCCTATGCGATCACAGGCCGCGACGGCAACGATACCACCGACAGATGGTCTGAGGCGCTCCAGCTCAAGGATATGATCCGCGAGCTTTGGGCGGCAACGGCTTCCCCTGAAACACCACGCGAAACGGCTTGCGGAGATCTTTGGGTCTCCGCCCCTAAGGGATAATGAGGAATACTATGAAATCACGTGCTGCCGTCGCTTTCGCTCCGGGCAAGCCCCTGGAAATCGTCGAACTGGATGTCGCTCCGCCGCAGAAAGGGGAGGTTCTGGTCAGGATTACCCATACAGGGGTCTGCCACACCGATGCTTTCACGCTCTCGGGAGCCGACCCTGAAGGCATTTTTCCGGTCGTTCTCGGGCATGAAGGTGCCGGTATCGTCGTGGAAATCGGGGATGGGGTCACCAGCGTTCAGCCCGGAGACCACGTCATTCCGCTCTATACGGCCGAATGCCGCGAATGTCTGTTTTGCAGATCGGGCAAAACCAATCTCTGCGTCGCGGTGCGGGCGACCCAGGGCAAGGGATTGATGCCGGATGGCACCACGCGCTTTTCCTATAAAGGTCAGCCGATTTATCACTACATGGGCTGCTCGACGTTTAGCGAATACACCGTGGTTGCCGAGGTCTCCCTGGCAAAGATCAATCCTGAAGCCAATCCCGAGCACGTCTGCCTGTTAGGTTGCGGCGTCACTACCGGCATCGGCGCCGTCCACAACACTGCCAAAGTGCAAAAGGGGGATAGCGTTGCCGTGTTCGGTCTGGGCGGCATCGGCCTTGCCGTCATCCAAGGCGCAAGGCAGGCGCAGGCAGGACGCATCATTGCCATTGATACCAACCCTTCGAAATTCGAGCTTGCCGGAAGCTTTGGCGCCACGGAGTGCATCAATCCGAAAGACCATGAAAAACCTATTCAGGACGTCATTGTCGAGATGACCGGATGGGGTGTCGATCATTCCTTTGAATGCATCGGCAATGTCAGCGTCATGCGTGCAGCCCTGGAATGCGCTCACCGGGGCTGGGGGCAGTCGGTCGTTGTCGGTGTTGCGGGCGCTGGCCAGGAAATCTCCACCCGGCCCTTTCAGCTTGTGACCGGACGCACTTGGAAAGGCACCGCATTTGGCGGGGTTAAAGGCCGCACCCAGCTGCCCTCAATGGTGGAAGACGCAATGAACGGAGACATAGAGCTGGCAGCCTTCGTGACCCATACCATGGGCCTCGATGCCATCAATGACGCTTTCGATCTGATGCATGAGGGAAAATCTATTCGGTCCGTGATCCATTATTGATCACGGTTCACCGTTCCTTTCCCTCACAAAGCGACTGGCCACTATCACCCTCCAAACGTGGTGGCCGAGGGAGAGCTGGCTGCGGCCGCCTCTCCCAACTATCCACCCGGCACTGGAAAGCCATCACACAGACCGTCCGCAGTTTCAGGCCTCAGCAAAGGCAAGCCGGCGATCTGGTGTCAGCACGCTACCGAAGAATGACGCGCATCTCTTCCTACAGCGAAGCGCCGATTTCTACCTTGTCGACCTCGATCCAGGCCTTCTCATCAAACGATCGTGCCATGGCATGGACGGTCTTCTCGATACGCAAGCCCTGTTTGAAATCGATCGCTGAAAAAGGCTCACCCGCGATCGCGCGGATCAGTTCGTGGCACTCGATGATCTTCAGGTCATTGAAACCGAGACCATGGCCGGGTGCCGGGATGAATTGGCCATAGGGTGCATGGGAAGGCGCAGTCAGGACCCGGCGAAAGCCCTGTTCGGTGGTGTTGCCGCCGGTCTGGTAGAGTTCGAACTCGTTCATGCGCTCCTGATCGTAGAGTATAGAACCCTTGGAGCCGTAAATCTGCAGAGCGATACGGCCTTTGCGGCCCCACGCGGCGCGGTTTGCCATCAGTACGGCCGAGATGCCGTGCTCGAGCCGCATCAGGATACTGGCGCCATCGTGGTTTTCCACCGCCCTGCGGCCACCATCCTTCAAGGGACGGTCGGCATAGGGCTTCGCCATGTCGGTAACGACCGAACGGACATGGCCGAAAAGATACCAGAGCAGCGAGAGAGGATGCACCGCGAAATCGTCCAGCGCACCATAGCCTGCCGACCGTTCGCTTTTCCAGTAGAAGGGCGCTTCGGGATCAGCCATGAAATCCTCGTCCATCTCGACACGGACGTGGTTGACGGCACCGATCGCGCCATCCTCGATCAGTGTCTTCATATGCCGAAGGATGGGATTCTGGATATAGTTGTAGCCCATGATTGCAATTTTGCCGGAAGCCTCGACGGCTTTCAGCATGCGTTGCGCATCCGGAAATGTCGGCGACATCGGCTTTTCGCACCAGACATGTTTGCCGGCTCCGAGGGCCGCAATGGCCATCTCGGCATGGAACTGGTTCGGGGTGGTGACGGAGACGACATCGACATCCGGATCGTCGATAAGCCGGCGCCAGTTAGCCGTTGCCTTTTCAAAGCCGAACTCATCGGCGCGCGCGGTGGCAAGTTCGGCATTGGCTTCTGCCAGATGCACCAGCCGTGGACGAGGCACATCGCCGAAGACCGCTTTTACCGCATTCCAGGCCAGTGCATGGCACTTGCCCATATATCCCGTACCGATCAAGCCGACGCCCAATGGTTTCATGACACTTATCCTCGCCAGCTATCCTGCAGTCCGTCAGACTGTCTTGCGCTTCTTCTGTCTGTAAACATCGACCACGACGGCTGCGACGATGATCATGCCTTTGACGATTTCCTGGTAGTAGGCGTCCACCCGCAGGAACGTGAAGCCGGAGGTCATCACACCGAGGATGACCGTGCCGATGACCGTGCCGGTGATCCGTCCGACGCCACCGGCAAGCGATGTGCCGCCGATGACTGTGGCGGCGATCGCATCCAGTTCGTACATGACACCCATGCCGGCCTGTGCCGTTTGCGCACGGGCAGCGGTGACGACACCGGCGAGACCAGCCAGCATGCCGGCGATGGCATAGACCTTGATCAGATGTGCCTCGACATTGATGCCGGAGACGCGGGCGGCCTGAACATTGGCGCCGATCGCATAGGTGAACTTGCCATAGCGGGTGTAGCGAAGGGCGATATGGAAGATGAGGGCGACGACAAGGAAGACGATGACCGGCCAGATGCCCGTGCCGATGAAGTTGAACTGGTCGGTCAGGCCGGAAACCGGCTGCCCCTTGGTGTACCATTTCGACAGGCCACGTGCGGAGACCATCATGCCCAAGGTCGCAATGAACGGCGGAATCTTCGTCTTGGCGATCAGCCAGCCGTTGATCAGACCCGCAAGCAGGCCGATACAGAGCCCAAGGCCGATCGGGACGATGGCCGGAAGGTCGGTCAATGCAGGATAGAGTGCACGAGGCCATGTCGATGCCTGCGCCACGCTAGCGGCAATCATCGCCGTGACGCCGACCACCGAGCCGGAGGAAAGGTCAATGCCGCCGGTGATGATCACCTGCGTGACGCCGACTGCAATGATACCGATAACGGCCACCTGCAGGATCATGATCGTCAGGCGCTGCGAGTTCATCAGGAAGCTTTGGCCGATGAAGATCCAGCCGAGGATCTCGTAGACCAACGCAATGCCGACCAGAACCAGGAAAATGTTGAATTCCGGCGGGATGCGCCGCTTGCTCGCGCTTGGCACCGCCGTGGCGGCCGAGGCTTCTATCTTGGTGCTCATGTCCTGTCCTCCCGGATGGTATTTTTTAAAAGCGCGCCATCACTGCGCTGCAAGTTCCATGACCTTGACCTGGGTCGCTTCCGCCCGGTCGAGGAAACCCGTGACCCGGCCTTCGTGCATCACCATGACGCGGTCGCTCATGCCCAGAACCTCCGGCATTTCCGACGAGATCATGATGACGGCGACGCCGTCGCGGGCGAGTTCTGTCACCAGACGGTGGATTTCCGCCTTGGCGCCGACATCGATGCCGCGTGTCGGCTCGTCGAGGATCAGGATGCGCGGGTTGGTCAACAGCCAGCGGCCGATCAGCGCCTTCTGCTGGTTGCCGCCTGAGAGGTTTTCGATACGCTCCTGCAGGTTTGGTGTTTTCACCCGCAGCTTGCGGGCCATCTCCTCGCATTTTGCCGACACGGCCTTCTGATCGACGAAGCCCATCTTGACGAACTTGTCTTGCAGCACCGCGATCTGCATGTTTTCCAGGATATCCAAGATAAGCAGGCAGCCGGTATCCTTGCGGTCTTCGGTCAGGAAAGCCATCCGGTTGCGGATCGCCTCTGTCGGCGAACCGATCGTGACAGGCTTGCCGTTGATTGCGATCGATCCCGAGCTTGCTGGCGTGACGCCGAACAAAGTTTCGGCCACATTCGAGCGGCCGGAACCGACAAGGCCGGCAACGCCAAGGATTTCGCCGGCGCGCACATCGAACGAAACATCGTGGAAGACGTCTTTCAGACAGAGGTCTTTCACCGACAGAACGACGTCGCCGATCGGTACTTCTTCCTTCGGGAACATCTGGGTGATCTCGCGGCCGACCATCATCTTGATGATATCGTCGCGGGTCACGTCGGTAGAGGCATGTGTGCCGATATATTTGCCGTCGCGGAACACCGAGAACTCGTCGGCGATCTCGAACAGCTCGTTCATCTTGTGGGTGATGTAGACGATGCCGATGCCCTGGCTGCGCAGATCACGGATGATGGTGAAGAGGTGGGCGACTTCGCGCTCGGTCAGCGCCGAGGTCGGCTCATCCATGATCAACACGTCGGATTCGTAGGATACCGCCTTGGCGATCTCGACCATCTGGCGATTGGCGATGGAAAGATCGCGTACTTCCGCCTGCGGATCGAGGGCAATGTTCAGACGCTTGAAGAGGTCTGCGGTCTTGCGGTTCATTTCGCCATGATCGACGAACCCGAGCCGGGTGAGCGGCTCGCGCCGGATCCAGATATTCTCTGCTACGGTCATGAATGGCATCAGGTTCAGTTCCTGATGGATCATGGCGATGCCGTTTTCGAGCGCATCCAGCGGCGATTTCAGCCGGATATCGACGCCCTTGAATTTAACTTCGCCCTTGTCGGGCGTATAGATGCCGGCAAGGATTTTCATCAGCGTCGATTTGCCGGCGCCGTTTTCACCCATCAGCGCATGCACGGTGCCGCGCTTCAGACGGAACGATACGTCATCCAGGGCCACAACGCCGGGAAATTCCTTGCGCACCCCTTCGACTGCAAGCAGATATTCGGCTTTTGGTACGGCGCCACTGGCGCGTACGGCTGCCATTGTTGTCGGACTGACCATTTTAATGATGCCTCCCTGTCGCCTGTTTGGCTGGGACCTGCGCCCTCAGGCAGCAAGGTCACCTCACGGTCCGCTGGAGGCGCATCGCACCAACGTCAACGAAACCGGGCAATCCGGGGCGCGGATGAGCGCGCCCCGGTGTTCAGGTTCAGTTCTTTGCCTGATAGTCCTTGAGGTTGGCCGGCGTTACCAATTCGAAAGGAATGTAGACCTTCTTTTCGACCGTTTCGCCCCGCGCAAACTTCAGAGCCGCATCGAGCGCGCCCTTGCCCTGGCCAGCAGCGTTCTGGAACACGGTGACATCCAGATCACCGGCTGCCATGGCGGCAAGCGCATCCTGCGTCGCATCAACGCCGCCGATCACGACCTTGTCCATCGGCCGGCCGGCAGCCTTCAGTGCCTGAATCGCGCCAATGGCCATTTCGTCGTTGTTGGCGATGACGGCGTCAAATTCCAAACCGGCAGAAAGCCAGTTGGTCATCAAGTCTGCACCCTGCGTACGCGACCAGTTGGCGGTCTGCTCTTCAACGATGGTGATGCCCTTGCAGGCGTCGGTGGCGAGAACGTCATGGACGTCCTTGGTGCGCATGCGGGCCGCCTGGTTTGAAAGCTCGCCCATCATGACGACGGCCTTGCCCTTGCCGCCGAGCAGCTTGCAGACTTCCTGGGTTTCGAGCGTGCCGGATTCAGCTTCATTGGATGCAACGAAAGCCTGCTTTTCCGGGAGCGTGTCGATGTTGATCGGCTCGCGGTTGACGTAAACCAGCGGAATGCCGGCATCGGCTGCGATCTTTGACATGGCGGCAGTCGCGTCGGTGTCGACCGGGTTGACAACGATGGCATCGACGCCGGCTGCGATGAAGTTCTGGATCTGGCTCTGCTGCTTGGCAACGTCGTTCTGCGCGTCTTCAACCTGCAGCGTGACGCCGTCGAGCGTCTTGGCATAATCCTGCATGCCGTTGCGCAGAACGGTCAGGAAGTTGTCGTCGAACAGCGCCATCGAAACACCAACAGTTTCGGCATGTGCCGCAGTCGACATCATCGCAGCCAAGGCTGCGCCCATAATCATTTTCTTCATGTTGTAGTTCCTCCACAAAACGGTGACCGGCGACCACCCTCCACAAGCCGGAGGCACCCCATTCGCGGTGGCACCCAATTCCCGTAGGCCGCCTCTCCCGGGCAGCTCTGCGTCAAAACAGAATAAACAAACCGACAGTTTGTTAATACGGAACAACTATTCCATTTTATAATTCCATCGTCAAGGGCGTTCCAACTGACATTCGTGCAAAAATGCCGGATGGAACGCCCGTTCCGTCAGGCCGTGGCTTCAAGAAATGCCATGCTTTCGCGGATCGCCGCTCTGATATCGGCTGATTGATGCACATCGGGCGAAAAGGGCTCGAAAGAAAATGGCCCGGCATAGCCGCTTTCTCGCAGCGTCCGGATTTGGCCGGCATTGTCCAGGCGGTCATTGGCATCCACAAGAATGCGGTGCGGGTCGCGCATGCCGTTGACGGAAATGCCGGGATCGGCAACGCCGGAAATGTGAACCAGACCGGTCATTTCCGGATGGAATTTTTCTTCCCCTGCCAAGTGATGGTGGAACGTGTCATGCACGATTTTGAACCGACTCCCACCTGAGACGGCCTGAATAGCCTCTACGGCTTCGGTTTTGGAACGCAACGAGCAGATTTCAAAGCCAAGCGGCTCGACGAGACCGATGATACCGGCGTCTTCCAGCATTGGCGTCAGCGCGGTTAACGCCTGTCTCAGGTTGGCTTGGCGCTCGCCGTCGCCCTGACCACTGCCGTCGTTGAGCGGCACGAGAACCAGCGCCTCCGCTCCGCAATCGCGGGCATAAGTGATGAGTTCCTGTGCTTCGCGGGCGCGGTCGCCGTTCCATTGGTTGAACCGCTGCAGCGCGTTGATCGAAACGATGGTCAAGCTATGTTTTTCGGCGAGCGCCTTTATTTCGGCAGCCGGTGTACCGTCGATAATCGCGTTGCCGTCGAGATCATTGCGGATTTCAACCGCCGACATGCCGAGCGATTTTGCCAGAGCAAAAAATGCATCCGGCGACAAGGCCGGGGCAGTCATATGATTGAGCGCGAATGAAAGGGTCGTCATAGGTGCTGTTCCTCCTGCACATGAATTCGCGGGAAGGGGAAAGCCCACTCCCTGAGCGCGTGAGGATCATCAGCTTATTGAGACACAGTCAAAGCCGAAGCCGTTATCTGTCTCTCATTGGTGAAAGAATACAAAAACCGCGTGAGAGAATACTCTCATTTCGAAGGCGGCCTGCTCAGATGTTTTCCGGGGTGAAAATATCGAACGGCAAAAATGTCTGGCCCGGAACGCCTCCGATACCACGATCAATGGCGGCGACCATCTGCCCCACCAATTCCCGGGTCAGATGCGCGACGGGCGTTGCGACTGCCATGGTCACGAGATCTTCAGCCAGCGCCATTCTTGATTCCGGGGTCAGTTCATTCACAACGACCAGCAGCTTACCTGCCATCTTTTCTTCGGCAAGGGCCGAGATCGCGCCCTCCATGCCGCCGCCGCAGACATAGAACCCGATCAGGTCTGGATGGCGCTGCAAGAGGTTGATCGTTGCCTCGTGCGTGATCTCCTCCGTATCGAGATTGACCATTGTGTCGAGAACCTCGAAATCAGGCGCATTCTCGCGAAAATACGAGCGGAAACCGATTTCACGCAATTCGTGACCATGAAACCGATGGCTTCCGATGAAAGTTGCAACCTTCCCCGGTTTCTTCGCGGCCTTGGCAATCATCCACGCGGCTGTGCGGCCGACGGTGCGATTATTGAGGCCAACATAACCCTCTCGTGCACCCGCGGCGAAGTCCGAAAGAAGCGAGAAAACCGGGATGCCTTTTTCCCTCAATTCCTCTATAGCCGCCGTGACCGCGGGATAGTCGGGGCTAACGAGGGCAATGGCCTGGTTGCGCGCGGCAACAGCTTTGAGCTTTTCCACCAAAGCTGCGGGCGTAGCACTCATGTTGAAATCGATCTGCGGGATAATGCGGACTCCGGGCGCCGAAAACGCCGCATTCTCGATCTCCTTAGCCATCGACTGATAGAAGTACTGGTTTGGCTTTTGCAGGATAAAGCCGAGCCTGTATTGCGGCAGGTCCTCGAAAACCCGCTGCCGCAGCAGGCTGACAGCATGGTAGCCGATCGATTTTGCCGCATCGTAGACCCGCCGCGCCGTCTCTTCCCTTACCTTGTGGCGGCCGTTCAATACCCGGTCGACGGTCGCGACGCTGACGCCCGCGGCCTGGGCAAGATCTGTAATGGTCGGACGCCCGCTCATAATCGCTCCTGATGGAAGCCATCATTCAATCATGCGATGAATGATGTGTTTTGATAGAATACATCAAGGCTGCATTGAGCTGCATTCAAAGTCAACCTATCCTCCATTCAAGGACGAGAACCAGCGGCAAGCGGAGGAGGACAGAATGGACAAGACTGCGACGAAACGTGATTACAGCCTCCTCGGGCGTGATGCTCAGGCCGCCGTCGACAGCGGACTGGCAGCCGCGGAATGGTATCACACCGACATCCCGCGCAAGCAGATGAAAGAGCTGATGAAGCGCGAGGATGGTCCGGCCATCCGCGACACGGCAATCTGGCTTGGCAGCATGGTTATCACCGGTGCGCTTGGGGCCTATTTCTGGGGCTCCTGGTGGTGCGTGCCGTTCTTCCTGATCTACGGCGTGATGTACGGGTCGGCCTCGGATTCGCGCTGGCACGAATGCGGGCACGGTACCGCCTTCAAGACGCGCTGGATGAACGACGCAGTCTATCAGATTGCCTGTTTCATGATCATGCGTAATCCGGTGACATGGCGCTGGAGCCATACGCGGCACCACACCGATACAGTCATCGTCGGCCGCGATCCGGAAATTGCCGTCATGCGCCCGCCGGACCTGTTCCGGCTGGTCCTCAACTTCTTTGGCTTGCTCGATGCCAGCTACGCAATGATCGATATGGTCCGCAACGCGGCCGGCATTATCAGTGCTGCCGAAAAAACCTTCGTTCCCGAACAGGAGCAGCCGCGCGTCATCCGTGTTGCCCGTATCTGGGTTCTGATCTATGCCGCCACGGTGGCGATGGCCATTTACCTCGGCTCGATATTGCCGCTGATACTGATCGGCCTGCCACGGCTCTATGGCGCATGGCATCACGTGCTGACGGGGCTTCTGCAGCACGGCGGCCTTGCCGACAACGTCATTGATCATCGTCTCAACAGCCGTAGCGTCTACATGAACCCGTTCAGCCGGTTTGTGTATTGGAACATGAACTATCATGTTGAGCATCACATGTTCCCGATGGTGCCCTATCATGCGCTCCCGCAGCTGCATGACATGATCAAGCACGACCTGCCCGCCCCGAACAGATCCATGCTCGAAGGCTACCGCGAAATGATCCCGGCCTTTCTGCGGCAGTTGAAGAATGAGGATTACTTTCTCAAACGCGAACTGCCGCCGACCGCGAAGCCCTACCGTGAAGAGTTTCACGCCGAGTCAATTGCCGCCGAATAGAGCGGTGCCCGAAAACAGAACTAGATGGAGGAAACGATGAGCAATTGGGTGGAAGTCTGCGCAACCGACGAGATTGATGAAGAGGACGTCATCCGCTTCGATCATGACGGCAAAACGTTTGCGGTGTACCGCAGCCCGGACGACCGGTTCTTTGCGACCGACGGGCTCTGCACGCATGAAAAGGTCCATCTCGCCGATGGGCTGGTGATGGACGACATCATCGAATGTCCAAAGCACAATGGCCGCTTCAGCTACATGACCGGCGAAGCCAAGGGTGCCCCTGTCTGCGTCGATCTCAAGACCTACCCGGTCAAGGTCGAGGATGGCAGCGTCTTCGTTTCCTTGGGCTAAGGGATAGGGTCATGACGCAGATTGTCATCATCGGCGCGGGGGAATGCGGCGCAAGGGCTGCCTTTGCCCTGCGGGAAAAGGGTTTTGCCGGGAAGATCATGCTTATCGGCGCAGAAGACCATCTTCCTTACGAGCGCCCGCCTCTCTCGAAGGATGCCTTGCTGCAAGGCCACGCCCCGAAACTGGTGTCGGAGGCCGAGCGTTATGAGGCTGCCGGCATCACTGTTTTGACTGGTATCAGCGCCGAAAGCATCGATCCGGCGGCGAAGGTGGTGCGGCTGTCTGACGGCCGCAGCCAGCCTTACGATCAGTTGCTTCTGACGACCGGCGCGCGGCCGCGGCCATTTCCCGGCCTGTCCGGTGCCTGTCAGCGCATCCGGACGCTGCGAACCCATGGCGATGCCGTCGCGATCCGCGCCGCGCTTCAGCCCGGCAGGCATCTCGCGATCATCGGCGGTGGATTCATCGGGCTGGAATTGGCTGCGGCCGCGCGCAAACTGGGCGCCCGCGTGACGCTGGTCGAAGGTCTGCCCCGTATCCTCAGCCGCGGCGTCCCTGAAGAGCTGGCCGCCGTGGTTGCGGAACGGCATAAGGCGGAGGGTGTAGAGATTCACTGCGGCGCAAAAATCCGGAGCTTGCAGGAAAGCCGGGAGGGCGTAAGCGTTCTTTTCGAGGATGGCGGCGCGCTTGATGCCGACCTGATTGTCGTCGGGATCGGGGCCATACCGAATGTTGAACTTGCCCGCGATGCCGGGCTTGCAATCGACAACGGTATCGCCGTCGATACCCATTTGAGAACATCCGCACCGGACATCTTTGCTGCCGGTGATTGTTGTTCTTTCCCGCTGGCGCATTACGCAGGACGCCGGCTGCGGCTGGAGGCCTGGCGCAACGCGCAGGAACAGGGCCAGCTTGCTGCCGCCAATCTCCTGGGTGCAGACGAAGCTATCACCGCAGTCCCGTGGTTCTGGTCGGATCAATACGACCTGACATTGCAGATCGCTGGCATTGCAGATGGGGCGGCGCAGACTGTCCGGCGCGAGGTCGCCGATGGCGCCTTCATCCTCTTCCATCTCGACGCCGGTGGCCGCCTGATCGCCGCCAGCGGCATCGGTCCCGGCAACGCCGTCGCCCGCGATATCCGCTTGGCCGAGATGATGATTGCGGCCGGGATCCATCCTGATCCAGCAGCACTTGCTACGCCGGCGATCAAACTGAAGACACTGCTGACGGCTTAAGCGCAGCACATAGCAACATAAACGAGCCACGGCAGCGTCTTTATCGCGCGTGGCAATGGAGAAACATGTCATGAGACACCGCCGCCCGACTGTCGCCGATCTTCTGTCGATAAAGGGAAAGCGTCAGCTGAGCATGCTGCGCGTCGAAACACTGAAGGAAGCAGATGCCGCGGAAAGGGCTGGGGTAGACCTCGTCTCCGTGCCGCCGTCATTGCTCGGCGCGGCTTTTCGGGAGGCGGCCCCTTCCGTCTTTGCCTTTCCCGGCCTGGAATATGGTGACCTTGTAACAGCGGATGAATATATCCGCGCCGCGTTTCAGGCATTGAAAGCGGGCGGCGATGCCGTTTATTGCGCAGCAGGTCTTCAGACGGTGCGCCGCATGCGAGACGAGGGCATCCCCGTCTGCGGCCATGTCGGGCTTATCCCGTCCAAGGCCACCTGGACCGGTGGTTTTCGCGCTGTTGGCAAGACGTCGCTCGGTGCGCTGGAGATATGGCGCCAGACCAAGGCACTCGAAGAGGCAGGGGCATTTGCGGCAGAGATCGAGGTCGTTCCGGGCGAAGTCGCAGCGGCAATCAGTGAACGCACATCGATGCTGATGCTGTCAATGGGCGCAGGCACCGGTTGCGATGCGCAATATCTCTTTGCCGACGATGTGCTCGGTGCCAACAAGGGGCATGTCCCCCGTCACGCAAAGATCTATCGCAACTTTGCCGCTGAGTACGAGAGGCTGCAGCAAGAGCGGATCGCCGCCTTCTCCGAATATGTGGCCGATGTGAAATCCGGTGCCTATCCCGCCAAATCCCATTTGGTGGGCATCGATCCGGTGGAACTGGAAGCGTTCCTGCAGTCGATGGCTTAACGCCGCGGGCGCTCATCCCGGCAGACAGGGTGCCGGTACCTGCTGTTGGCCGCCCCAGTAGCATCCGCCATATCGCATCCAGAAAATCCGCAACACCGCCCGGCGTGAAACATTCAACGAAAGCAAGATTGACAATGCGACACTACGTTCTGACCGTATCGTGCAAATCCACCCGTGGCATTGTCGCGGCGATTACCGGCTATCTGGCCGACGAAGGCTGTTACATCACCGACAGTTCGCAGTTCGACGACATGGAAACCGGCCTGTTCTTCATGCGGCTGACTTTCATCAGCCAGGAAGGCGCTGCGCTTGAGAAGCTGAAGACCGGGTTCGAGGCGGTGAAGACCCGGTTTGGCATGGACGCCGATATCCGTGNCTGGCCGACGAAGGCTGTTACATCACCGACAGTTCGCAGTTCGACGACATGGAAACCGGCCTGTTCTTCATGCGGCTGACTTTCATCAGCCAGGAAGGTGCTGCACTTGAGAAGCTGAAGGCCGGGTTCGAGGCGGTGAAGACCCGGTTTGGCATGGACGCCGATATCCGTGATTCCGAGCACCGGATGAAGGTGCTTTTGATGGTGTCGCGTTTCGGCCATTGCCTCAACGATCTGCTCTACCGCTGGAAGATCGGCGCTTTGCCGATCGACATCGTCGGTGTGGTCTCCAACCATTTCGATTACCAGAAGGTAGTCGTCAATCACGACATCCCGTTCCATCATATCCCGGTGACCAAGGCCAACAAGGCGCAGGCGGAAGCCCGGATGATGGACGTGGTCGAGCAGACCGGCACCGAGTTGATCGTGCTTGCCCGCTACATGCAGATCCTGTCGGATGCCATCTGCCAGAAGATGTCGGGGCAGATCATCAACATCCACCATTCGTTCCTGCCGTCCTTCAAGGGCGCCAACCCCTACAAGCAAGCCTATGAGCGCGGCGTGAAGCTGATTGGTGCCACCGCGCATTACGTTACCGCCGATCTCGACGAAGGCCCGATCATCGAGCAGGACATCGCCCGCATCACCCATGCGCAGTCGGCCGAGGACTATGTCTCGATCGGCCGCGATGTNTACCGCCGATCTCGACGAAGGCCCGATCATCGAGCAGGACATCGCCCGCATCACCCATGCGCAGTCGGCCGAGGACTATGTCTCGATCGGCCGCGATGTCGAGAGCCAGGTTCTGGCGCGCGCCGTGCACGCCCATATCCACCACCGCACCTTCATCAACGGCAATCGCACCGTGGTGTTTCCGGCAAGCCCGGGATCCTATGCCTCCGAGCGCATGGGGTGATTACAATTTCCACAAGTTGATGATCGATCCCATCCATCCTGAATCCCGTATGTGACCACATTCCAGGAACCCGAAAGTGCGTGCGTGTCAGCCTATTCCCTTTGAAAACAGCTATGCGACGGCGCTCGGGTTCTTGTGCAGCCGCAGTTTGCGCGATGATGCGCTGGCAGGCTCGGCACGCTGTCGAAATCGTGACTGAGCGAGGAGGCCGGCGAGGGCCATCAATCCTGCTTCACCGCAGCGATGCCCGCAAGCCCGCGGTTCGTATCCGGTGGCACGGCAGCCTGATCGAGTGCAGGCAAGGGTAGCTCTCTGACGCAGAGTTGAGAAAAGCTGCAGATCAGTGCCCGCTCGGCAGTCGGCGACGGAAAGCGGAAAATCCTACAAGCCCCCCTGCAAGAACAGGAGCCGCGCCTATATAAGGTTGAGACAATCCAGGCATGAATGCACCGGGACAAGGCCATGAAAACCGCCGCTAGCGAACCCGAACACCTCCGCGACTCGCTCGCCTCGCTGCCGGAACCTCTCGACCTGGAATTTCTCGTTTTGCCAGACAATGGCTGGCGCAGACAGGACGATTTTCTCAAACCGCCTTTGGAGAGATTAATTACCGCCACCGATCCGCTTTCTCAACGCCTCCGCTGAACAAGCCTCTCGAATCCGAAACAAGGAGAAACCAGCCATGACCGAGAAGACACCGCGTACGCGCCGTATGGCCCCCCTGAGAACGCCGTCAGGCCTTTCGGAAGACGCGACCCGGGATATCTCCGCCGCGATGAGAGCCTTGCTCGCCGATGTGTTCGCCCTCTATCTGAAGACGAAAAACTTCCACTGGCATATGTCGGGTCCGCATTTCCGCGACTATCACCTGCTCTTCGACGATCAGGCAGCTCAGATTCTGGCCATGACCGATCCGCTCGCAGAACGCGTCCGCAAGATCGGCGGCACGACGCTGCGCTCGATCGGCCATATCGGCAAGCTGCAGCGGATTGCAGACAATGATGCCGATTACGTCGATCCGCAGGATATGCTGGCTGAGTTGCGCGACGATAATGCCGACCTTCTGGCAAGCATGCGCGAAACGCGCGCACTTTGCGACGAACATGGCGATGTCGCCGGCACAAGCGTCTTGGAAAACTGGATAGACGAAACAGAACAGCGCGTCTGGTTCCTCTTCGAGACGAGCCGCAAGGGCAATTCCTGATCGAAACGCACAGGTAGAATCGCGATTGCAACAGGCAGGGTGGCACCAGGGTGCCGCTTTGCCTGATGCCACCGGCTACATCCTGTCCCCCAAGCTGGGCTTTGGGCACCCATACCGCCGCCTACGACCGCGTGCGTTGATGCCTGCTCAAGCTCCGCAGTTTACACGATCGCGACAGATTTTTGGGCGATACAGCCGTTTGTAGTGGCCTTCCTCAAACCTGATCTTTTGTTTGCGCTGGTGTTCCAACAATTGCGCTGAAGGCGCATGAGACCTTTCGATCCCGACCGGCTTGGCTGTCGAGCAGCTCGTGGTCACCAAGCCAATCGTTGCGGCTATGGCGAAAGCTCTGAAGATCGTCGTTGCTTTTCGCATCCCGGGGCCTTCCGCCTGCTTTTGTGCATTTCGACAAGAGTAGGCCAGAATGAATGAACCCCGGCTGAACCGTGAGGCGAACGATCGCTACCGGACGAAAACACCCGGCCACAATCTTGCCTTCCAACCGCGCCTTTTCCGTCGTGTTTGATTAAAAGTTTATTAATCCAGCCTTCCTACACATGGGCCTTTGCTGGATGACTTTCAGATGAACGAAGTGCTCATCGAAGGTTCAGATCAGCGGCTCTATTTCTCAAGCGAAGCAGCCGCTTCGCTTTTTTAACACCGAGGAAATCACATGAAGGCTATCGGTATTTTACTCGCATCCCTTTTCGTTGCCTCTACGGCTTATGCGGACGACATTTCGCTCGGTATTCCAGGCTATGGCGGCAGCGGCTGCCCTTCCGACAGCGTATCGGCGACTTTGAGCCCGGATGGCAAAGCCCTGAGCCTGCTGTTTGACAACTATGTCGTGGAAGCCGGCGGCGAGACAGGCAAATCGTTTGATCGCAAGACCTGCAATGTCGCTATTCCAGTCCACGTTCCGCAGGGACGCAGCGTCTCGGTACTGGCGATCGACTATCGCGGTTTCAATCAGTTGCCGCGCGGTGCACGCTCGCAATTCAACGTCGAATACTTCTTCGCCGGCGCCCGCGGCCCGGCCTTCACCCAGACGTTCACCGGTCCAAAGGAGAAGGACTACCTCATTACCAACAAGCTCGTGGCGAATTCACTGATCTGGTCGGCCTGCGGCGAGGATGTGAACTTGCGGACGAACTCCAGCATTCGCGTCAACACCACGAAAAATCAGGAAGCCATGGCAACGGTGGATACGCAGGACGTCAAGGCTGCCATTGTCTACCAGCTTCAGTGGCGCACCTGCCGCTAACATCGAAGCGGATCGGGGCAGCCCCAGTATGCTGCCCCTTGTTCTTTATGAGGGTTAGTTGTCATGCGTTCCCCAGTTTACCTACCCGTGAACTTGTTTGCCTTTGCAGTGCTGAGCGCCGCCACCGGACCGGCGCATGCTGCGAACGGCTGCGCTGACGGCACTTTTTCGAGCGTCCATTCGCCGGATGGCAATGCGACCAGCGTCCTGTTCGATGATTTCTCCGCAACAGCGGGCGGCGGTTCCGGAACGTCGCGCGCAACAAGCACCTGCAACTTAAGCGTTCCTGTTACCAATCCGGGCGGATACACGGTCTATCAGGTCGATTATCGTGGTTTTGTCACCACACAGGACGGGCAGGCTGCCTCTATCGTGACGCAGCAGGACGGCAAGACCGTTCTGAACCACCAGATCACCGGCCCGCTCGACGATGATGTCTCCGTCGGCAATCGGATCGGAGTGTCCGGCTCGGATACGCTGGAACTGGCGGTTATCGTCGGTGCAACGGGATCCTTGAATGTGACGGACCCCGAGGCCGGTCTTTTTCTCGATTCCATCGATTTCGCCCGGGTGGGTTTTACGACGGCACAGTCGGTAACGAACTCGGCGGACCAACTGGCGCGCCAGAGGCAATCGATCGTCCTTGACCTGATGGACACCGCGCAAAATTTGCTTGGGCAATCGCAACGGTTTGACAGCGGCAATTACCTCAGCGCATTTGGGAGCTCCGACGCCGCCGCCGGTTTCAACGGACGCTGGAACGCCGGAAATGGCGTGAGCTTTCTCGGTGGCGCAGCGGTTGTAAACCCAAACAGGACCGGCGTTTCCATCGATACACTTGTTCTGTTGGCCGGTGCGGCGCGTTACACCACGGCGGAGGCGCAATGGCGTGCATTCGGCGAGGCCGGCGCCTGGGGCTCGCCCAAGGTATCGGCCAACCTGTCGCGCAGCTATTTGAACATGACCGACATGGTCTTTGCTGGTGGGACAGCGTCCGGGTCGCTGTTCAGTGCCTATGGACGTATCGGGGCAATCTATGCCCCCGACGATGCCAATGAAATCGCCTTTTCTGCCCGGTTCACCCGGTCCTGGCTGGATCTTGATGGTTATCGTGAAGCGGGAACCGGCGCCAATGTCTTTGCGGCAACCGTGAAGGGCGGCCGCTCCGAGGCCGACACCGTGAGCGCCGAAATCGCCTGGAGCCACGATACCGGCGGGCAACTGGACTATACCGTTGCAGGTGCCATTGGCCGGACGTTTGCGGGCAGGAACGGCGCCAAAGCCTCGGTGGATTGGGTCGGCGATGTCACCGGCACGGCCGACGACCAGGACTTCGCAACACTGGGGGGCCGGGTCGGCTGGAAGATCGACGAAATCTGGAAGGTCGAGACATCCGTGTCTGCGACATTCCGCGAGCAGGACAAGCCCGACTGGAATATCGGCGGGCAGTTGAAGGCCTCGTTCTAACAATCAACTAAGAACAGCGTCCAACCGGAAGCTGTTCACCAGCACCGGTTGGACAGAATACGCGGGTGGGCGGCCGATCCCGGTCGTGCCGCCACCCGTTCAAAACGCGATCCATGCCATGGCGGCCGGATCAGATCGCTGACGTCAAAGTTTCCAGCTACACTCCCAGATCCTTGAGCAGGACATTGGCAGTAATCGTTCCCATCGCCGAAATCCCGTTGCCGGGGTGACAATGCGGGCCTGTCATATAGAGACCCCTGATCGGGGACTTGTACTGGGAATAGCCTGGGAAGGGGCGGAAAGCCCCCCATTGCGCGAGCGTTCGCTCGCCGCCGGTCGGGCTGCCATTCACAAACGAGCGATTGTAGCGGAAGAGATCCTCGGGCGTATGGACGACAGAGTTGATGATATTGCCGCTGTCGAGGTTGGTGACATGTTTGCGGACCTCGTTCAGCATCGTCTCGCCAAAGGCCTCCTTCACATCATCCCATTTCTTTCCCGATCGCAGCTTTGACGGCACGACCGTGTCGAGCGACAGGGTATGTTTGCCGGCCGGTGCCCGGCTCGGGTCGCGAATGGTCCAGTTGACATAGACCAGGTTCGGCTCACTCGGCAGTTCCCCCAGTTCGATTTCGGCAAACTGATGCCTGATCTTGTCGACGCTGCCGAAGAAGCGATGAAAGGCGATGCCATCCAGGCTCTCTTCACGGAATTGCGGCCGTTCGTTGAGTGCCAGGTGAATGCGCGCAATGCCGTGGTCTGAATAGCTGAAATGCCTGACCGCGGTTCTGAAGTTCTCGGTCAGATGCTCTTCGTCGATCAGGCGCAGGAATGTCTGGGTTGGATCAAGGGCCGTGACGACGCCATGCTTGGCGATATAATCGTTGCCATCAGCCGTGCGCACGCCTTTGCATCTGCCGTCCGAGATGATGAACTTTGCAATGTCTGCGCCGGTGACGATCATGCCGCCGCGGGATTCAATCAGCCGGCACATCGACAGAGGCAGTTGCTGGCTTCCACCTTCCGGAATGGCTTGCCCGTAATGATGAACCGATGGCACCATGACGTAGAATCCAGCCCCCATTCCTTCCTGATCCGGGCGAGTGTGAGGCGCAAGCGACCATCCGAGGATCAGCGCGCGGATCGCATCATTCTCGAACTTCTCTTCGACAAAAGCCCTGGCACTGAGATTGAATTCTCTCAATCGGCGAAGCCCTTCCGGGCTGCGTTCCATTGCGGCGGGCTGCAGGCTCGGGAGGTTTGGCGGTGAAAAGACTCCCCGGATGAACCCGTCCCGGATCTCGGCGAAGTCGTCGACGATCTTGCGGTAGGTGGCAGCATCCGCCCTGCTATACTGCGCGATGCTGTCGCAGGTCCTCTCAACATCCTTGTAGACCACAACGCCCGGCCCATCGGCAAACGGATGGCCGGTTATCTTGTCTTCACCCCAGAGATACTTCAGGCCGAACTTTTCCAGTTCAGGCCGCAGGTGCTGGTTGAAATCGGGGTTCATGTGGATGAAAATATGAGAAGAACTGAAGAGATCATGTTTGAACCCCGGCGCGACGATCTCCTGCGTTACGGCTCCACCTCCCACCCACTCGTTCTTTTCAAGCACAAGTACCTTGAGGCCTTTCACGGCAAGCATGCTGGCGCAGGCGAGACCGTTGTGGCTACCGCCGGCAATAATTACATCGAAATCACTCATCGCACGCTCCGTGTCCGGTTGTCTTCACCGCACAAACAGCAACGCAGAAAAACAAGTCGCTAGTCTCATTTTCGACAAGTGCCCGGATTTTCGTTGGCCTAATTTCATCGGGCTACCGGTGGAACATCAGTGCCATCATTCGTGAAATATCATGTAACTTTTTTGTGCATTTAACGCCTCGATGGCAGGAGATAAGAATGACGCGCGTCAAGCTGAAACACCTGGCTTATGTGACTTATGCGGTTGACGATCTGAACAAGCTTGAAAGTTTCCTGACAGACTTTGGCCTCCAAACCAGCCACAAGACGAATGATGTCCTCTACATGCGGGGCGCCGGTACTGATCCCTACCTCTATGTTGCAGAGAAAAGAGCGAAACCTGAATATATCTCGCTTGCATTCCAAGTTCAGACCCGGGGCGATCTTGAAGTTGCCTCGGCAATCGCCGGCGCTTCCAAGATTGAAAAATTGAACGCACCGGGCGGCGGCGAGCGTGTCCGGCTGGTCAGCCCCGGCAAGCAGGTCATTGACCTTGTCCACGGCATTGCTCCCGTAGCGGCATTGCAGACCCGCCAGACATTTCCGTTGAACATTTCCGATACTCAACCGCGCAAGAACCGCCCCGTGCGCCAGCGAGCAGAGGCGACACCGGTCCTCCGCCTTGGCCATTGCGCCCTGTGGGTCGAGGATGGAGCCGCGGAAACGGCCTGGTTCCTCAAGCATCTCGAAATGGCCGCATCCGACTATATCTGCATACCGGGAGACCCTGAGCCGAAAGTGGTCGGCGCATTTCTCCGCATGGATCATGGGGCAGACTTCGTCGAGCATCACTGCATCCTGGTCAATGAATCGATCAATGCCGGCTGCCATCACGCCTCCTTCGAGGTGCTCGATATGGACGCCGTCTTCGCTGCCCACGAATTTCTGCGCACACGCGACTGGTCGCTCGACGCCGGCGTCGGACGCCACTACCTCGGCAGCCTGATCTATGACTACTGGACCGACCCCTTCGGCAACCGCATCGAGCATTATACCGATTCCGACATCATCAATGATGAGTATCAGCCGACACGTTTCGTCGGCGGAGCGGAAGAAACGACCCAGTGGGGCATGGCCCCTCCACCACAGTTCTTTGCCTGACAGCGCAACCGCTTATCACGAGCAGCGGCGCTGCCGCTGCTCCATCAAACAGCTGAGGACGCAAACATGACTCTCGAAGTTTTGCTACAAGCCGCCAAGATCGATGAAGCCAAATGGCTGGATTTCCCGGACTACGGTTTTCGCCAGTATTTTCTCTACAAGAACGAAAGCACCGGCGCATCCATTGCCCTTTTGGAATTCAATGAAGGCGGCGGGGTGCCGATCAAGCATTCTCACGCCTCCAACCAGTTCATGTATTGTCTGGAGGGGGAGTACGCCTACACGAGCAGCGATCTGACGCTACGCCCGGGCGATTTCTACATGAACCCCAAGGATCACCCGCACGGCCCGACCATAGCCCGCAAGAAGTCTGTTCTGCTCGAGGTCTATGACGGCCCGCATTACTACGAGAAGCCGGTATTTCACCGCGATGATACCATTCAGGGTTTTCTCGCAAAAGTTTCCGAAAACGGCACCGTCTGACCAACCACCCAAGATACGCGTTTAATGAGGGTACCCCATGAATTTCCGTCGCGTGACATCTCCGCTGGCACCGGAACCGGCCGCCGATCTCTGGTCCAACTGCCTGGTCGCCAACAATGTTGTCTATATTTCAGGAATGACCGCCCGCTCGCTGACCGATCCCGAAGCGGTCAGCGGTGACAACGAGTACGAACAGACGAAAGCCGTACTTTCAAAAATCAAGGGACTTATCGAAGCCGCAGGCGGGCAGATGGCCGACATCGTCAAGTTGACGATATTTGTCACGCGGATCGATCAGCGCGCCCATGTCTGGCGGGCGCGAAAGGAGTTTTTCAGCGGCAACTTCCCGGCCTGTTCACTCGTCGAAGTGAGTTCGCTCGCCAAGCCTGAAATCCTGATCGAAATAGAGGCCATCGGCCACCTGCAAGAGGTTGAGGCACATGTCGCGCCTTGACGAAGAGAGCCGCCGAAGGCTTGGGCAGGTCAGCGTCGCCACACTGGCGACCTGTCTCTTTCAATACGGGCTCCGCAACTGCGTCATGCAGGATGTACGGCCGCTCAACCCCAATGTGACACGTGTGGTCGGGGAAGCTTATACGCTCAGATTTATCCCCTCGCGGGAGGATCTGGACAGCATGGCCAACTATTCCCGCCCGGACTTTCTCCACCGCAGGGCGATAGAGGAATGTCCGGCGGGGAGCGTGCTGGTCATCGACAGCGGGCGTCGAGCCGAGGCCGGTTCTGCCGGTGACATCATGGTCACGCGGTTAAAAGCGCGCGGTGTTGCCGGTGTCGTCACCGACGGCGGATTTCGCGACACGCCCGATATCAGGCAGCTGGATTATCCCGCCTTTCACCAGGCACCCGCGGCGCGGTCAACACCGATCTGCCTCTCGCCGGTAGACGTCCAGCAACCGATCGGGTGTGGCGGGGTCGCCGTCTATCCGGGTGACATTATCGTCGGCGACGCTGACGGCATCATCGTTATACCAGCCCACCTTGCCAGCGAAGTTGCAGAAAAAGCCATTGGAATGACGCGATACGAGACGTTCGCGACTGAGCAGGTTGTCAAAGGGCGTAGTATTCTCGGCCTTTATCCTGCAACCGCCGAATCGCGCGAGGAATATATCCTCTGGGAACAGCACGGGGAAAGAGGATAGAAATGTTCGCTGCTCGTCGCCACAGCTATGCTAGAGCAGATGTGTCAGTCCCCTGCAACGCCGCCGAGCATCGGCTCCAGATCGAGATGGGCATGTACGAAGAACTCCAGGGGCCACTTGAGGCCGTTGCAACAGCCGATTTCTACCGCCAGCTGATCGATTTTGCCAAAAGCAAGGTACCGGTGGACGTCGAATGGGTGGTCCGCTATTCGCCTTTTGCGCCACCCGCTCTTCTTCACTGTGCCAAGCGCGTGGAGATCCGGACCCTTGTGGATCTGGACATGGTCAACAAGCTCTATGACGGCGGCTTCTATAAAATGGACCCGTGGTTTCGGTACTGGACCAGCTATCGGGCCCCCGGCGTAGTGACGGCAGAAAACCTTCCCAGTCATCAGGCCAAGGACGATTTCTATTCCGCCCTAAAGCCATTTCTCGGGGATATGGACGTGATCGCAATGTTTCTGCCAGCCTATGGTGGAAACAGCATCACGATGTTTCTGGAGCGCGAGGAGCGCTTCAATCATGAGGAAAGTGTCCGGTTGCAGGAGATCTATCCGATCATCCGGTCGCTTCATGAGGTCCACATCAAGTCACTGATGACACAGGCCTGGCTGGGAGCCCCGGCAGCGAAGGATTCGTTGCTGCAATTGCCTGCTGCGGTGCAGATCCTGGATATGCACCACCGAACCCTCTACGAATCCGAGCAATGGCGTGCTGCCAAGCGGCAGTTTCCCAGCTTTGCCCGAGCCGCCGAAACCGTGCGTGCAACAGGCGAGCGGCGATCGACCAAAATGGATTTTGGAACATTTCACGTCGATTGCATGGATTTTCCCGATCTTTGGGGCCGGAATCTCAAGGTCATCACATTCGAGCATAGCCAGAGTGTCGCGACCCCACTGGACATCGAAAAGGCGATCAGCGAGTTTGAGCCTGTCGTCTGGACGCCACGGGAACGGGAGATGGTACGCCTTATTCTGTGGGGCAATTCTAACGAAAAAATCTCCGAAGTTCTGGATATCGGCGTCGGCACCATTCGCAATCATCGCAAGCGGATCTACGACAAACTCTATATCTCCGCAGAGCGGGAACTGTTTGCGATGTTTCTGAACTCTCTCATCGGGGAGGCCCGAGTGGCCTGAAACACGAGGCGGGTCAGACGGCGGCTACATCTTCTCTGCAGTCCCTTGCTGTAGCCCTTCCTGCTTCTCTTAAAATGCGCAGAACTGTTGCTCCAGGAAAATACGCCATTAGTGAAATTTGGGACAAGCATTCTGCCATCTTCATTGCATGATGACGATCAGCTCCAACTAAAGAGAGCATGACGGATAAAAAACGAGGGTGAACCAATGATTTCCAGAATGCTGCCTTGCGTGCCGCCTGGGATTGTCACGATCGAAATTTTCGTGACTAAGCAGACCTGAAAAACTTGATGCTATTTGTTTTCCAGCTTGACGTCGCGTCATCAAAACCGCGATCAAGGTATAATTTCGACATACCATAGATATCACCACACATATCTGCGCCGAAATTTAGTATATCATCATCAGTAGGCGGCGTAACCGATTTTCAATGGATGATACATCCTTTGGAGATTGTGGCAATGTCGATCGATTTTCCATACTTTAACTCAGATAAAACTTACAAATATATATCTATATTTACAGAAACACACGTTGACAGGGATGCACAAAAAGATAGCTTGAAATATCAAAAGAACAAATAAGTGTCGCCGCTGCAACGCAGCAAGTGATGCGGCGGCAACGGGGGGAGGACTACATTGAATCAAACAGCGCGAAAATCTTCTGTCTATAAAGCCAGACTTTTCCGGTTTTCCAGGCTGCATGGCCAGTGTTCGTTGACCGTTGTACACGCCGCAGCGAGCGACTGTACCCGGGCGAACTGCCCATGAGCGAGGATATTATTGTCGCCGTCAAAGGTGCCGTGAAGCGGTTTGGCGGAGTTACCGCTCTCAAAGGCGTGGACGTTCAAGTCAAAAGAGGGGAGGTTCACGCTCTGGTGGGCGAAAACGGAGCGGGAAAATCGACCCTTGGGAAAGTCCTTGCGGGGGTTTGCCGGCTTGATGAGGGCAACCTGCTTCTGAACGGACAGATCGTCCGTTTCAAATCACCGCGCGACGCATTGCGCGGTGGCATCGCCCTGCTGGAGCAGGAGATATCCCTCGCACCATCCCTCTCGATCATGGACAATGTGTTTCTTGGCTCCGAGATCCACACGGCCGGGATTGTTCATACCAAGGAGCTTAGAAGGCGCTTCCATCTGCTGACCCAGGAGACGGGTTTCCATATGGACCCCGATCAAAAAGTCGCGGACCTGCCGATCGCAGACCAGCAGAAGGTCGAGATTCTTCGCTCTATCGCCAGACGCGCCGACGTCATCGTCATGGACGAACCGACGGCACCTCTGACGATCGATGAAGCCCGGCGGCTGCGCGCGCTCGTAAAAGCCCTGCGCGATAAGGGAACGACGATCATCTACGTGTCGCATTTCCTGGATGAAGTCCTGGAATTGGCCGACAGCGTCAGCATTCTGCGCGATGGTCAGCTCATTCGCAGCGGGCCAGCAGCCCTCGAGACGGCGGAAACGCTTGTGAGCGGCATGCTTGGGCGATCCTCCGATTTGCGATACCCGCCCAAAAACACCATCGACGGCAACAAGGTCATTCTCTCCGTGCGGGGATTGTGTACGCCGACATTACTCCAGGATATCAATCTGGATGTCCGCGCCGGCGAAATCGTCGGGTTGGCAGGGCTTGTAGGAAGCGGCCGCAGCGAGATCGCGCGCGCTATTTTTGGACGCGACAAGCGCAGTTCAGGCGAAGTCCGCATCGAAGGACAGCTGGTGGCCCCTCAAACGGCTGCTGCCATCGATGCCGGCATTGCCTTTCTTCCGGAAAGCCGCAAGACGGAAGGTCTTCTCATGGGACGGTCGATCCGTGAGAACATTTCTCTCGCCTATCTCACGGACGTAACCACGGCCGGCGTCGTGGGCCGCAAGCGCGAGCGTTCAGCTGTCGATGCCCTGATGAAAAAGCTCGATATCAGAGCCGCGAATGCAGAGGCGCCGATCTCAAGTCTATCGGGGGGCAACCAACAGAAGGCGCTCTTTGCAAAATGGCTTTTTCGCGGGCCAAAGCTGCTGATCGCTGACGAGCCTACACGCGGTGTCGATGTCGGCGCCAAACACGGAATCTACGCGCTCATTCGCGACCTCGCAGCGGAAAGCATGGCCGTCCTTCTGATTTCAAGCGAACTGGAGGAAGTCATCGGCTTGTCCGATCGTGTCCTTGCCATGCGATCAGGACAGATCGTCGCTGAATTCGAAGCGGAGACAGTAACACAGGAACAAATACTGGCGGCCGCGTTTGGCACAGCCGCGGACTCAAGGAATAGGACCGTCGCATGAACACCACCGTCGCACTCGCTTCGAAATCAGGATTGCAACAGGGAGGTACAGGGGCACCCCTGAAGCCCGGTACCAGTCGTTTCAAGATGGAGGGATTGAGAGACTACGGCATCGTCTTCGCTACGCTCGTCTTGTTCATCCTGCTTGCCTTGTCCTCGGATGTTTTCCTGACACGGCTCAACCTCGGCAACGTCATCGATCAATGGGCCCCCATCGGGTTGATGGCCTGTGCCGGCACCCTGGTGATCCTTGTCGGCGGCTTCGATCTTTCTGTCGGTTCGATTTTTGCCGTCTCTGCCGTTTCCGCAGCGCTCGTTGCCAACAGCCACGGGCCAGCGACCGGCATCGCCGTGGGCATTGCCGCAGGCGGTACGCTCGGCTTGTTCAATGGCGTATTGACGACAACATTCCGCATCAACCACTTCGTAGCGACGATCGCCAGCGCCATCGTTTTCAAGGGGTTCGCCACTGTTTTGAGCGGTGGCTTCCTGGTTGCCGTATCGGATGCGACCTTTCAACGGCTTGGTACAGACAAGCTTTTGGGCTTCAACTATTCCGTCTACATTCTCATCGCTTTTGCCCTGATCTGTGGTTTCATTCTGAACTGGATGACGATCGGACGGCACATCCGCGCCACGGGCGCCAACATCGAGGCCGCGCTGTTGTCGGGCATTTCGACAAACCGGGTGATCATCTTCACCTACGTGCTTTCAGGGTTGGCGGCAGGGCTCGCCGCGGCCTTGGTCGCAAGCCGGACGGGTGCGGCGCAGCCGAACATGAATGCCGGGATAGAATCCAGCGTCTGGGCGGCAATTCTTGTCGGCGGGACATCCCTTGTCGGTGGCCGGGGAGCCATCTGGCGAACGGTTCTCGGGGTGCTTCTGCTGGCCATGATCGGCAACGGCTTCAATCTTCTTGGCCTGGACACGCTGTACCAGCAGATTCTGACCGGCGTGATTATCCTGCTCGCGGTCGGACTGGATGCACTGGCCCGCAGGCGCTCCCGCTAAAGAGCGGGAGTACGTAACACATTTCTCGATCCCGAATGCATCCGCCGGCGACAACAACATCACCGGCTCGATGTGGGCTGCTGCGTTGAGGAAACGCAGTGCGTTCGCTCATATCCCACGACGAAGATGCCGGCTGCACCACCGGAACCGGAATTAATTTTTGCGCCACACTTTTCTTTGGTAACACGTGGTCCAAACACGGGGCCGAACAAGCAAAGTCCAGCGTGAAGACGCCGATGAATTTCGAATGCACTCGCGACCGCAGGACATTCGGCGTTCTTGTCAAACTCAACCCAATCCCTCGAATGAAAAGTCTTCGAGGGGACAGCAAAGGAGTTCAATATGTTTGTATCCAGACGCCTTGCCCCTTCAACGATCGGCGCTCTTTCGTTCGCGCTGGCGTTATCTGCTGCCGGTACCGTTGTCGCCCAGGAAGGCAAGGACGCCCGTATCGCCTACTTCCTGCAAGGCAATACAAGCTACAATCAGGCGAGTGCCGAAAAGGCAACGGAAGTCGCGACCGCCAAAGGTGCGTCAATCAATGTCCTGTCCGGCGACTTCGATCCGTCCAAGCAATTTTCACAGTGCCAGGACGCCATCACCACAGGCCGCTACAACGCTTTCGTCATCTATCCTGTCGATGGCGCCGGCATCCTGCCCTGCGTGCGACAGGCCATTTCTGCCGGTATCAAGGTGGTTGCCCTAGATAGTCCTCTCGGTCCGCAGTTCACGATCGAGCCGCAGGTCGAAGGGCTCACCGGCTCCGTCCTGTTTCCAGAGCCGGACGACGCAGAGGCATCCTTCTCGATGGTCAAGAAGGCCTGCGAGGGAAAGGACCCATGCAACACTGTCTACATTATCGGCAGCCGAGCGGCAGCCTATGATGCGGCCAAGCTGAAAGAGATCAACCGGCTTTATGCGGAAAACCCCACCATCAAGCTGGTCGCGTCGGGTGCATCCGACTACAGCGCCGATGGTGGTCTCCGGGTTGCGCGGGATATTCTGGTGGCCAACCAGGACATCCACGTCATCTTCGCCAATGACGATGATACCATCATCGGTGTCGAGCAGGCCGTCAGCGATACGCCGCTGAAAGGCAAGGTGGCGTTGATCGGCTCTGGTGCCAGCTACATCGGTGTTGAACGCATCCGTGCCGGCAGATGGTTCGGCAGCAAGGTGTCCCTGCCTCAGACCGATGCGGAAATTGCCGTCAATATGGCAATTGACGCAGTCAATGGAAAGGCGATCGAAAAGTCCGCTGTTTCAGTTCCGGAAATCAGCCCCGTCGGCCCCGTTGTTACGCGGGAAAATGCCGACAAGTTCGAGGCTCAGTGGGGCGTTCAGACAAACTGATAGGGCAATGACAGGACAACCCCGGATCGCCACGCGACCCGGGGTTTACTGTGTCAGGGCACGTTTGTGATTTTATCGGCGTAGGTGGCGATATCACGTCTGGATCAATCGAATGCCGAAACAACAGCTGATTGCCGGCCACGGGCATCAAAACCCGTGGCCGAAAGCGCTACTTTATCGTGTGCCTTCCTTGAGACCCAGAAGCTGCCACTCCCAACGCAAACCCTGGCCAAAACCGCCGCCATGCTCGGCAAAAAGCTTGGCGATATCGTCGGCGGTCGGGCGTGCCCAGTCGCGCTGCAGTTCGGAAACATAGGCGACTGTGGTCAGGGGCTGCGCGCCGGCCTGAACCATGCGCTGAACGCCGCGTTCATGACCTTCCGTGCTACCGCCGCCGGAAGCGTCGGTGACGATGTAGACTTCATATCCATCAGCCAATGCATCGATCACCGGCATGCTCAGGCAAACCTCGGTCCAGAGGCCCGCCATAACCAGCTTCTTCTTGCCTGTCTTCTTGACCCAGTCGAGCACGCGCTGATCGTCCCAGGAGTTGAGCCCGGTGCGGTCAATCGGCTTTTGGTCCGGGAAGACCGCCTGGACCTCCTGAAACAGTTCCTGCCGCTCGGCAAACGCGGTGGTCAGCAGCGTCGGAACGTTGAAGATCTTCGCAGCCTTCGCCAGGAAGGTCGTATTGTTGACGATCGCTTCGTTGGTGTGCGAGCGCACAGCAAGCAGCTGAAGATACTGATGATCGATCAGCAGAAGCGCGTGATCGTCGGGGGTAAGCAGCGAACTTTTGGCCATTCTCATGTCTCCTTTTGTGAAACGAGATGATTGTCTCGATGCACTGAAGAGATACTACTGAGACGACATTGCCGAAAGACGGGTGTTTCGGTACTATTCGTTCCAAAAATGGAACAATGCCATGTATGATCTCAACGACCTTTTCTATTACGCCCGTGTTGTCGAGCACCGTGGCTTCGCCGCTGCCGGCCGTGCCCTCGGAGTTCCGAAGTCGACGCTCAGCCGACGGATCACGTTGTTGGAGGAGCGTCTTGGTAGCCGGCTGCTGCAACGGACGACGCGCCAATTCGCGATGACCGAAATCGGCGCAGTCTACTATCGGCACTGCGTCGCAGTGATCTCCGAGGCCGAAGCAGCTCAAGAGGCCGTTGAGAACAATCGCACCGAACCGCGCGGCCTCATCAGGGTTACATGTCCCGTTTCATTGATGATCAGCCTAGTGTCACCAATCGTCTCGCGCTTCCTGATGGAGTTTCCGCTCGTTCGCATTCAACTGTCAGCGACCAATCGTCGGGTCGACGTGATCGAAGAGGGGGTGGATGTGGCGCTTCGTGTGCGGTTTCCACCGCTCGAAAATGAAGGGCTGGTGATGAGACGGCTTGCCGACAGCCAACAGATCCTGGTGGCAAGCCCGGCCCTTCTTTCCCGCTTCGGCAGGCCTTCGACACCCGATGAACTTTCCCCTCTACCCGGGATGGATCTGGTGCGAAGTTCGTCGAAGCATGTCTGGGAACTGCAAGATTCAACCAAAGAGCAACAGAGTATCCTCTTCGAGCCGCGCTATGTGGCCGACGATATGTACGCGCTCCGCCAGGCCGCCATCGATGGCGTTGGGGTTGTACAGCTTGCGGATTATCTCGTCACCGACCAGATCGCGTCCGGCGAGCTCGAGCGGATCTTGCCTGACTGGCATCTGAAGAGCGGTATCGTGCACGCCGTTTTTCCGTCGCGGCGCGGTCTGTCGCCGGCCGTCAGAAGCTTCGTCGACTATCTTGCTGCGGCGCTCAAGGCGTGATCGCGAATAAGTTGTAAGGCAACCACGGCATTCCGCGCACATCGGCTTGAGAAGGTAAAGACCTCCCTGTGCTGAACAAATGTCCACCATCCAGACATGCCGTCAGCACACAGGCTGCGGCAGTGATACCGGCACGACGTCCACACTTGCGATGCTATTCCGCTACAACCGGATTTCGCAACGTGCCGATCGAGCTGATTTCGACTTCGACAACGTCGCCGTGCTTCATCCAGAGCGGTGGGTTGCGGAACGCGCCGACGCCGCCCGTGGTCCCGGTGACGATGACATCGCCTGCGACCAGTGTCGTGAAACTGGACAGGTATTCGATCAGGGCTGGAATATCAAAAACCAGATCCGAAAGCGGTGCCCGCTGCATCTCCTCGCCGTTAAGGCGCGTAATAAGCTCAAAGGTCGAGGGATCGGCAATTTCGTCTGCGGTGAGCATGCACGGACCAAAGCCACCGGTATTGTCGAAGTTCTTGCCCGGGGTGAATTGCGGCGTGTGCTTTTGCCAGTCGCGAATACTGCCATCATTATAGCAGGAATAACCTGCAACATGGGAGAGCGCGTCAGCCGCGGCAATGTTGCGGCCCGGCTTGCCAATAATGACAGCCAGTTCCCCCTCGAAATCCAGCTGATCGGACACCGCCGGTTTGATGATCGGCTTACCGTGCGCCGTCTGGCTTCTCGGATTGCGGGTAAAGACCACCGGAAAATCCGGTTTGGGGCGGCCTGTCTCGACCAAATGTGAAAGATAGTTGACGCCGATGCAGAAAATCTTCTGCGGATCAGGGATCACCGGCAGAAGATCGGCGGCCGCAAGACTGAAATCCGGGACTGCCCCTAGAAGTCCCCGGGCGTCAGCGAGCCCATTTTCAAGCAGATCCCGCATCGTCGGATACTTGTCCTTCAAACGGGCATGGAGGTCGATGACGGTATCGCCGACAACAACGCCGTAGGCGGCGGCACCGTTCTTCTTGAAACTGATGATTTTCACGATATTTCCCTTTTGCGCGGATGCCCTGAAAGCCACCGCTGGCGGTCTTCGGATTGTGTACGATCAGTCTTGTTATGCAACCGCACTTGCGGTAGGGCGCTCTTCGGCTTTCCCCGATATGCGGAAACGCGCGGGGCTCAGCATGTCAGCCATATGAGCCACCCGATCAAAGGCATGGGGGATATCCTGGCCTGTAATCAATGCGCAGGCGAGATGCGCGAGCGCCGGCGCTGAGCCCACACCGAATCCACCCTGTCCGGCAAGCCAGAAGAAGCCGCTTGCCGCCGGATCGTACCCGACAACGGGATTTCTGTCCTCGGCAAAGGTACGGAAACCGGCCCATCGGTGCGTGACCTGGCGAACCTGCATCGATGTGTTGTTCATCAGCCGGTCAACTGCAACGGCAACGTCATATTCGTCGGCCTGGACATCGCAAGGCGTGTCTTCTGTTTCGTCCATCGGCGACACGAGCAACATCCCGGCATCGGGCTTGAAATAGAAGCCGCCCGACAAATGGATGAGCATCGGCAGGCTTGCCATGTCCAGCCCCGGGGAGGGAGGTACGAGGATTGCGGTACGCCGCAGCGGCTTCAACCCCAAGGGTTCCAGAGCAGCCATCTGCGCCACGTCATCAGCCCAGGCCCCCGCGGCATTGACGATTGCCGGCGCCGTAAAGGTATCACCGTTTTGGGTGCGCACCGTCCAAAGCCCGTCATTGAAGGATATCGACGTGGCTCGTGCATTGCCAATCAGTTCGCCACCACGCTGCTTGAGAAGCCGCGCATATCCGCCGAGGATCGCACCGGCATCAAGTTCCCCACCCGTGCGATCGACAAAGGCTCCTGCCACTTCATCACGATTGAGAATGCTGACCCGCGCCAGCGCATCGTCGATGCCGATTGGCGATACATCGGCCGCAATACCGGCCTGCATAGCCTTGAGCCGGTCCAGCGATGCAGCATTGGCAACGACGATCTGTTCGCGTGGGTGGATGAGCGCATGTTCAGTAAAGCCGTCGGGTGGACCACGAAAGAAAATCTCCGAAATCCGCCCAAGCGACTGGGATAGGCTGTTACCGTATGTGGTTGTGAAAAAGGCTGCCGAGCGGCCTGTCGCATGATATCCCGGCTGGGTTTCGGCTTCCAGAACAACCGTTTTTGCATATGCCGCGATCTCTGCGCCGGCGGAAACGCCCGCGATGCCTCCGCCGATCAATATGACGTCGTAATAGTTCATGGGATCACACCTCGACCAGACGGCGCCACGGGGTTTCCTTGCCCCAGTTGATGCAAACGCTTTGGCGGCGCATGTATCCCTTCCAGGCGTCAGAGCCTGCCGTGCGGCCGCCACCTGTTTCCTTTTCACCGCCGAAAGCCGCGCCGACATCGGCACCGGTTGTCCCCATATTGACTTTTGCGATGCCGCAATCACTGCCCTCCGCCGAGAGGAACGCTTCGATATTGGACAGATTGGTGCTGTGGATGCCCGAGGCGAGCCCCTGTGCGACGCCGTTGTGCAGTTCAAGAGCTTCACCAAAGTCGTCATATTCGATGACGAACAGGATGGGTGCGAAGGTTTCCTCCTGGACGCATTGCCATTCGTTGCGCGCGCCGGTGATGATGGTTGGCTCGACGAAATAACCCGGTCGATCCATTCGGCGGCCGCCGAAGGCGACGGTCGCACCGAGTGACTTGGCGGAAGCCACAGTCTGCTCGAACGCGATAACGGCCCCCTTATCGACCAGCGGGCCAACCAACGTGCTGCCGTCTACCGGGTCTCCGACCTTCACATTCCGGTACGCACCGGCCAGGAGCCGGACCAGCTTTTCAGATACGCTTTTTTGGACGATGACGCGGCGTGTGCTTGTGCAACGCTGGCCGGTTGTCCCAACGGCACCGAAAGTGATGGCGGCTGCGGCCAGCTCCAGGTCGGCCGTCTCATCGACGATGCAGCCGTTGTTGCCCGAACACTCCAGCAGGTAGCGGCGTCCCAGCGTTGCCCCGACGGTATTGGCGACCTTGTGGCCAACACCGGTCGAACCGGTAAAGGAAACCAGCGCCACGTTCCTGTCGGTCAAGAGGCGTTCTGCAACCGTATTATCTTCCGACACGAACATCTGGAAGACCCCGGCATATCCCATCTCCTCCATGGCTTTCACGGCGAGGCGCTGCAGCGCGATCGCCGTCAGCGGGACCTTGGGACTGGGCTTCCAGATAACGGTGTTGCCGCCGATCGCAGACAGAAAACCATTCTGCGCCCATACCGCGGCTGGAAAGTTGTAGGCTGTGATGATGCCGACGACACCGAGCGGCAGCCATTGGTCATACATCCGGTGATGGGCGCGCTGCGACTGCTGCGTAAAACCATAAAGCATGCGCGACTGACCGGCGGCGAGGGTGGCCATATCGATGACCTCCTTGATCTCGGCCTTGCCTTCCATCAGCGATTTGCCGGTATCGAGCGACACCAGCGCGCCAAGCGCATCATGATGCTCTGCAACGAGCATACCAATACGATGAACAAGATCGCCCCTGACGGGTGCGGGGACCATGCGCCATTTCTTGTGTGCTGCGACGGCAGCCTTGATGATGCGGTCATAGTCTTCGCCAGAAGCATTGCCGACCCTGGCAAGTTCTTCCTCGGTCGATGGGTTTATGGCCGCGAAGGCGTTGCCGGGTTCTGCAACGCTCCAACCACCTTCGCTGCCATAGGCGCCTGAATTCAACGCTTGAAGACCCAGCTCGGCGAATACTTTTTGTTTGTCGAAGATCATGTCTCTCAACCCATCCTTGCTACCGGTACGGAACCGCGATTGATCGCGCTGCAAGGCCATCCCTCCTTGCAGGCCTTCGGCGCATGGCCGTTGGCGTTGTTGTCCCGATTTGGATAGGCGAGCGGCTAAGGTAGCGCTTGTCCCATTCGAGACTATTTCGGCCGGGGCAGGGCACTTACGATCGGGTAAATTCGCTGTTCTTGAACAGCAGCAGCGACCTAAAATCAGGTGGAAAGTTTATGCGTGTGACGAGCAAGCTAGCCGATGTGGATTTCAATTTCGGCAAGATCGAACGGTCGGGAACCATGCTGGTCATCCACAGCGACGAAAAGCAAGCGATGAGAACCATGGTCTATATGGCACCGGATGATTTCCTGGCGTTCCTGAAGACCATGGCAACGAGCAAAGGAGCACTGCTGTTCCTGCTCTTTTTTCCCTATTTCTGGCTGAAGCATCGCCGCGATGTTGCGAAGGGAGGGACAGCCGCTGCGCACGCCGTCCCGTCCCCCAATGATGATCCATGGTAGCCGGCTCATCGCATGTGTGCAGTGGTCAGGAACCGCCGGAGGATATCAGGCGCCCATGCAGGGATGTGATATGTTCGCGCATCGCGGTCATTGCGCCATCCGCGTCCCGGCGCTTGATGGCGGCAATGATCGCGTCATGCTCGCCCTCTGTCTGCGAGAAATCGCTGGGCGCCCAGCGCGGCTGAAACCAGAGACGCGTCAGCCTTTCATGGACGGGGCGCAGGAAATCGGCAATCATCGGATTACCCGCTCCCAACGCAATGATCGAATGAAAACGCCGGTCCAGTAGCAACAAATCCGGCTTTGATTGCCGGTGCACGGCAGCAATCGTTTCGGCCTGGATCGTGTCCAACTCCTTGAGCTGTGCGTTGCTCAACCGCGTTGCCGCTTTCGAGGCGCAATAGGGCTCCAGAACACCACGTACTTCCAGAGCCAGCAGAATTTCATCAAGCGATTCCAGCCGGATCAACACGCCTTTGCGCGGGATGACCTCGAGCAGATCTTCCTGCATCAGCCGCTGCAGTGCTTGGTGGACAGGAGTCCTGCCCATTTCAAGCTCCTCGCAGATCGCATTTTCCTGCAGGAATCGCCCCGGCTCATACTGGGCCGTCAGAATGCGCACCTTGATTTTCTGGTAAGCTTGCTCCGTCAATGAGCTTTTTCTAATTGCGGGCTGGGCCGGAATGGCCCCCAGCTTTGCAAGCATGTCAGGCGATAGCTCAGACACCGTCTTTGAGGAAGCGCGTTGACGCTTTCCTTGGTGCTGCGAAGAACTCATCCTTGGTGTCCTCGTTTCAGATAGCCGTCGTTTTTCGATCTGGTTACGGTAAATTTCAACCGCGTTTTACGCCAGCTCGACCGCCGCAGCCTGCTCGTTTCTTTCAGTAGATCGTATTTCAGAAGGAAGACAGGAAAATAAGTTCCTGAATGAGCGCGAAAAGTGCGATGCGGTTACAAAGCCGGATGCAACCGCGATATCGATGACTGGGATGCACGTTTGCTCAAGCAGGCTCTTGCCCCATTCGAGGCGCAGCTGAATGTAATACTGGGCCGGGGTGGTTTTGAGATGCTTCATGAACAGGCGCTCGAGTTGCCTGCGCGATATCAGCGACATCTTGGCAATCTCGTTCAGCGTTTTACGCTCCGCGATATTGTTCTCCATCACGGTGATCGCTTGCACCAGCGGATGGCGGGGTGCCGCGTGCACAAGAGGCTTGGGAAGTTTCTGCCTGGCGGTTGCCGGGGCTATGACATTGCCCAGGAAGTATTCCGCAAGCCGGTTTGATTTCGTCGCGCCGAGCCGGGCCTGAATTATATCCAGGGAAAAATCGAAGGACGCCATTTCACCCGCGCAAGTGTAGATGTTCTCATCGCTGTGAAGCCGCTGGCCATTGACCGTTATGTCCCGGAAGCGCTCCGAAAAGCTCGGCATCTTGCTCCAATGGATTGTGCATTCCTTTTCCTCAAGCAGGTCGGCATCTGCAATCATCCAGGCTCCCGTCCCCACGCCGACGAGAGTGGCCCCCCTTCGCGCCATTCCTCTGAGAAAGGAGCGGGTTTTCGAGCTGACATGACGATCGACATCGTTTCCAGAACAAACGACCACCAAATGTTCCTGTAGAGCGCTCGCATCCGGACGGAATGATGTAAGATCGTCACTGAGCTCGACCTCGATCCCGCAAGATGCCACCGCCGACCGACGAAGCACCCCGACCAATCTCCAACGGAAATGATCTGCAGCGTCAGCCCTGTTGGCCTGGTTGAAGGGTTCGATGATGGCCGCAAGACTAAGCATCGAGAAACCATCGACGACAAGCACGGTGACCGTTGTCACCCGCGTCACCGGCTCCAGATCAGCGCGGTTCTGCCGCTCAAAGCGGCCATCGTACCGAAAAGCCTCATGCTCGTTTTCACCACGGGTGCCCAGAAGCATCACGTACCCTACAACTTGTTTTGAGAATGGCAGGCATTGATGGAGACGATCAATCGCCTGCCGGGGTGGCTCTCATGTGCGTTGTCAGCCGGCATAAGGAGTGCGTCTTCCGGCGGACACATGGACGCGCAAGCTACGATCTCAGGTCGCGAGCCGCGTTGCCTGATGCAACAGAATCTTCCAGCCTGTGGCATCGCGCCGGAAGACATTGGTGCCCATGAGCGCGGTCTTGCGATTGTCAGCGACGAAGGTAACATTTTCCCGGACAAGCCGGATGGCGGCAGAGTTTCCCGGCTCGCTTTGGGTCAAGTGAGTCAACTCAAACTGAACAAACGGCGCGCTCGCAAACGCATGCGCCATTGTTTCAATAATCGCCTCGATGCCGACCGCTGCATTGCCGTTCGGCTCGATATAGGCGGCCCGGTCAGAGTTCGACCAGATATCACACATGGCGTTCACGTCATGCCGTTCGATAGCCGAGTAAAATGCGGCCTCTGCCGCATCGATCGTTGCAAACATTACTCTTCCCTCCTGAAGACGACGCCGCCCGTTTCGCGGCAATAGGTGTCCGTGGCTTACCATTCGTTTTAGACAGCCAAGCCCAAGGCAGTGCTTGTCCTATTCGTCACCATCCCCGCTTTCACATGATGGCCGCGATCCGTTCGCTCGCATCAGGCGGTATAAATTTGGACTATCGATCTCCCCGGCGCTCACACAGGAATAGTCCGGCAAATGCGGGCAAACGCATCCATCGGATTTCTAGCGGAGCAAATCATGAGCACTCCAGGGACACGGCGCGGGGGCGCCGCAAATCGCCGTGAGGCGCAGGCTCGCAAGGGCGCAGTTCAGCGGGCGGAGCTTATCAACCAGTTGCCCGCCTATTCCATCATGGACGAGGATGGCCTCGAACAAGTACTGGGCATGGCATTTAGGATTCTGGAAACAATCGGCATCGAATTCCGCCATCCGGAGGCGCCAGCCCGCTGGCAGTCCGCCGGCGCACAGGTTGACGGGGCACGTGTGCGCATCAAGCGCGACCTGATCATGAAGCTGATCTCAACGGCTCCATCCGAGATCCGTTTCAACGCCCGCAACCCCGAGCGCTCAATCACGCTTGGTGGCGCCCGGACAGTCTTCAGCGGGGCCTATGGCGCGCCACACGTTCTCGATTTCGACGACGTTCGCAAGACCAGCACGCGCGAGCACCTGCAGAACTTCACCAAGCTGGCGCATACGGCCAAGACGATCCAGATCAACGGCGGCGTGCTTGCTGAGCCCCAGGATGTCGATGTTCGGCTGCGTCACTTCGAGCTTGTCGGACAGACAATCCTGCTGTCGGACAAACCCTATATGGGCGCCGTGACATCGCGGACGGCGGCGAAGGACACCATTGCGCTGTCGCAGCTTGTGTTCGGTGAGGAATTTGTCGATCAGAACATGGTTGTCGGCTCGCTGGTCAACTGCAACACCCCGCTTGTCTGGGATGAGGCGATGATCAACGCGCTCGAAATCTATTCGCGCGCCAACCAGACGGTCATCTGTACACCGTTCGTCATGGGCGGCGCCAGTTCGCCCGTCAGCACCATCGGCGCTTGCGCTCTTATCATCGCCGAAGCCCTCAGCGGCATCGCCTATACGCAAATCATCCGCAAGGGTGCGCCAGCGATGTTTGGCTGCGTGGCACAGACGATCTCGATGAAATCGGGCGCGCCACTGACCGGCAGCCCCGAACCGATCGCCATGAACCTGATCGTTGGCCAAGTCATCCGCAAACTCGGCCTGGTATGGCGGGCGAGCGGGCTCTGGACCACAGCCAAGACGCCAGATCTGCAGGCCGGTTATGAATCGATCATGTCGACATGGGGTTACATGTTGGCGCATGCGAACTGGATTATCCACGCCGCCGGTATCGTCGAAGGCGGCCTTGCCATCAGCTATTCCAAATTTGTCCACGACGTCGAGCAGATCGATATCTTCTACGAGGCCTTCCTTCGTCCGAGAATGGATGACCTCGAGGAAGTCTTCGAAACCTTGGTGAAGGTCGGCCCGGGCGGGCATTTTCTGGGCGAAGCGCATACGCGCAAGAATTCCTTCTACATACCCGAGCTCTCGGATGCCAACAGCTACGAGCAATGGCGTGACGAGGGGCGGCTTGACGCTCATCAGGTCGGCCTCGCCAAGGCGCGCCGCATGATCGACGAATACGAAGCACCGGCGATCGACGAGGGGCTGCGGCAGACGATCGGTGACTTTATTGCCTCCCGCTCAAAAGCCATCACCGGTGGGGAGTTCGAACAATGAATATGGCCGGAACCTTTACCGCGGGTACTGAAACCGGATGGAGCCTGACGGCTCTTCGCAAGTACCGGCTGGCGCGAATGCGCGAACAGATGGCCATCCACGACGTCGCCGGCATTGTCCTGTTTGATTCCGTGAACCTGCGCTATGCGACCGACACGACCAACATG
This sequence comes from Rhizobium sp. Root1204, assembly GCF_001424965.1. Lineage (NCBI taxonomy): Bacteria > Pseudomonadati > Pseudomonadota > Alphaproteobacteria > Hyphomicrobiales > Rhizobiaceae > Rhizobium > Rhizobium sp. Root1204. The sequence continues at coordinate 224,201 of NZ_LMCZ01000005.1, forward strand.
CAGGTCTGGGGCCATCACAATCCGGTTCGATACGCCTTCATCGCGACCTCCGGCCCGGTCATCATCTTCGACGCGACGACCATGCTGCATCTCTACGATGGCTTCGATCTCGTCGACGAGTTGAGCCCCTGCATTCCATGGACCTACTTCACGGCAGGACCACGCTTCGAGGAAAATGCGAAGGCCTGGTCGAAGAGCATTGCCGCGCTCGTCCGCGAGCACGGTGGCGGCAACTGCCGCCTTGCCGTCGACAGGATCAATCCGTTCGGCGTGTGGGGGCTCGAGCAAGAGGGCGTCAAGGTCATCGAGGGGCAGGGCATCATGGAGCATGCCCGCGTCATCAAGTCTGCCGACGAACTCGGCGCCATCCGCTGCGCAATCAGCACCGCAGAAGCCGGCATGGAAAGCATGCGCCAAGGGCTGGAGCCCGGCCTGATGGAGCGGGAAGTCTGGTCGATCCTCCACAAGCGCAACATCGAACTCGGTGGCGAGTGGCTGGAGGGCGCACTCTTCGCGTCCGGTCCGCGCACCAATCCCTGGTTCAAGGAGGCAAGCGATCGGCGTATCGAGAATGGCGACATCGTCGCCTTCGATACGGATCTGATCGGAAACTACGGCTATTGCGCCGATATTTCCCGCACCTGGATCTGTGGTGACGCCAAACCCACCGTCGAACAGCAGGATCTGTTTGACATCGCGGTGGAGCATCTCGACCGGAACATGTCGATGGTGAAAGCCGGCCTGACATTCAGGGAGTTTGCCGAACGGTCGGAAAACCTGCCGGAGCGGTTCCGCCGCCAGCAATATGTTTGTGCCGCCCATGGCATCGGCATGTGCGATGAGTATCCCCAAATCCTTTACTGGCGCGATTATGAGAACTTCGGTTTCGACGGTGTCCTGGAGACAGGGATGACGATCTGTGTCGAAAGCTATGTTGGCGAGTTTGGCGGCAAACAGGGCGTCAAGATCGAACAGCAGATACTGGTGACCGACGATGGCTACGACCTGCTCTCCAAATATCCGCTTGATCTGCTGAATTCGCGCTAAGCCGCACGCGCAAGCCGGCGCCTCGGCCCCCATCGGCTCAGAAGGAGGAGACTATGTGCATTTTCATGATTGATGCGCTTGCCGATGATGCCTGCCCCGGCGGGGCTGCAGCATTTTCCGGCAAAATACCGAAATGCAACCGAGCCTGCGGTTCTGCAAAGTGCCGCAAGTCCGGCGGCGCGATCTTACCCATCGTCGCTGTCACCGCGACCGGGTTGGCGGCTGACCTCAACAGGACCACGCCTGACGCCGAGTGATCCCCCGCCGGCTGCCTGAAGCAAAACGCATGCGCATATTTGCTTTGCCGGCACCGGATCAATGGTCTCATTCGGGACTTCTGAAATGACAAGGCTGCAGGCTAATCGTTTGCACATCTTGAGGACACGTAAAAGCAGGGGTTGGAATGAGCACGCAAACCGATGAGATTATCCTTTCAGAGCTTGATGACGACGCCCTGACCGATCAGATGCATGCAGACATGTACGATGGCCTTGCCGATGAAATCGCCGAGGGAACCCGCATTTTACTTGGCCGCGGCTGGTCTCCGACCGAAGTGCTGGAAAAAGCCCTGGTCGAGGGAATGCGGATCGTCGGCATGGACTTCCGCGATGGCATTCTTTTCGTTCCGGAAGTGCTGCTCTCGGCAAACGCGATGAAGGCCGGGATGAACATCCTCAAGCCGCTTCTGGCAAACACCGGTGCCAAGCCCATCGGGAAAGCCGTCATCGGCACGGTCAAGGGCGATATTCACGATATCGGGAAAAACCTCGTCATCATGATGTGGGAGGGTGCTGGCCTCGAAGTGATCGATCTTGGCATCAACATCGATGTCGATGTCTACATCGGCGCGCTCCAGGAACACCAGCCAGACATTCTCGGCATGTCGGCGCTGCTCACCACGACCATGCCTTACATGAAGATCGTCGTCGACACGTTGAAAGAGCGCGGGCTGCGCGAGGACTACATTGTCCTCGTCGGCGGCGCGCCACTCAACGAGGAATTTGCCGCCGCAGTCGGGGCTGACGCCTATTGCCGCGATGCAGCCGCCGCAGTCGAAACCGCTAAGCACCATCTTGCCAGGAAATATCGCCGCAACAGTATCGACGCATGACATTCGAGCCGGCCTGCTGCTCAGGCCTTGGGGCTAGGGAAACAAGACAATGACAAAAATTCTGATCGTCGGCGCCGGCATCGCCGGACTGACCGCCGCCCTGAGGCTTCACGCCTTGGGTATCGACGTCGAACTGTTCGAAGCCGCGCATGAGGTCCGCGAGCTGGGTGTAGGCATCAACCTGCAGCCCAATGCAGTCAAGGAACTCACCAATCTCGGTCTCCTGGGCAAGCTTTCGGAGATCGGTTCCTCGATGGAGGAACTCCGCTATCACAACAAGCACGGGCAGGAAATCTGGAGCGAACCGCGTGGATTGAAAGCCGGCTATCTGTGGCCACAATTCGGCATCAGCCGCGGGCGCTTTCAAGGTCTTTTGCTCAAGGCCGTCAAGGAGCGCCTTGGTGAAGACGCCGTCAGGACAGGGCACTACTTCCATAGGCTGGAGCAGACGGGCGATCTCGTCACCGCCGAATTCCGGGAGAGCCGGGATGGCAAGCCGGTCGGCACCTATACCGGCGACATCCTGATTGCCGCCGATGGAATTCATTCCGCCGTTCGCCGTTTCTTCTATCCGCAGGAGGCCGCGCCGCGTTTTGCCGGGCAAATCATGTGGCGGGGTGTCACGGATGCCAAGACCTTCCTGGATAACCACACGATGTTCATGGCCGGACATCGCCAGCAGAAGGTGGTTTTCTATCCGATGGCTGGACCTCTGACCCATCCGGACAGCACGCAGATCAATTTCGTCGCTGAAGATTCAGTCGATCCCAACAAGCCGATGCCTCAAGAGGAATGGAACCGCGTCTGCACGATCGACGAGGTCGCTCCCCGTTTTGAGAAATGGGCCTATGACTGGTGCGATGTGCCCGGCATCATTCGCAACGCCAAGCAACTCTATGTCTTTCCCAAAGTCGACCGGGATCGCATCCCGAAATGGACTTTCGGGCGGGTCACCATGATCGGCGATGCCGCCCATGCCATGCATCCGGCCGGCTCCAGCGGCGCCTCCCAGGCGATCGTCGATGTGCGGGCGCTGGCACTTGCCTTCAAGACACAGCGCGACGCTGTAGCGGCCATCGACTTCTACGAGAAACTGCGGCTTGAGGAAGTCTATTCCCTGGTCAAGCTCAACCGCGAAAAAATGGGCCCGGAATGGGTCATGGTTCTCGCCGAGCAGTTAGCCCCCGGCGGCTTCAAGCATATCCATGACGTTATCCCGAAAGAAGACCTCAACCGGATCGCTGACGACTACAAGAAAGCCGCCGGTTTCTATCCCGCACAGGTCAACGCGCTAGATCCGTTGGTCGATATCGATCCGAGACTTTTGTAAGCACCACGGAGTTCATGAGAATGTGCTATGACACTGCCGTTATTCACGGCGCCAGTTGCGTTCAGGACGACAATCGGACCTGCTCGTATGTCTTGACCACTTCCAGCCCCAACACGCGCGGCATCGTTGCGGGCTTTACCACCCTGCTATCCGAAATCGGCGCCGACATCACCGAGGCACATCAATATGGTGATATCGATACCGACCGTTTCTTCATGCGGCTGGTCTTCAGCTATTCAGGCACGGCCGACGATTTCCGCAAGCTCGAGGAACGGCTTCAGGCCGTTGCGATGAGGGTAGGGGCCACCATCAGCCTGAAAACCGCCGATGCCCGGGCCCGGGTTTTGATCATGGTCTCCAGGTTCGATCATTGCCTGCTCGACCTCCTTTACCGGTTGCGCGTGCGGGAATTTCCAGCCGAGATTGTCGGCGTTGTCTCCAATTATCCGAAGGAAGATTTCGCCAATATAGATCTGCGGGGCATGCCGTTCCATTATCTGCCCGTAACCGCCGCAACAAAGGCGAAACAGGAGCAGAAACTGCTCGACATCGTCCAGCAGAGCGCCGTCGATCTGGTGGTTCTTGCCCGCTACATGCAGGTCCTGTCGGATGACGCGGCGAAAGCATTGTCTGGTCGGTGCATCAATATCCATCATTCCTTTCTGCCCGGTTTCAAGGGCGCACGGCCTTACCAGCAGGCCAAGGAACGGGGTGTCAAGATCATCGGAGCGACGGCCCATTATGTCACCGGCGACTTGGACGAAGGGCCGATCATCGAACAGGATGTCGAGCGCATTAGCCATCTCGATTCCCTTGATGACATCGTCCGCAAGGGCCGCGATATCGAACGCAGGGTTTTGGCAGGCGCCGTCAGGAATCATCTGGAAGGCCGGGTCTTCATCAACGGCAAGACGACCGTCGTCCTGCACAACTAAGATTGCAGCGCGCCCAGAACCGGGAGAGGAAACCCATGCCAAACGCGACAGTCTCGATCCAGACGGCGCAAGCCACACGCTATTGCGCCCAGCTTCTGAGCCACTGGAAACATCACGGCCCGGTCGTCAATGAAACGGCGGCCGGCGTCGTGATGGCGTTTGGGCAGACAAGCTATACGATCGAGCCGAATACGGACGCGCTGACAATCACCATTGCGGCAGCAGACGTTACTTCCCTGAGCAAGGGCAAGGCGGCCATAGAAGAGCACATCAATCGGTTCGGTTTTCGCGAATCGTCATCGTTTGTGTGGGACTGGCGACAGCCGGAGGCCTGACGATCCCGCCCGTGGTCAATCAAGCACCGCCACTTGCCCTGATCCGGCCAGCCACCAGCAACCGGCGGGGTTCAACGGCTCCCCGTTAACTTCTTTTCGGCTGCTCGAAGGGGCGCTGATCGTCACCGATCTGGCGGATATAGAGATGGCGAAAATTCGGGTTGGTGTTGACGAAGATCGGCAGGCTGGCGGCGCCGATAACCGGCGCGTCATCGGTCAGTTCACCGACGACGAGCCGCGGCGAACGGCGGTCCTTGCGTTCGCTCAAGGAGCGGTACAGCGGATAGGCCCGCTCGACCAGCGCCGTGATAATCGACGGCGGTAGCGACCCGCCGACCGTAATGAACTCCGGATCGATGGTGCCTTCGAGAATAGCCGCCAGAAAACGCAGGCAAAGTCCCGCCTCCTCCATCCAGGCGGAAAGCTGCGGATCGCGGCGGGCATGGATATCAGCAAGGATTGACAGGTCGGCGACCGCTGCATCGGCATCTTCGATGCTCCATTCGAGCGCCGACGCAATACCGTTCAGCGACAGGATGGCATCGATAATCGGCGGTGCGCCATTGTCGCGCATGCGTTTCGGTTGAAATGGCAAGAGCCCGAGTTCGCCGGCGTTCCCCCATGCACCCTTCAAGGGCATGCCATCGACAATCATGCCGGCGCCGACGCCGTATCCGATATACAGATGGGCGAAGTTGCGCTTGTCCTTGTCGCGGCGGGCAAAATGCTCGCCGATCGCCGCGGCCGTCGCGTCGTTCTCGACAAGCACGGTCAAACCGCACAACTCCTGCAGACGCTGGGCGACGGGGACGCTGGCCCAGGCGTCCCATCCCGGCTGCTTGGTGGCAAAATCGTAGATGTCATCGTCCAGCGTGGGAAGCACCAGGCCGATGCTCCAGATTTTTTCCCGCGGGACATCTGCCTCGGCGATGAGGTCTTCGGTCAGGCTGGCAATGTGCTTGAGCGTTGGTTCCGGCTCGCGCGTATCGCCCGTCCAGGTTTTCCGGCCGATGACTTCCAGCAGAAGATTGCACACGACCATGACGACGCGGTTGCGGTCGAGATGAATGCCGATGGAGAATCCGGCAACAGGGTTCGGACCGAGATAAATCTGCGGCTGGCCGCGCTGGCCCTGCGAACGCCCGGTTTCGATGATGAACTCCTGGTCCAGCAACTCCCGGGTAATCCCGGAAACAGTCTGCGGCGTCAGCCCGACGCGCTTGGCAATGTCAATGCGGCTGAGCGGGCCGGACTGGTGCAGCGCCTCGAAGATGAGCCGCCGGTTGAAGATGCGGGAATGCTCGAGATTGGTGCCGGTGACATCGGGCAGCCTCTGCCGCCCCTCGGCGAGCCTGGTCAGCTTGGGCGCTCCCGCCCGTGTCTTTGGCGTATCAGTCATTCCGTTTCCATTCAGCGTGCCCGGAATTCCTGGCCGAGGATGCCGTAAGCCGGGCCAGAGCGGCGCCCGAGCATGGCTTGTCCGGCAGCATCGAAAAGGTGAACCGCGGCGGCCGGGGCGTCGGCCACGAAGCGATCTCCGGCCGTGCAGAAAATATCGCCGGGATAACGCACGGTTATCATCTGCCCATCGGCGAGTCGCAGATAGACGATGCTGGTTTCGCCGAGATGTTCCACGAGGTCAACAGTCCCCTCGATCTTCACCGATGGGCCATCGCCGGGGATCCAGTGTTCCGGCCGGATGCCGACGGTGACTGTTGCGCCGGGGGCAACCGGTGCTCCCGAATAAGGAAGGCTGATGTGCTGCTCACCCACAGACAGCTTCATATTACCATCCGCAACAGCACTCACGCGCGCCTCCATCAGGTTCATCGCGGGTGATCCGATGAAGCCGGCGACAAACAGGTTGGCGGGGGCGTGATAGAGGTCGAGCGGCGTTCCGACCTGCTCGATGCGGCCGGCATTGAGCACGACGATCTTGTCCGCCAATGTCATCGCCTCAACCTGATCGTGCGTCACATAGATCATCGTCGCGCCCAGTTCACGGTGGAGCTTGGCGATCTCGATGCGGGTGTTGACGCGCAGTGCTGCGTCGAGGTTGGACAGGGGTTCGTCAAACAGGAAGGCTTTCGGCTGGCGCACGATGGCGCGGCCGATGGCAACGCGCTGGCGCTGGCCACCGGACAGTGCGCCGGGCTTGCGGTCGAGAACCGCGTCGAGCTTCAGGATCGAGGCTGCCTTGCGGACACGCCGGTCGATCTCGTCTTTCGGGATTTTTGCGAATTTCAGGCCGAACGCCATGTTGGTATAGACATCCATATGCGGATAAAGCGCATAGGACTGGAACACCATGGCGATCTGCCGTTCAGCCGGAGGAACGTGGTTGACGATCTCGCCCCCGATGCGGATGTCACCGCCGCTGATATCCTCAAGGCCAGCGATGGCGCGCAGCAGCGTCGACTTTCCGCAACCTGACGGGCCGACAAACACGACAAATTCACCGTCTTCAATCTTGAGATCGATCCCGTGCAATACATTGAGGGCGCCGAAGGCTTTGCGCACGTTGGAAAGGGACAGGTCAGCCATCGATTTTTCTTTCTTTGATAGCAAGGCTCATCATTTCACGGCACCCGCGGTGAGGCCGGAGACGATACGGCGCTGGAAGATCAGCACGAGCAGGATCAGGGGGACGGTAACGATGACGGAAGCGGCCATGATCGTGCCGAACGGCAATTCGAAGCGGCTCGATCCGGAAATCAGCGCCAGGCCAACCGGAACCGTACGAACCGTATCGCTGAGCGTGAACGTCAGCGCGAACAGGAATTCGTTCCAGGATGCAATGAAGGCAAGCAGGCCGGTGCTGGCAAGCGCGGGCGCAAGCAGCGGGAAATAGATCTGCCAGATCATCGCCCAGGTCGAGCATCCATCCATGCGGGCTGCGTCTTCCAGTTCAGCCGGAATCTGGCGGATGAAACTGGTCATCACCCAAACCGTAAACGGCAGGCTGAAGATCATGTAGGAAAGGACGAGGCTACCGAGGCTGTTATAAAGCCCGAGCCAGCGGATCGTGCCGAACAGGCCGGACAGCACGACGATCTGCGGAAACATCGACGCGCCGAGAATACCGGCCAAAACGATGCCGCGCCCCCGAAACTTCATCTTGCCAAGCGCGTAGGCCGAGGTGATGGCGAAGATCAGCGACAGCGTCACGACGCTGACAGCGACGATCGCCGAGTTGAGGATGTTGCGCAGAAAGTTGCCGTTGGTCAGCAGGTCGCGGTAGTTGGTCAGGTCGATTGCCGGAAAGAAATCAACCGAGAACAGTGCCGCACCCGACTTGAACGATGAGACGATCGCCCAATAGAAGGGAAAGATCGTATAGAACACGACGACGATCTTGAGCAGTGTCAGCGCGACGGTTTTGGCAAGGCGTTTCATAGTCATCCTCACTCGCTGATCAGCCGGATCTTGGTGATCTGGATATAGATGGCGGCCACCAGTGAAATCATCAGGAACACCAGCATTGCCACGGCCGAGCCGTAGCCGACGTCCTGGAAATCGACCAGTTGCTGGCGGGCGTAGATCGAGATCGTCGCGGTTTCGCGGCTCTTGGAACTGAGCACATAGGCAAGGTCGAACATCCGCACGGCATCCAGCAGGCGAAACAGAATGGCGACGGCAAGGGTCGGCCAAAGCAGGGGCAGGGTGATGTAAAAGAACTGCGCCCAGCCGGGAGCGCCATCGACCTTCGCCGCTTCATAGAGATCGCGGGGAATGATCTGCAGGCCAGCAAGGATCAAGAGCACCATGAACGGCGTGGTCTGCCAGACATCGACGGCGATGATCGCGGCCATCGCCGTGCCGGCACCCGCCGTCCAGGCAATGCCGTGGCTGATGAAGCCGAGCTTGATCAAGAGCGCGTTGACAACACCATACTGGTCATGCAGCATCCATTGCCACATCTGTGCAGAGACGACAGTCGGGATCGCCCACGGGATCAGCATGACAGCGCGCAGCGCTCCGCGGCCCTTGATCTGGCTGTCGATCAGAAGCGCGATCGCAACACCGGCCAGCGTTTCCAGCGTTACCGAAATCACCGCGAAGAAGGCGGTGTTTCGAACGGCATGCCACCAGTCGCCATCCTTCATTAGCGCCAGATAATTGCCAAACCCGATAAACCGCGGCAAATCGCCATCATCGAGCGAGGCGTGCATGAAGGAGAGATACGCGGTGCGCGCCAAAGGCCAGGCTGTAACCGTGGCAAGCACGATCAGCATCGGAGCCAGCAGCAGCCAGGGTTCGATGCGCTTTACCCAGTTGGATTGAGGTGCCGTCTCAGCCATCATGCACCAACCTTGATTGTTTGCCGGCGATTGCCGAGCGGTTTTGCAAGAGCAGCACCGACCACGCCGGCGCCTTCGCCAAGGGATGCAAGCTTGAGCGGAATGGACCGGCAGCGGGCGGCCCAGATGTTCTCGCGCATGTACTGCTCCAGCTTTTCACGATAGCGCCCGGTCGAGCAGCCCAGCCCGCCACCGAGAACAACCGCCTCGGGATCGACCATGTTGATCATCTGCGCCAGCAGCCGGCCGGTTACCTCTCCGGCCTCATCGAGGATACGAGTACAGAGGGAATCCCCCTCGGCACTCATGGCTTCCAGTGTGCGAACACCGTCTTCCGGAGGCTTCCCGGCGCGCCGGACAAACGAGCGCTGCATACCTTTGCCCGACGCGAAATCTTCGGCATTGGCAATCGTCAGTGCGGTATCGTCTTCCCTTGGAAGCGCAAGCACTGAACTGGCGAAGTGAATGGCAAAACCGTTGGCCCCGGCCCACGGCCGGCCATTGATCACGAGCGAATAGCTGATGCCTGTGCCCAGCGATATGTAGACGAAGCTCTGGTGGGACTGGCCCGCGCCGAAGCGGGCTTCCGCATGGGCCGCCGCACGCACGTCGCTGTCAGCCATCGTCGGAATGCCAAGCAGGCTTTCGATTTCCGCGCCAATGGTTTCAATCGAGAAATTCCAGTCGCTGCAGACGCGTCCCTCAAGATCGACCAGTTCCGGCACGGCAATCCCGATCGACAGCGGAAACCGGCCCTCAGCCTTGGCGAGCGCGATGATGTCTGAAGCGATCTCCGCAACTGCGCGGATGATCGCGATTGGACCTTCGGAGACCGGGGTTGGGCGGCGCCGGAAATGGGTCATTGCACCCGATTGGATATCGACCAGACCAGCTGCGATCTTGGTGCCGCCGAGGTCGATGCCGATCCGATAGTCGCCGCTTTCCATCGTTGCGGCCGCAGATTGCAAGGGTGTGCCAGCGCCTGTCATGCCTGAGCCGCCGCGGCGGTATCAAGCAGAATCCGAACCTGCTTGCAGCGATGAACGATGGTGGCCGGCCATTGTGGATCGAAACTTTCGCTCTCTGTCAGACGTTTGGCAGCGCCCTGCTTATGCGAACCATGAATGATCATGGCGACCGATTTCGACAGGTTGGCGATCGTGCCGAGACCAACGGTCAGGCCATGATGCGGCACGGCATCCAGCGACGGGAAGTCGGGGAAGGTGCCAAGATTGTCGCGGCGCGTCTCTTCGGCGAGCTTGACGATACAGCTTGGACCATCGGCCGGGCTACCCGGCGGATTGAAGGCGACATGGCCATCCGTTGCACCGGAGGCGAGAATGAACAAGTCGACACCGCCAGCTGCCTTGATCCGCTCATCGTAGGCACCGGGATTCGTCGCATCCGGAAACCAGACATGCTCTTTCGAAACCTGGTGTGCTGGCTCGATGGCGGCGTTCAACCGCTGGCGGATTTCTTGTTCGGCGAAGCGGCGGCAGCTGTTGTGCGCATCCGGCGGGCAAAGGCCAAGACCGTCTTCGCCACCGCCGAGATATTCGTCCATCATTACCAGAACGAGATTGGAGAGATCGAGATTACCGGCCGCAGCCTTTTCCGCCATCGCGTCATAAACGGGCTTTGGCGAACGGCCGCTCGGGCAGCCCAGCAGATATTGTTTGCCATTGGCGCGCGCGGTGGCAATGGCAGCCAGGATATCAGCGGCAAGCACGTCGCCGATTTCGGCCGGGGAGTTCAGGATTTCAGCGGAATGGGCGGGCAAGTCAATTCTCCGGTCGGGATCGAGTGCGGCCGGCGGCGATGCGCCGGCCGTGCGGTCTGGGCTTAGAGGCCGAGCGTCTTCAGGTAGTCGCGATTGTGCTTGGCGATCGGGTAGGGCTTTTCCGGCGGGCAGGGGTACATGTCCTGCTCGACAACGGCGAAACCATCGTAATTGCGGGCTTCAAGGAACTTCACCACCTCGGCGAAATCGATGGCGCCCTTGTCCAGTTCGCACATGACGCCCATCTGGAACGCGTCCATGAACGGGATGTTCTCGTCGGTGATGCGCTGGCGCAGCGCGCCATCCATGTTCTTGAAATGATAGTAGGGGATACGATCGGCATGCCGGGCCATGAAGGCGAGGGGATCAGCGCCCGTGTAGATATGATGACCCAGATCAAAGCACAGTCCGACATGATCCGGCTTGGTATCGGCCATCAGCCGCTCGATTTCGGCTTCGGTTTCGATGCAAGTGCCGACATGCGGATGGAAAACGAATTTCATTCCGTACTCTTCGACGACACGCTTTGCGGTAGTGCTGACGATGGCGATCATCTGCGCCCAGGCCTTGTCATCCAGCAAGCGGTCGCCAGGGGCGGCGTAGGATTCGGACTCGTCCATCAGGACGAACCATTCGGCACCTGCAGCTTTCAGCAGGCCGCAGATCGGCCCGACACGGGCAGCCAGGGTTTCAGCGGAATCGGCAAGCGACAGCGGATGAACAACGCCTGTGCCGCAGAGCTTGATATCGCGGCGGCCGAGTTCCGACAGCAGCGTTGCGGGATCGGTCGGCAGGTAACCCCAGGGGCCGAGCTCGGTGTAGCTATAACCGGCCTTCTGCACTTCATCGAGATAGCGCTCCCATCCGACCTGTTTTTCGTCCTTCGGATACCAGACACCCCAGGAGTCCGGTGCTGTCGCTATTTTGATCGTCATCGTCTTGTTACCTTGCATTTTGAAAAAGGCGGTTCGCGCCACAATCAGGTAGCGCGAACCTTGTTATCAGATGGATTACCAGCCGCCGCGTGACTTGAGACCGTCGAGCTTGGAGGCCAAGTCGTCGATCGCAGCGTCGGTGGCTGACGGGTCGGAAAGGCCGGAATGGAGATTGTTGGAAATCTCGGTCGAAACGCGCGGGTAATCGCTGCCGGTGATGCTGGTCGGCCGGGTGACGACATTTTCGAAGGCGGCCTTAGCGCTCGTCAAGAATGGGATCGCCTTCAGGATATCGGCATCGGAGAACAGCGACGAAATGCTCGGGATATAGGATCCCGCCAGAGCCCGGCGCTTCTCTTCCTTTTCGCCGGCAAGATAGGCGACGAGCGCTGCGGCTTCCTTCGGATGCGCCGAGTATTTCGAGACGCCGAGATAGGCTGCACCGTCGATGCCGACATGCTCGCCGTTTACGCCCTTGGGCAGGGGTGCCACGCCGACCTTGTCCTTGATGGCGCTGTCGGCGCCGTTGGCCAGCGACCAGGCATAAGCCCAGTTGCGCATGAACACGGCATCGCCATTCTGGAAGACACCGCGCGAGCCTTCTTCGTCATAGTTCAGCACACCTGCCGGCGAGATCGTGCCGACCCAGCCGGCCGCCGTCTTCAGCATGTCCTTGGCTTCGGGCGAGGCAATGGTGATCTTGCCTTCGGCATCGATAAACGTGCCGGCGCCGCTGCTTGCGAACCATTCGGTGGCATTGCAGACGAGACCCTCATAGGCCCGGCCCTGCCAGACGTAACCCCACATCTTGTCGTTGCCTGCCTTGCGCTCGCCGTCCTGAACCAACTGTGCTGTTGTCGTCAGGTCAGACCAGGTTTCCGGAACCTTGGCGCCGTATTTGTCGAGCAGGTCCTTGCGGTAGAACAGCAGGCCCGTATCCATGTACCACGGCATCGCGACAAACTTTCCACCGACCGTACCGGCGGCCACGGCCGATGGGAAATACTTGTCGACCGTGCCTGCAGGCATGGCTTCCGCCAGATCGAGCAGGTGGCTTTTCAGCGGCCCGACCCAGACGCCATCGAGGATCATCACGTCGACATCGGTCGACTGCGCCGACAGCAGCTGCTGATAGAGCGACAGAACATCGTCCCAGTTTGCCGGCATGGTGGTGATCTTCACCTCGTTGCCAGTTTCCTTGCCCCAGGCTTCGGAGCCTTCCTTGCAGAGCTGCAATTCGATGCCGGACGACGAGCAGAAGATGTTGATGGTTTCGGCCTGCGAGACGGCCGGGTAGGCGGCCGAAAGCCCGAGGGTGGCGATGCTGAATGCGAGAACTGCGCGAATGGACATGCTTTACTCCCCTTTTATTAAATCCAAATTATGGATCATAATATCCAGAAGTTTCCGTCTGTAAATGGAAAATTTCGACATGCGGGTGTAAAAATCGAATGTTCATTCCATTTTCGCGCTTGAGCAAGGGAGTGGCTTCCGGTATTTAAATTCACTATCCGAATTTAATTCGCGCAAAAAGCGCAACACAGGAGTGGAATATGCGATTGAGAGTTGGCCTGGTTGGGCTTGGAGAAGTGGCGCAGCTAATGCACATTCCAACGCTGCACAAGCTGCAGCAGCAATTCGAACTTGCCGCCGTGCACGATGTTTCGCCTTCGGTGCTGGCTGAGGTCGCCGATCACTGGAAGATCGCCAAGCGCTACGATACGGCTGATGCGCTGTTTGCCGATCCCGATATCGATGCCGTTCTGATCCTCAGCCCCGACCAGCATCATGGCGAGCAGGCGAGGGCTGCGCTTGCGGCCGGCAAGCACGTCTTCATCGAAAAGCCGGCCTGCCTGACGGCAGCGGATCTGGAGATGCTGGCCGCTGCCGAGGCAGCATCCGATCGCGTGGTGATGGTCGGCTACATGCGCCGTTTTGCGCCGGCCTTCATGGCGGCCAAGCAGGAGCTCGCAAATTTCGGACCGATCTCCTATGTCCGCGTCCGTGACGTAATCTGCGAAGGCCCCTGGTTCTTCAACCAGACCGACAAGGTCGTGACCCCGAAGGGCGACATTCCGGCCAAGCTGATCGATGAGAGCCGGGCGCTGCGCAAGGAAATGATGGATGCGATGTGTGGGGCAGACGCACCAGCCATCGTCAAGCGCGGCTATGAAGTCATGACCGGCCTGTGCTCGCATTCCCTGTCGGCCATGCGCGATCTGCTCGGCGGCTCGCCAAAGCGGGTGATCGGTGCACAGCTCTCGCAAAATGGCGAACAATTGACCGCGATGTTCGATTACGGCAGCTTCACTGCCATCTATGAATGCCTGATCGACGATATCGCCCGCTTCGATGCCGGCATCGAGGTCATGTCGAAGACCAAGCGCCTGCAGTTCCGCTACAACACGCCGTATCTGCGCAATCTGCCGATGACGCTGGAGGTGCAGGAGAGCACAGCCGACAGCAACCTCGTCCGCACGCTCGGACCGTTCCACAAGGACGCGTTCCAGATCGAACTCGAGGCCTTCCACGACACGATCGTCAGTGGCGCGCCCAATCGCACGCCGCCCTCGGACTCGCGTGAAGACATTGACCTGTTCTCGAAAATACTGTCGGTCGCCAAGACGACATTGGTTTCCTAACCTATCGATCGGCAATCAAAACCTGCAGTTAATGCTCCCTGCCTGAAAGGCGGGGAGCTTCAGCGCACCGAGCATCTGCCCAATACAGTTTACAAAGTACCTGGGTTCGAACGAACCCATTTCAACAGAACGCACTTTGCGCAAAGATAGCGCCCTATTTGGCGCTCCCACGGTCTTTGAGCTTTGCGGCCAGAGCGCTATCCTTCACACGAATATACCATAGACAGCCGCACCTCATCGGGTTCGAAGTCATCGGTTTGTGCGCCTTTCACCTTGGCCGCGTCGCGTGCGAATCGGCCGAATTTTCATGCCATCCCGGCATCACCTTGATCGTCCGCCGCGATGCTTCCTTGAAGAAACGGGAAGTTCCCAAAGAACTCCTGGGCCTTGTTGATATCTTCGTGTCTCATGGCTGGCGCTCGCCGGGCGTTGGCTTGTGGCGTTATCATTGCTGCTTGTTTTTCGTGCCGATTAACGCACGAAAGCCCGTGTCATTTCTGATCACGGGCTTTTGTTTTTTGTTTGGTTGCGGGGGCAGGATTTGAACCTGCGGCCTTCAGGTTATGAGCCTGACGAGCTA